>RFSV01000006.1 GCA_009923785.1 Acidimicrobiia bacterium | reverse complement strand
TCATGCTCGCCCGAACGGGTGACTCGTTGCAGGGCATAAAGAAGGGTGTACTCGAACTTGCCGATGTGCTGTCGGTCAACAAGGCCGATGGCTCGCACGTGACGGAGGCCAAGGCGGCTGCTCGCGAACTGGCTACCGCCCTCGAACTCTTGCATCCGCCGGGCGCGTCGTGGATTCCGCCGGTACTCACGTGCAGTGCGCTCACCGGGGATGGAATCGCCGAATTGTGGTCGCAGATCGAGCAGCACCGTGCTGCCATGGAAAAGTCGGGCGATTTCGCCCGGCGTCGCGTGCGCCAGCAGATCGACTGGATGTGGTCGACGGTGGAAGAACGACTTGTCGACGATTTCCGCCGACGCGCCGATGTTCGCAACTCGGCATCACGACTCGAGAAGTTGCTGGCTGAGGGAACCATCACTCCGACGGCGGCCGCCCGTGAAATACTCGGTCTCGACCAGCCCTGAGAGCCCTCGACCAGGCTCTTTCAAGAAAACCTCAGAAATTCTCAGTTGATGTAACACATCCGCATTTCGTGCGATGACCTCGTCGGGTCCACGACTCAGTGGACACCATGAACAGAGGAGACATCATGAATCGCTTGATCGTTCGAGCTCTCAACCGCCTCTCGGCCCCAACTCCTGAGGCTGACCAGGGTGGCGTGGCCGCCGAATACGGCGTCCTTCTGGCCGGCATCGTCGGTGTCGTGGCCATTGCCGCTGCCGCTCTCGGTGGCCGCATAGGCGGACTCTTCGACTCGATCCTTCCCTGAGTCGATGCGGCGACCCAGGACGACGGACGATGGAGTGGCGGCAGTCGAGTTCGCGCTCGTTCTGCCACTCCTCGTCGTTCTGTTGTTCGTGATCGTCAACGGTGGAATGGTCTTTCTCGATCAGCTCCACTTGCAGTCAGCGGCTCGCGATGCGGCACGTGTCGCTTCGGTCGAGCCGATGCAAGCCTGCCCGACAGCTCTCGACGGGTTGTCGGGGAACGATGTCGGAACGACGTCGTGCGAGCTCGTGCAGGACTGCTCGAACGGAACAGCCGAGGTTCGACTGACTGCCGTGCAGAACGTGTCGATCCCGGTGATCGGCAGCAGGACGGTGAATCTCGATGCGTCGTCGACGTTCGTCTGCGTCCCGTGATGTCACCGATCGTGGATCGGTCGCAGTCATCGTGGCAGCCGCCTTCGTTCCGCTGACCATGGCCATGGCCGTAGTCGCCGATGGAGGACGAGTCTGGATGGAGAAGCAAAAGTTGCAGAACGACGTGGAGGCCTCGGCTCTGGCCGTGGCTCAGTCGTCGGCTCTGGGTGGCACGACTTGCGCGCCGTCGGCTCTGTCGCTCGTGCCGTCCGGTGCCACGTGTTCGACGACCACCACGGCCAACGGTTCGGTGGCGACGGTGGCGGCATCCGATGACGTGGATCTACACTTCGCACAACTCTTCGGCCGCGACTCGGCCGGCATTGCGGCCTCGGCATCGGTCCGCATCGGCCCGACATCCAGGATCACCGGCCTGCGCCCGACGGCGATGTGCGTGGCCAATGAAGCTCTTCGAGCTTGGTTGGACTCCGGAAAGTCGTCGACGACCACCTACACGATCGGGATCGACGCGGAGTCCGACGAGTGCGGAACCGAGGTTCCGGGTAATTGGGGAATCCTCGACTTCGACGGCGGAGCCAATTCGATGAGCGATGCTCAGAGTTGGATCGTGAATGGCTACCCAGGCTCGGTATCGGTGGCAGAGAGTTACGACGGTGACCCGGGTATCCCGTCTCCGGCATTGAACCTCGACGAAGTGGTCGGACAGTCGGTAGTTCTGCCTGTGTTCGCCAATCCTCGTCTCGAGGGAGCGAACGCGACCTACGACGTGGTGGGTTTCGTGAAAGTTCGCATCGTCGAGGTGAATCTGACCGGTGCGGCGAGCAATCGCAACGTGAAAGTGGTCTTCGAGCAGGGGACCGTGAAGGGGGCACCAGGTGACGTCGCAGTCGAAGACTTCGGCGTCTCGTCATGGGCAGTGTGCTCGTTCGATGGAAGAGGTGTGTGTTCATGAAGAATCCCCAGGCACTGAAACGCTTCGTTCCGGCCGCATTGGCTTTCGTACTCGTGGCCTTCGGAACGTTGATGGTGCTTCCCAAGAACGACGAGGCGGCGAACGCTGATGAGCGTCAACCCACTTTGGTCGTGACGCGTGAGGTCGAGGCAGGAACGTCGGCCTCAGATCTGGTGACGAGTGTCGAGGTCAAGATGTTGGAAGCCGACGCCCGAGCGACGGGTGTGCTGTCCTCGGTCGAAGATCTCCCCGAGGGTGTGCTCATCTCCGATCACGTGGCTGGTGAGCAACTGCTCGCTTCGTCATTCGCTGCCAACGTGGTGGAAGGGCTCGGAGTCGGTTTCGTCGCTGTCTCGGTTCGACTCGACGCGCAGCGTTGGGTCGGTCCGCTCGTCACCACCGGTGACGTGGTCGACATTTACGACATCGGCGCGGACGTTGCGTTGCCGATTGCCAAGGATGCGGTGGTTCTCGAGGCTCCGTCACCCAACGAACTTGGGCCGAGAGACGAGGCCGTGATCTCGCTCGGAGTCCCTCGGTCGTCGCTATCGGCAGTGCTCGTGGCCGCGAACGACAATCGCATCTGGTTGGTGGGCGCATGAGTACTCGCAAGGCCCCTGTCGTTGCCGTTGTGTCCCCGAAGGGTGGCAATGGAAAGACCACCGTGTCGTCGAGTCTGGCCGTGGCCCTGGGTCGCCGCCACCAGACCGTTCTGGTCGATCTCGACGTTCACTTCGGTGACGTCGAATACGCTCTGCGATTTCATCCCATTCATCGGCTCGACGATGCGGTTCGTCGCCTTCAGGAGAACTCGAAGGTCGATCTGTCATCGTTGCTCGCCACCCATCCGACGGGAGTCGAGGCGCTGTGTGCGCCGAGTAATCCGGTCGAAGCCGATCGCATCGAGCCGGCCGAAGCTTTCGCCGTGGTCGATCGACTCATCGAGCTCGGGCGTCCGGTGGTGCTCGACACTGCAGGCGGAATCAGTGACTACACCCTCGGAGCTCTCGATCGCGCGACCCACATCGTTCTCGTCAGTGGCACCGATGTCCCGTCGGTACAGGCTGGACGCAAACTGATCGACACCATGACGCAACTCGAGATGTCGGTGTCGAAAGTTCACCTCGTCGTCAATCGATCGACTACCCGGGTGGGTTTGTCGGTGAAGGACGTCGAGGCAGTCCTCGGAATGTCGGCGGTGCTGGAAGTCCCCGAGCACCCGAGTGTGGCTGCCGCCATGAATCAGGGCTCGCCGGTCACCGAGTCGTCACCTCAAGGACCGATCGCGCGTGCTTTCTTCGACTTCAGCGATCGCATCCTCGGAGTTGATGACGTGGTAGTTCGACGACGATTCGCCTTCGGTGGTAAGTCGTGAGTCTCGCCGCCCGCGCCGATCGGGTCACATCGAACGTCACGCCGATCAGACCCCTCGAATCGGAGGAATCCGAATTCCGGTTGCCGTCACGAGCCGAGTTCGGTGACATCGTGAACAGAGTTCGCGACCGATTGTCGGAGGTGCCCGACCGAGCCACCATGTCCGACGATCGACTGCGGGTTCTCGTCGAGTCTCATGTGTCGTCGGTGATGGCGCTTCCGGAGGTGTCGTCGTCGATCGGCGATCCAGTACGGGTTCGGGCGGCCGTTCTCGACGAATTGCTCGGCTTCGGTCCGCTCCAGGATCTGCTCGACGACCCAAAGGTCTCCGAGATCATGGTCAATGGTCTCGATGCCGTATTCGTCGAGTCGAACGGGATCCTTCGTCATACGAATCGTTCGTTCGATTCGAACGAACAATTGCTGAGAGTGATCGATCGTATGGTTCGTACGTCGGGCCGCCGGGTCGACCAATCGTCTCCGATGGTCGATGCTCGACTGCCTGACGGATCGCGTCTCAATGTGGTACTTCCTCCGCTCGCTGTCGACGGAGCATCGATCACCATCAGAAAATTCACAGCTGGAAAGCTTTCCACCGACGATCTCGTCGAGCGAGGATCGCTGTCGGCTGAAGCCGCCGATTTCTTGAAGGGTGCTGTCGCATCGAAGGCCAACGTGCTGGTGAGTGGCGGTACCGGTACGGGTAAGACGACGATCTTGAACATCTTGTCGTCGTACATCGCTCGGCACGAACGAGTCGTCACGGTCGAAGACGCCGTGGAGTTGTCACTCGATCTGCCGAACCTCATCCGTCTCGAGACTCGTCCAGCGAACTCGGAAGGAGCCGGTGAGATCTCGATTCGCGACCTCGTGCGTAACTCGCTGCGTATGCGACCCGATCGAATCGTCGTCGGCGAAGTTCGTGGATCTGAAGCACTCGACATGTTGCAGGCCATGAACACCGGGCACGAAGGATCACTGTCGACTCTCCATGCCAATTCTCCGCGTGATGCTCTCCGACGTCTGGAGACGATGGTTCTTCTCGGTGGTGTGGAACTTCCTCTGCGCGCCATCCGTGAGCAGATCGCCTCGGCGATCGACGTCATCGTGCAGTTGACTCGCGACGCTGCGGGCCGACGATTCGTGTCGTCGATCACCGAGGTGGTCGGAATGGAAGGGGAGGTCGTGTCGACGGCCGACCTCTTCGTGCGTTCTGGCAACGATATGGATTCACCTCTCGTGTCGACAGGTGTGTCGGCCCATCGGTTCATGGGATTGCGCACGTGAGCTCGACCGTTTCCGCTCTGGCTTTCGGTTGCGCGGCCGTTCTGGCCGTCGTCGAGATCAGCCGTTCGCGCGATCGACGTCTCGTCGTTCTGCGGGCTCGACAGCAGGTGGGCCTGGCTCGGGAAGATGACGGTCGACGCGGTCGACGTCTGTCGCGAACGGCAGTCAACCTCGGGGTACTCGGAGGTCTCTGCGCCGTGCTCGGCATTGTGGCGGTCGGTCCGGTGGGCGCGCTGGCTGGAGTGCTTCCGGTCATGACCTGGCGGTCGTGGAACGGGCGTCGGGACCGTAAACGCCGTGAGCAGTTCGCCGACCAGTTGGCCCCTGCTCTTCAATTGGTCGTGGGACACCTACGTATCGGACGCAATGTGATGGCGGCTTTTGCTGAAGTCGCCGAGGACACGCCGGCACCGCTCGGCGACATACTTCGTGAAGTCGTGTCCGAAGTTCGGCTCGGCTCGGCCGTCGACGAAGTGCTCCAAACCGTCGCCGATCGCGAGCAGGATCGACACCTCGGTGTGGTCGCCTCGGCGATCGGGCTACAGAGTCGTCACGGTGGATCGCTTGTCGAAATTCTGGAGACGGTGGTCGAGACGATCGAGGAGGAGGACCGACTGCGACGCGATATTCGCAGTCTCACCGCCGACGGTCGCTTGAGTGCTCAGGTTCTCCTCGCTATGCCCCCGGCCATGCTCGTGATCGTCTCGCTCTTGAGTCCGGGTTACACCGCGCCGCTCGTCGAGACCTCGCTCGGCCGGTCGATGTCGATGGCCGGTCTGTTCCTCGGCTTCGTCGGTTGGCGCTGGTTGCGTTCACTCGGAACGCCCAAGGTGGTGGCGTGATGGTCGCGTCGCTCATGTTCGCGTCGGCCGCCGCACTTCTTGTGCATCGCCTGCCGTCGTCTTGGAGGGTGCGCACTGGCCGATCATTGAGCCGGCATCGGCGTGACACTCTGCTCGAAGCGGTCGGGCTCGTGCGGGGAACCGACGACGGACTCGCCTCGGTGGCCAAGGCTCAGGTAGTCGGATCACTCTCGATGGCCGTTTTCGCTCTTCTGGTCGTCATGTCACAGCCATCAGCACCGAATCTGCTGGCGAGTGGATTCTTGGTGGCAGCCGGCTGGCAGGTTCCGCTCATGTTGGCCCGCTCGAAAGAGAAGAAACGTCGCTTGGGAGTCGAGCTCGAGTTGAGTGACGCTCTCGGTGAACTTGTCATGGGTGTGGAAGCCGGACTGACGCTCGAGGCAGTGATGGGTCAGTACGCAAATCGTCATCGCACGGCCCTTGCCGACGAATTCACGTTCGTTCTCGACCGAGTGGGGGTCGGAGTACCGCGAACAACAGCTCTCGATCAGATGCGTGAGCGCACACCTACCCCAGGTGTATCGATGTTCGTCTCGGCCGTTCAACAGAACCAGAAATTGGGAACTCCTTTGGCGGGAGTCCTTCGTCAACAAGGTGAGACGGCTCGACGTCGCCGTCGTCAGGCCGTCGAAGAGCATGCGGCCAAGTTGTCGTTGAAGATGATCTTTCCGACCGTGTTCTGTGTACTTCCGACGCTTCTCGTCGTCATCGTGGGGCCGGCGATCGTCCGATTGGTCGAGTCACTGCCGGGCTGATCGTCTGCCGTGGATGATGTGAATCCCACTGCGATACTGGGGGTGCATGTGGGCGGTACCTTTGTTCGTCGCCACGACGTGGTGGTCGTGGAGCAGGTTGTCGTCGCGAATCACGGGTCCGTCGCCTCGCCTCGTCACCTGGTGGGTGATGGGCGCCCTCGTCATCGGAAGTTCGCTCGTCGTGGCCACGGAACGAACGACGGACGAGTCGTGGCTCTCGCCGGTGTGGGCGGTGTGGGGACTCGTCGTCGGAGCGATCGCCGTATTGGTAGCGATCGACATCGATGTTCAGCTGTTACCGCGTGAAGTAAGTCTCCCGACTTTCGCCATCGTCGTCGTGGTGCTGTCGATCTTCGAAGGTCCGGCCGAGTTGGGGCGTTGGGGTCCATTGTTCGGCGCGGTTGTGATGACTGCCGTAACGTTGGTTCTGCGCTTGGTGTCACGTGGGTCGCTCGGAATGGGCGATGTTCTGGTGTCACCGCTCCTCGGCGCAATTCTCGGCTGGTTCGATCCTTGGGCGAGTCTCGCGGCCTGGGTTGTGGCCGCTGTGGCGGGAGGTTCGGTGGCGGCGATCAGCTTGTGGCGAGGTGCTCCTCGACAACGCTTGGTCGCCTACGGCCCTTTTCTCTTTCTGGGAACTGCTCTTGCCCTCGTCGGAACGGCACTCTGATGGCGATACGCCGACCGTCGATCGCTGACCTGAAGCGCGGTGATCCCCGGGCCTGGCGCTGGTTCGTCAACGAGTTCGGTTCAGCTGTGACGGGCTACGCAAGAAAATTCGGACATCCCGACCCCGAAGAAGTAACAGGTTCGACCCTCGAGGCGATAGCCAGACGGATCGCCACTTTCGAAGGCGGTCACGCTGAACTGAGGAGTTTCGTGTTTTCCATCGCCCACGCTCGAATCGTCGATGACGTTCGCAAGCGCAGTCGTCGTCAGCAGGTCGACGTCGACTGGGCGAGTCAGCCGTCCCTCGAGACGACCGACATGGGAATCGAGTCATCCGATCCCGATCTGGTCGCCGCGCTCGACCAGATGCCCGACGAGTTGAAGCACATGCTTCACCTTCGTTACGTGGAGGGCCTGTCGACCAAGGAAACCGCTCGGGCCATTGGTAAGTCAGAAGTAGCCACTCGTGTCGCATTGAGTCGAGGTATGGCGAAGTTGCGCGCAGTTCTCGAGTCGTCGAGTTCTCACGAGGAGGTGGAGTCATGAGTCGCATTTCGCGTCGTTCACTGACTGCTCGCCTCGAGGCCCTGCGAGTCGAAACGCCGCTGGACGATGCGTTTGCCGACGATCTGGCTGCTCGCTTGCAGTCGTTGGCTATTGCTGCGTCCTTCGAAGTAGGAGTGAAGAAGGGACGTCTGCGACGGAAGTTCGTGGCAGTCATCGGATCGGTCGGTGTGATCGGCTGGATCGGTGTGACTGGAGCAGCGGCGAGTGTCGGATTGGCCGCCACGGGGAATCTCCCTGCACCCATCCAAGATGTGGTGTCGAATGTGTTCGATGTGGTGGGAATCGATGTTCCGGCATCTGACGACGACGTCGAGCAAGTTCCCGTCGAGCCTGATGTCGAGTCCCCCGCGATCGACGACGAGGACGTCGCTGTGAAGACCACAGTGCCGATCGAGACCACTGTGCCGATCGACGAGGAAGTTCCGGTCGAGACGACCCTCCCCGACGACGGCACCGATTCCCTAGAAGCAGATGGAGAAGACACCCCGACGCCTTCGACGCGCCCGGGTAACTCGGGCAATACGCCTGCTGTTACTGCGCCGGGTCAGGTCGGTGCTCCGGGCAATTCGGGCAATACGCCTGCTGTTACTGCGCCGGGTCAGGTCGGTGCTCCGGGCAACTCGGGTACTGGGAATGCCGGTAACGGAAATTCGGGTAACGGCAATTCGGGGAATACGCCGTCGGTGTCAGCGCCGGGTCAGGTCGGTGCTTCGGGCAACTCGGGTGCTGGGAATGCCGGTAACGGAAATTCGGGTAACGGGAACTCCGGAGCCAACGGTCGGGGAAATGGTCGCGGCAACAATCCGTGACCTCGGTTCCGTGTCACACCCCTTCGCTACGTTCGAATCGTGGTCTCGAACAGCGGACTCATCTCTCCTCACACCATCGACGATCGCGTCGAATCCTTGTCGTGCCCTCGTGAGGCAGCCGAACTTCTCCTCGAACTCGAAACTCTGAAGCGCAAGATCGACGCCTCGATCGCCAAGATCGTGGCCACGGTCGACCGCAACATCTGGTTCAGCGACGATGGGCACCTCACGGCATCAACCTGGGTGCGAGGCATCATCAACGTGACGGTGGCCGAGTCCAAGAGAATCGGCAAGGTGGCCGACTTGGCGCAGCGATATCCAGCGATTGTCGAACGAGAAGCCAACGGAACACTCGGCGTCGCTCAGATCACTCGTTTGGCTGGTCTGCACGCCAACCGTCGCGTCACCGATCGACTTCGCGACTTCATCGACATGCTCGTGGGGTACGCCGAGTCACTTCCGTACGACGACTTCAACACCGTCGCCACCCGCTGGGAGCAACTCGCCGATGCCGACGGCGCCCATCGTGACCATGCCGAGGTGCACGAAGGCCGCGACTTCCGCGTCTCCACGGCTGGCACGGCCACCTATGTCGACGGCCGATTCGGTAATGCGCAAGGCGCTCTGATCGCCGAGGTATTCGAACGTTTTGTTCAGGCCGAGCTCCAAAAAGATGTCTCTCTGCGAGATGCCCTGGGTGATCTACCCACCATGTTGCCTCGCACCACCAAACAGCGCCGGGCCGATGCGGCGTACGCCATCTTCGCAGCAGCCGCTCGCCAGTTCCCGGCTGCTCCCGAACCCTTGGTGAGCATCATGATCGATCAAGCCACCTACGAGCGCACCTTGGCCGCCCTCGAGAAGGGGGAGAGGCTGCCGTCCCTCGTGCAGCCAGGTGACAACCTGCTCGACAAGCGCTGCGAAACCACTGGTGGTGTGCACCTCGATCCAGTCGACGTGGTCGGTGCATCGCTCGTGGGCCGAGTGCGGCGTGTCGTGATGAACGCGGCCGGTGTTCCGATCGACATGAGTCGTCGGGCCCGAGTGTTCACCGGTCCTGGTCGGGCCGCGGTTCTTGTTCGTCGACGCCGCTGCATCTGGCCGGGCTGCAATCTGCTGTCGTGCGAACTCGACCATCGTGTTCCGTGGGTCGAGGGCGGTGCTACCGACGTCGCCAATGGTGATCCGCTATGCCGGCGTCACAATCGCACGAAGGTCCGGGGATTTCTCACTCGCTACGACGAATGCACCCGTACCACCTATGTCATTCGACCTGACGGGCATCCGATGGTGCCCGTCTAGTGGCCGTCAGGGAATGTTCCCACTACCGTTGACTGCGTGAAGTACGCGACCGTGTTGCGCTCTTGGACGCCGACACAATGGCTCGTCGCGTTCCTCGGCGGACTCACGACTTTCTTGGCCCTCGGCCTTCCTACCGATGTGATCGACAATCCGGTGTTCGGTCGTGCCATCGACGAGACACCGTGGGCGATGCCGGTTCTTCTCGTCACCTCAGTGTTGGCCGGCCTTCTGCTCGGCACGTATGTGAATGCCCGACCCTTCGATCGGGCCGCCACATCAGGATCGTTCGGCGGATTGTTGGCCTACTTCGCCATCGGTTGTCCGGTCTGCAACAAGTTGGTGCTGCTGGCCCTTGGCACCACCGGAGCGGTGAACTATTTCGAACCTGTCCAGCCCTACCTGGCGGCGCTTGGCATCGTGGCCTTGGCGTACGCCTTCCACAAACGAGTCACGATGTCGAGCGTGTGCCTCGTTGTTTCCTCGGATCCCAGATGACCGGATCACCGGGGCGGTGAATCTCGTGAGCTCGTCGCCATTGGGCGAACGCTTGCAAGATATGAGGAGGATCCCCGTGGATTTCGGTGAATCCCCCGTTCACGGAACGGGTATCGAAGTACGAGGCGTGAACTCCATCGGCGAAGAGCTCGCACGCGGGTGTGAATCCGAGATCGACGAGGCGCTGACGCTCGGCCGCGAAGTCACTCACGAGATACGCACAGTGGTGGTATCCGTATTCGCCTGACGCGTACATGTCTCGATAAATCGACGGGGTGTCATCGTGCTGAACGATGAGCTGGATCATCGTGTCGCCGAGGTAACCGAAGGCGTACGACACATCTGCCTGTGCCGATGTGTCGCGGTAGGTGAACTCGTCGCATCGATGATGCCGAGCGACGACGAAAGGTCCGGCCCCGTAGACCCGATTCCAGTCATGGGCCGATCGTTCGAGATCGTCGACCAGGTAAGCCTCCTGAAAGATTCGGTATGGAGTTCCGAGGGCAGCCATCAGATCATCGATTCATGAAGGCGTCGACGGCGACGCCGATCGCCGCTGCCACTCGCATGTCGAGGGCTTCGTCTTCCACGCGAATTTCATATGTGTCCTTGATCTTCATGTTGGCTCGATTTACGTGGCCGACCTGGTTCCCGGATGCATCGAGAATCTGGAACTGCACGCGGAACAGCCATGGCAGGTCGGTGACCACGCCAACCACGCGACGGGCGATGGCTTTACCTTTGCTCGTTTCGGTGATGGTCCACTGGCCTGATGGCGTCTCCACTCGATAGGTGGATCGACCGAGTGACGCGCGAAAATCCTTGGTCATGGTGCCGAGTGAGGCCCCGGTTCCGTCGGCGATGTCGTAGGTGGCGGCCAGTTCGACCACATTGCGTGCCTTGATGCCGAACCAGATACTTCCGGCTGGGTCGGTGCACTTCACCTCTTCCTTCAGCTTCATCCGTGCTTGCTCGATCGTGCCGAGGGGAGTGGGCTCTCCGTCGATACGAGACAGGTGCCAGATGTTCTTCATGACCGTCAGCTTTTGTGCCAATTCGAGTGTGTAGGCCATTGTCGAAGTGTATGGGAACGACGGTTGTTGCCTGGTTTGGCGCAAAAGGGTCTAGGGTCGGCTCATGGCCTCCGAATCTTCGCTCTTGTTCGAACTCGAGGGTGAGGTCGAGAGTCTTCTCGAACGCCACCTTCAGAAGACGAAGGAGTGGTTTCCTCACGAAGTAGTTCCGTACGAGCGAGGCCGGGCACATCAGGCCCACGAGTGGTCGCCGTCGGACGCCGACCTCGATGGTGCAGTTCTCGATGACGCGGTGCGGTCGTCGCTCATCGTCAATCTGCTGACAGAGGACAACCTCCCGTATTACTTCCGTACAGTCGAGACGGTTCTGGGTGCCGATGGTGCGTGGGGCGAATGGGTGCGTCGCTGGACCGCCGAAGAGGGTCGTCATTCGATGGCGATCTACGGGTATCTCATGACCACCCGAGCCGTCGACCCGGTGTCGCTCGAACGAGATCGCATGGCACAGGTGTCAGGTGGCAAGGTTCCCGCGCCGTCAACCGTCCACGATGCTCTCGTGTACTTGTCGTTACAGGAGTTGGCGACGCGCATCGCGCATCGATCGACTGGTGTGATGATCGGTGATTCAGCTGGTGAACGAGTCATGTCGCGGGTCGCAGCCGACGAGAATCTGCACCACCTCTTCTACCGTGATCTGGCAACGGCGGCTTTTGCCATCGAGCCCGACGAGATGATGGCAGCCGTTCAACGCCAAGTGGCCGGTTTCGAAATGCCCGGCGTCGGCATCCCCGGCTTCGCTGCGCATGCGCGTCGAATCGCTTCAGCCGGCATCTACGACCTGGCCGTGCACTATCAGCAAATCCTCGTTCCAGTGGTGATTCGCCAATGGGCGGTCGAGACCATGTCGGGTCTTGGCGAGTTGGGCAATCGAGCCCGTGAGGCGCTGATGCGACGGATGGAGAAGAGCGCGCGGGTGGCCGAGCGCCTGCTCGACCGTCGCGCTTCAGGCATCGCGACCGCCTGAGTCACTGCATTCGTCACTCAGGCGTGATTGGCGATTGCGTCCAGAATCTGGGCGACGCGGATCGAATCCTCGGGCGAGACCAGCCAGCCCTCGTCGCCCTCGATGACTCGACTGACGTTCTCGACCATCTCGACGAATGCATTCGTGGTAGCGAATTCTTCCAGTAGGCCGTTGACCCGTAGAGAAGACTCTTCGTTCCAGGTCGTGAAGGACTCGCCGGCCTCGGTGCTGACTTGACCACCAGATCCTCGAACCACGATTTGCTGTTGACTCGGCATGTCGAACGAACTGACCGAACGGGCGGTGGCCACATCATCGATGCGAACCGAGACGTCGGTCGTCAGGTCGACGCCCGTCGGTCCGATGAGTCGGGAGAGTTCACAGATCTCGAGTGCTTTCGCACCTCCGGTGAGTGCGACCCAGAGATGGGCTTGATAGCAGCCGACATCGAGGAGGGCTCCTCCACCCATCGATGGATTCAGGCGGTAATTGTCGCTCATCTCCGAGGTGAAGGTGAACGCTGTTTCGATGTGCTCGAGATCCCCGATGCCACCGGTGGCGACCACGTCGATGAGGCGTTGATAACGCGGATGCCACCTGTTCCACACCGCTTCGACGAGAAGACGGCCGTTGCGGGAGGCGCAGTCGAACATTGCCTGGGTTTCCGAAGTGTTCAGACCCAGCGGCTTCTCACAGAGAACGTGCTTGCCGGCGTCGAGTGCTTTCGTGACCCATTCGAAGTGCTGCACGTTCGACAAACTGATGTAGACGGCGTCGACTCGTTCGTCGGCTAGGAGATCGTCGTACGAGGCGTGAACACGTTGCGGTTCGAGGGTGGCCGACCGTGCTTGGTCGCGACTCGCCACGGCGTAGAGGGTCGCGCCGCGAGAGAGATGAACGGCCGGAGCGAGACCGCGACTGGCGACGAAACCGGCGCCGAGAAAGCCCCAGTTCACCGACATTCAGGCGCGCCGTGGAATCGCCGGGACGACGGGCTGGGCATTCTGTTCAGCCGACTGTTCGGCTGCTTGCATGATCGCCACGACGTCACGAGATTGCGCCGCCTCGACCTCCATGGGTGTTCCGTCATTGATGAAGGCGACGACGGATCGATGAAAGCTGTAGGGAGGAGGCGACTGCAATGGCACGATCCGTGACGACCCGTCAGCCAATTGAACGGTCAGGATCGCCGGCAGGTCGGCGACTGCTGGTTCGGCCGCCGGGTCCCAGTCGCCGATGATCGCTCCCTTGGTTCCGAGAACGTAGAACTTCGGCTTTCGCAGGGCGGCGAGATCGGAATGGACGAAAGTCGCCTGCTTGCCGGTCGCAAAGGTGACCGTGACGTGGGAGTGGTCGGCGTTCGTGGCGTGGGTCCAGACGCGCTTGTGGTTCATCCCGCTCACATGGGTGATCTCATCGGGGATGATGTCGAGAATCTGGTCGAGGAAATGGCTTCCCCAGTCGAAGATCGCGCCTCCGGAGACTTCGGCGTTCGAGTGCCAGTAGTCGCACGGGCGTGAGTAGCCGCCGACGAAGCTGTCGTAGTGGAAGACCTCGCCGATCTCGCCGCTTCGGATGATCTGGCGCATCGTGACGAAGTCGTCGTCGAATCGACGGTTCTGGTACACGACCAACAGGCGACCTTTGTTCGAGGCCAGGTCGATCAATTCATCGCATTGGTCGACGGTCAGAGCCATCGGCTTCTCGAGCACCACGTGGATGCCGCGTGACAGCGACTCCTTGGCCCACTGATAGTGGGTGTTCGGTGGGGTCGAGATCACCACGAGGTCGAGCAGACCGGAATCCAGCATCTCGGTCGCATCGCTGAAGGTGGCTGCATCGGGCGCCAGTTCGAGAGCTGCCGCCACTCGTTCGGGATTCATGTCGCACACAGCGGCCAGTTCGAGGCCGTTTGTGTTCTGGACAGCCAAATTGTGTTCGTGTCCGATCGCTCCGTAGGCGAGAAGTCCGACGCGAATGTCTCCGGAAGTCATCCGGTCGAGGGTACCCCGTTCGGGGAGAAGCGGTCATTTCGGTCGATCTCGCGTTGTGTCAAGTGGGACTGGGCCATTCGGCACGACGAAAGAGCGCGGTATCCTCGAACTTCGATGTGGTGCTCGACACGTTCGTCGGGCCGAGTTCCGAATTCTCTTTGCCTCCGTAGCTCAGTGGATAGAGCAACGGTTTCCTAAACCGCAGGTCGCAGGTTCGATCCCTGCCGGGGGCGCCCAATCCTTGGTAGTTCGGGATCGGCGGTGACCTTGACAAAACCCTAGGGTCTGCCTATGACGACGTCTCGCGCCTCTCGGCTGATCGACCACATGAGAGGGGTCCGCTACGGCGAAGTACTTGCTGTATTCGATCGGGAAGGCCGTCTCGAAGCCGAGGTGTACGGCACGCAGCTGCTGAACGATTGCCCGGCCGAACTGTGGGACACCCTGGTGGCCGACGAGATCGCCGGTGAGATGGGCGCGCTCTACGTGAAGTTGAACGGCCCGCGTCACTGGGTTCTCGACGGTCTGGGTGCCAAGGTTGCGCCGGTCGAGCCGGTGCTACGCGAGTTCAACGGATTGCTCACTCGTCGTATCGCTCTCGTCGACCTCGGCCAGGCGCCGGGTTCGGCTCCGTACACCGAACGTCGCGTTGATCGAGGCGCTCAGTTCTTCTGGGATGCCGGCAAGCCGGTGTACGAACTGGTCGCCGCCGACGGCACGGTGTACACCATGCAAGCCTTGTGCATCGGTGTCGATCCGACGATGAACGATGTCGGTGCGCTCGACAGCCTCGGGTCACGCCTTCAGTTGCCGGCCGGTTGGACGTATCGAATTCGCCACCCTGACGAAGAGTTGATCTGCGACACGACAGATGAGATGGCTCGTGTTCTGCAGGACGAATTCGAGAACACGTACACCGTGATCTGAGCGTCAGTCGATCAGTGCCGTCCCCGAGACGACGATCTCGGTGGTTTCCGCTCGATGGCGCTCGAGCCATATGTCGACCCGACCATCGCCTCCGACAACTCCTCCACCCGCAACCACGTGATCGCCGTCGAACACGGGGCGATGGAACGACACGGTCAGTCGACGGATGCATCCCTCGCCGGCGTGGCCGTGCAATGCGTTCACTATGTATGAGAGGTTGAGCGGACCCTGGTTGATCACGCGCCCACCGAGACCCATGGCCGTGGTGGCCTCTCGATCCCAGTGGACTCGGTACGGGTCGCGAAGGATGGCTGCCATCGTTTTCATCCGTTGGGCGTCCACCGACTCGACAGCAAAGGAGGGGATGGTTTCCCCGCGGTCGTTTGTTCGAACCTCGGGTGTCGGAAGGTGAGGGGCGCTGGTCTCTGCTCGTCGAAAGCGCCAAGTATTCGTGGCTCGAGCGATGAGGTTCGAGGTGTCGTCAGCCGCGGAAAGTTCAATGGCGAACCTCATCGAGTCGAATGGGTTGTCCTGTTCGTCGAGACGATGCTCCCATTCGATGATGGAGCCCTGCACGACGTATTCGGTGTCGATGTGCAACGGCGAGAAGAACTCCCAGTCGTAGCCGTCGAGCCCTACCGACCCCGGGCCTTCGGCGCCGCAGACGGCGAACAATTCGGTGATGTTCACGCCGGCCCCAAGGATCGAAACGTGAAAAAGGTTGACCGGGTGGGCAAGACCGTTGGCCAACTGCGGTGAGGTCGTGCAGTCGGTGAGGAGGAAATTCTCCCAATGGGCGATGGTGTAGCGCCCCCCGGGAAATCGAAAGGCTCGGATTTCGTCGTCCGACAGCCCTGATCGTTCGGGTATCCCCATCGAACCAGTGTGTCACCGTCATCGCTGCGGGGGAGACCCTTGCCGTCACCTAGTGTTCGGCCATGAGCGATCTCACGTCACTTCCGGTCGAATTTCTCTTCACGATGCACGCCACCCTCGATGCACCGGTGGTCATCCCGAACGGCCCGCAGGGCACCCGGGTGATCGTGGGGGTCAACGGCGGCACGGTGAAGGGGCCCAAGGTCAACGGAACCGTTGCTCACCTTGGAGCCGATTGGCTCACCATGCGCGCTGACGGGACGGCCAAGCTCGACGTGCGGGCGCTCGTGACCACCGACGACGGAGCATCGATTCACATGAGCTACTTGGGAGTGATGGCACCTGGTGAAGCCGGCCCCCGAATCGTCACCGCTCCGTTGTTCGAAGTAGGCGACGAGCGGTACACGTGGTTGAACGGCATCCAGGCGATCGCCGTCGGAGCACCGGGTGCCAACGAAGTGCGTTACGACGTGTATCGGGTTCTCTGACGAGAGCGATGTCTCGACCCCAGCACATCAACCACGATCTCGGACCGATGACGTGTCCGGTCGATCTGGCGGCAGTCGACTTGTTCGGCCCCGGTGCGCAGGAGCACTGGTACGAGATGTACGAGATCCTGCACCGGGAGGCTCCGGTGTTGCGGATCCCGGGTGGTGGTCTGCGTCCCGGTACTGATGCCTACGTGCTCACCAAACACGCCGACATCGCGATGGTGGTGAAAGATCCCGAGCGATTCACGGTGATGGGTCAGCGGCGACTGACTGACTGGGCGAACGAGGGAATGACCGCAGAGCGGACTTATGAGGTGTCGCGCAACCTGATGACGGCGTCGATGGTGTCGTTGCGACCCACTCAGGAGCTCTACATCAAGCATCGTAAGGAACTCACCGATCCATGGGTCGGAACCGGGGCGCTTCGACATCGTGAGACGATCACGCGGCTGGCCAACGATCTGGTCGACGAATGGATCGATGACGGAGAGGTCGAATTCATCAGTCGGTTCGCTCGGCCATTGCCGCAGCGGGTGTTCGCCACGATCCTGGGTTTTCCGTTGGACGACATTCCGCAGTTGGCTGAGTGGGGAGACGCCATCGTCACACCATTCGTTCACGGAACCGGACTCAAGCACGAGCTCACTCCCGAACAGACCGCCGAGATGCTGGCCCGTCTCGAGGGCTTCCAGGACTACATCTACGAACACGTCCGTCGCAAGCGGCGCGATCCGCAGGACGACATGGTGAGCTTTCTGTGTGACGTGCACTACGAAGCGCTCGACCGCAAGCTCACCGATCTCGAGATCGCCGGCATCGTGCACGCCATGATCATCGGTGCTCTCGAGACCACGCAGTACGCGCTGGAGGAACAGGCCCAGTTGTTGTGTGAGATCCCGGGGTTGTTCGACCTGTTACGGGCCGATCGATCGAAGGTGCGGGCCTTCACCGAGGAGGCTCTGCGTCTACGTTCACCCACACACGGCTTGTCCACGCGCATGACCTCCCAGGACGAGGTGTTCCAAGGCGTCGATGTTCCGGCTGGTTCGTTGCTGCATCTGCGGTACGCGGCTGGCAACGTCGACCCCGACGAATTCGAGTGCCCGTACGATCTCGATCTCGAACGAGACGGACTCACCCGCCACCTGGCTTTCTCGGCTGGACCGCGCGTATGTCCAGGGGCCAACTTGTCACGCATCGAACAGCAGATCGCCTGGAGCGTGCTGCTCGACCGCCTCGAAAGTGTCGAGTACGGCGAGGGCAACGACTGGCTGCATCAGCCCGGCATCATGCTCGGCACGCTGAAATTGAACCTTCGGTTCTCGAAGATCTCGTGATCCGACAGCAGCCTCCTGTTCGCGCGGTCGTCTTCGATTTCGGCGGCGTGATCATCTCACCCATCACGAACCAACTCGCCGCTATCGCAGCTGGCCTCGGATGTGCAGCTACTGACGTTCGGGAGGTGATGATGGGGCCGGCTGGTACCTCGTCCGACCACCCGTGGCATCGGCTGGAACGTGGCGAGATACAACGTGATCAATTGCAAAGTCTCCTCGAGCCATACGCCAAAGCCCGTGGCATCGACTGGCGTGGCGATGAAGTCGAGCAGTTGTTGGAGCCCGGGGGCTTTCATGTTCACGATTTCGTGCTCGAGTACATCGGTGATCTTCGAGAGCGTGGAATGAGAACAGGGTTACTTTCCAACAGCATTGCCGAGTTCAGACCCGTCCTCGAGGCCCATGCTCCGCCGACGCTGTTTGATGTCTATCTCGACTCGAGTGAAGTCGGAATCCGAAAGCCCGATGCCGCCATCTACCACTTGCTACTCGACCGACTGGACTCGGTCGAGGCGGAGGAAGTCCTCTTCCTCGACGACTTCATCGACAACGTGAAAGGTGCCGAGTCGGTTGGAATACGTGGAATCCACGTGGCCGATCCGTCGTCGGCTCTTCGAACCGTGGAGTCATTTCTCACATTGCCGTGAGGCGACGATTCTCTCGGAGAGGGTGAGCAGCTGTCGTCGCACCATCACGCCATCGCCGGATCCGAGCAATCGTTCGATCAGTTGTCCGCCGGGAACGTTCACACGAATCCGCACCCGAGTGACGAGTCGAGTGCCCTCGGGGATCTCGCGCAATTCGTAAGCGAGGACGAACCGCAGTCGCCGTGACGGCTTCTCGTTCGAACCGACGCGCAACACGAACGCACGTGGTGGTTCGACGATCGCCGCATCGAACGAGATCGGCCCGGCGGGTATGCGCGAGCCAGTGACGACACTCTGCCATTCAGGATGGATCTCCGTTGCGCTTCGTCGTCCGAGATTGTCGAGCCAGTCGTAGCTGTACCAACCGGCGCGACGAAAGCCCATCTGACGCAACCATGGAAACACGTCGCGTGGTGGAGCGTTCAGTGTGATCGAGCGCGTGGCGATCACTCGTGCATGAGGGCACAGCTCGTCGCCGACAACCGGTCCGTCGATCTCGTCGCGAGTCGCTCCCCAGTTTTCGAACAGCATCGAGAGAGTCTCGTCGTGTTCACGATGTCGTGCGTGATCGTGAATCTAAAGTGGGGTGATGCACTCCGACGTAGCCCTGGTAATCGCCGGTGTTCTAGCGGCCGGGCTCGTCGCCCAGATCTTGGGCTGGCGGCTACGAGTACCAGCCATCGTCTTCCTGCTGGCCTTCGGCCTCCTGGCCGGGCCGGTCACCGATCTGGTGCATCCCGACGACGTGTTCGGCGACGCCCTCTTTCCCACGGTGTCGATCGCCGTGGCGATCATCCTGTTCGAGGGATCGCTAGCGATGGGGGTCGCCGGGATCCGCACTGCTGGTCGTACGACCATCACTCTGCTCACCGTTGGCTCGGTGATCACCTTCGCCGGGGTAGCGGTGGCGGCCCGATTCGTCCTCGACGTCGAATGGCGAGTGGCCTACTTGCTGGCCGCGGTACTCGTGGTGACCGGTCCGACGGTGATCGGTCCGATCGTGAAGTCGCTCGGCCTGCACGGTCGCCTCGGGATGATCCTCGAAGCCGAAGGCACCATCATCGATCCGATCGGCGCCATCGCCACCGTCGTCGTCTTTCAGAGTTTTTTCGAATCCTCTGATTCTTCGGTCGCCGAGACGTTGTTGACCACTTTTGGCATCGGTGTCGGTGCCGGATTGATCGGCACGGCGATCCTCGTGTTCGTACTTTGGCGTTTGCTGATCCCCGATGAACTGCACCAGGTGCTCACGCTCACCGTGGTGGTGTCCACCTTCGCAGTGTCGAATCACTACGCCCACGAAGCCGGTCTGGTGGCCGTCACCGTGCTCGGTTTTCTGCTGGCCTCGCAGAAACGTGTCTCGGTTCGCCACATCCTCGACTTCAACGAGACGCTGCGGGTGCTCTTCATCTCGGGTCTGTTCATCTTGTTGGCCGCCCGTATCGATCGGGCGACTCTCACCGATCTGGAGTGGCGGAGCATTCTCTTCCTCGTCGTCCTGGTCGTGATCGTGCGGCCAGTTTCGGTGGCGGGAGCGACGATTGGCGTCGGCCTGACTCGCGCTGAGCGAATCTTTCTGGCGGCCACGGCGCCACGGGGCATCGTGGCCGCATCGATCGCGTCGGTGTTCGCACTGCGTTTGTCCGAAGAAGGCGTGCCCGGAGCTCAGATCGTGTTGTCGGCCACCTTCACGGTGATCGTCGGCACGGTGCTGTTGAGTGGCCTCGGGGCACGACCACTCGCTCGACGACTCGGACTTCTGGGTGACGACGGAGCGCACGTGGTGATCGTCGGGTCGAACGACTTCACGATGGCCCTGGCCGAAGTCCTCGGACGCGAAGGAGTGTCGTCGTCGTTGGTCGACGCCGATCGTCTGAGTTCACAGCGTGCTCGGATGCGCGGTCTCGATTCGTGGAGCGGCTCGATCTTCTCGGTTCAGGACGTGCACGAGGTCGGACTCGACCGGGCCTCGGTGTTCCTCGCCGCCACGAGCAACGACGAACTCAATGCCTTGGCTTGTCGAATGGCGGCCGAGACGCTCGAACGTCGTCATGTTTTCCAGTTGCCACCGTCTCGTCCATCCGATTCCGAGATCGGGCGCATCTCGCTTGGGTTGTTCGGACGATCGGCGTTTTCGATGGAGGCGACGGCCGAACGACTCGACGACCTCTTGCTCGAAGGTTGGAAGGTGTCAGCCACCAACATCACCAAGGAGTTCTCGGTTCGTGACTGGCAGGAACAGCATGCCGACGGTGTCCCGTTGGCGGTGATCGACGGAAAACGACATTTGCACGTGCTGGCCGCCGGACGACGACGCTCGGTCAGGGGCGGGGAACGTCTGGTCGCACTGGTCCCCCCACGGGCGGAGTGACTCGTCAGCTGGTAGAACGTCCGTGGGCCTTGCCCGCCGCCAACTCGTCGAGTTCGTGGCGGACGTTGCGGATGAGGCGCTCGACGAAGGTGTCGGCGAGGTGAGTCACGGTCTCGGGCTGTTCGTCCGCAACCGATCGGTTGGCCGGGTGGTGGCCGGTCATCCAGGTTGCCAGACCGAGAGCCGACAGGGCGACGTAACCGGTGATCTCGAAGAGTTCGGGGTATTGATCGGATTCGTCGGTGGCCACGGGCCGATCGAGCACCTGACCGGTGTACATGCCGTACACCGAGGTGTGAAGTCCGACCATGTCGGAGATCGTGCACTGTCCGATTCGCGTGTCGAGTTCGCCCTGCATCACCGTGCCGACTGGATCGATGATGTGTGAGTAGTTGATCATCGAGTCGATACCGGGGTGGGCGGCAGTCCACTCGAGGCGGTACCGGATCCGGTTGCGCAACTGATCCTCGGCCGACGTCGCGGTTTTGTAGGTGATTCGATTCATCTCGGCCACGAGACTCTCGAATTCGTGGACGACGGCCGCCGCGAGCAGACGCTCTCGCCCCCCGAAGTGGTAGTTCACGAGACTGGGAGCGACCCCGATCTCCTTGCAGATCTCGCCCACCATGACGGCACTCGGACCCTGGGTGGCCAGGACCTTGCCGACGGCGTCGAGGATCGCCTGTCCGGAGGCGCCGTAGCCGATGTCGTCGGACTTCTTCGAGCGCTGGGGCATGGCTCAACCCTAATCCAGGGGGATCAGCAGGGCGAGTCGCTGATTCGCGCCAACACACTTCGGCCGTCGTGAGCGACGATGCCGATGTCGTAGTAGTCCTTCGTCGAGTTGTTGACGCCGCAGGAACCCGAAATCTTCCACACCTTCGAGTACTGGTCGTACACGGCCACCTTGCGACCTGGTCCTGAGCATGGCGTCTTCGGGTCGCCGTTCACCGAATTGCCGTACTCGTTGTACTGATAGATGCAGACCGACCGAATTCCAAAGGGCGGGTCGTCGAGGCCAGGAGCTGCTGCCTGCACCGTCACGTCGAACGTGCTGCGGTTGCGGCGAGTCTGCAGGATGTCGTAGGTGATGGGTTCAGGGCTCTCGTCGACGGCACTTTCTGGAGTCGCTTCATCAGTAGGAGGTGCGTACGACACAGCGACGTCGACCGGAGCCTCTTCAGGAGCCGGCGCAGCATCGGCTTCAGCGGCCAGTTCGTCGAGCTCGCCGTGTCCACCGCACGGCATGTACTGGTCGCCCATTTGATGCGAACCTTCGCATCCGGTCGCTGCAGCGGCCGCCTCGGCTTCCTCGGCTGTGTCGTACAACCCGTCGTCGGACTCGACCAACGGCTCGCTCACTTCCTCGATCGACGTGATGCCTCCGTCGGTCGACGGTGAACCACTCGAACCGGCTGTGGCGCTTGAGACGTCAGAACCTTCTTCGAGCTGCGCGATTTGTGCCTCGAGTTCGGCGAGCTTGTTCTCGAGGTCGGTGTCGGACGTGCCAGTGGTGTCGGCGAGTTCCTGTTGAAGTTCGGCCAACTGGGCGCGAAGAGCATCGGCCTCCGACGAGGACGAATCGTCGCCACCGCACGAGGCGGCGAGAACGAGGGACACCGCAACGAGAGCAGTGAGACGGCCGGGCGAGCGAGACATGGGTCCTCCTGAATCGAATTGGATTCGACAGTATCCGGAGCCCATTCGCTGCGCAAGCGCTCGAGGGTCAAGATTTCGTCAGGGTCCGAAACGACCGAACCCCGCCACGAGGGCGGGGTTCGGAGAGTTCGAGGCGGTCGAGCCGCCAGGGTTCTAGCGGCGCTTCTTGGCTGCGGCCTTGCGGGCCGGTGCCTTCTTCGCAACCTTCTTCTTCGGTGCAGCCTTCTTGGCGGCGACCTTCTTGGCAGCCTTCTTCGGAGCGGCCTTCTTGGCCACTGCCTTCTTGGCCACCGGCTTGGCCGGAGCCGAGCGCTTGGTGTTCAGTTTGGGGGCAGGAGCGGCTCCGAGAGCGATGTCCTTGAAGCCCTTGAGCGCCGTGATCTTGGCGACGGTCTTGGCCTTCACGCGGATGGTCTCACCGGTCGCTGGGTTGCGAGCCATGCGCGCCGGGCGCTTGATCTTCGCAAACTTGGCGAAACCGGAAATGTTGACGATCTCGCCCTTCGCAACGGTAGCCAGGATCACGTCGATGGTTCCTTCGACCATCTTGGCTGCCGTCTTGTTGTCGACATCGGTGTGGAGTGCAACTGCTTGGATGAGTTCACGTTTCTTCATGGGGCGAAACATAGTTCTCGCCCTACGGCAGGTGGTGGATACCCCTTATTTTTCGGGCTGATCGGACGGCGACACCCGGCACGCCGGAGGGGGGTGGGGGTCACCAATTGCGAACCCAAGGGTCGTCGGAGGCCAACCCTGACCGGTGGTACTGGTCGAACCAGTCTCGAGCGAGGGACAGGATCTGGTTCTCGGTCAAGGCGTTCAGATCGCTGTCGACGTTGCCGACGACTTTGGCTGCGACCTCGGGATGGCGGTGCTCGAGGTGGGCCTGAAAGCGGTCCTTGTAATCGGCCTTTCCGGCACCGTGCCCGACGAGAAGTATCTCGGTGGCATCAGAGATCTTTTCGACGACGTCTTCGAAGAATCGCGGATCGTCGTGATCGACGTCGTGACCCCGATGTTTCTGAGCCTGGCGTGTGCGCTGGTGCTGACCGACTTCGCTCGGCCGATCGAGTCGTTTCGGATCGGTGCCTTTGTCGAGTCCTCGTCGCCAAACACGAGCCTCGTCGCGTGTGATCGCCACCACCATCGCCGTCATGCGATCAACGTACGCATCGATGTGAGCGACGTGTCGCCACACTTGTACCTTTCACGCATCACGCACTGCGCCGATGCGAGTACATGAAGTCGCGGCGCACGATGGCCAGAACCTCCGAAACGACGGGCATGGGATGGCGCACCACGTACGACGCGAAACACTCGGGAACAGAATCGTCGAGGATGCCTTCCACGGCGAACGGCCGCAGGTACTTGTCGAGACGGACCGTCCAATAGCGGGTCTCACGGGGGCTACGGGTCGCTACGACGACTTCGGTGTTCATGTCGGCTCCTTTCGTATCGCTTCCTCCGACGGTAGGAAGCCGATGTTTCGGCTGTGTCACACGCAGGTACCGATTGCGAGAAAGGCACATGTGTCGTATGAACTACGGTCTCGTCGATCCGAGACGAGAGGGGAGAGGTGAACGGAGCCGAGAGTCTTTTGCGAACTCTGGTGGCGTCGGGGGTCGAGGTCTGCTTCGCGAATCCCGGTACCTCCGAGATGCACTTCGTCACCGCGCTCGATCGCGCGCCGGGCATGCGGGCGGTTCTCGGACTCTTCGAAGGAGTCGTGACCGGAATGGCCGACGGCTACGGGCGTATGGCCGACAAACCTGCCGCGACACTTCTTCATCTCGGACCTGGCCTCGCCAACGGTCTCGCCAATCTGCACAACGCCCGGCGCGCCGCTACGCCGATCGTGAACGTGGTGGGGGATCACGCCACCACTCACGCGCAATTCGATGCACCGCTCGCCTCCGACATCATCGGATTCGCGCGGCCGGTGTCGTCATGGGTGCATTCGTCGACAAGCGCGCTGACGGTCGGGGCTGACGCTGCTCGTGCTGTGCAAGCCGCTCGTCGGGCGCCCGGAGGGATCGCCACGTTGATACTGCCGGCCGACGTGGCCTGGAACGAGGCGAGTGGACCTTCGGAATCGTTGCCCATCGTCGACCCAGCGTCGGTGTCGGATCGAGTGATCGCCGACGTCGTCGAGGCTCTGCGCACCGCAGGCCCGGGGGCAGCTCTCTTGATGCGAGGAGACGCATTACGAGGCCGTGGGCTCGATGCCGCCGGTCGAATTGCCGCGGCCACCGGTGCTCGGCTCCTGTGCGACACCTTCGCCCCGCGACTCGAGAGAGGGGCCGGACGGGTGGCGGTGGAGCGCCTTCCGTATTTCGCCGAACAGATCGTCGAATCGATGGCGACGGTGGAACATCTGATCCTCGTCGGCACCAAACCACCGGTGTCGTTCTTCTCCTACCCGGGAAAGCCGAGTTGGTGTACTGCCGACGGGACGCTCATCACCTACCTCGCGCACGCTCACGAAGACGGTGTCGGCGCACTCGAAGCCGTGGCATCGGCCTTTGCGGCCGTACCTCGGCGCGTAGAGCTCGCGCTACCCGACGAACCCGACGGTCGACTCGATCAGTTCACGATCGGACAGGTCGTCGCGCGTCATCTACCCGAGAACGCCATCGTGTCCGACGAAGCAGCCACCAACGGACTCGGTATCGGACTGGCGTTGGCGTCGGCGCGTCCTTACGACCACCTCTCGCTCACCGGTGGCTCGATCGGCCAAGGCCTTCCCGTGGCCGGAGGCGCGGCGGTCGCATGCCCCGATCGCAAGGTCGTGTGTCTGCACGGTGACGGTGGTGCGATGTACACGGTGCAGTCGCTCTGGACCCAAGCTCGTGAGGACCTCGATGTCACGACCGTGATCTTTTCGAATCGCGCCTACGCGATCCTGCAAGTCGAGATGAGTCGCACCGGAGCCAAAGAACTCATGGCCGAAGGTGATCGACAGGCTCTCGACATGTTCGACCTGTCGCGCCCCGATCTCGATTGGGTGAAGATCGCCGAAGGAATGGGTGTCGAGGCGGTCCGCGTGACGACCGTGCGTGAGTTCTCCGATGCGTTCGTTTCGGCGATGAACCAGCGCGGGCCACGCCTCATCGAAGCGGTGGTGTGATCACCCGAGTTCGGCGACCATCTCTTTCAACCACGCCGGGAGTCGCACCGGTCGACCTATCGCGTTGACGCATCCGTGAACCGTGCGTGCCGTCGAGCGAATGGCCCCATCGGCTGATGGGTCGCCCACCGTCAACAGATAGTCGATTGCGAAGGTGGCCCGCGTCGCCGACGACAGCGCGAGGTGGACGGTGACCATCTCGTCGAAGCGGAGAGGTTGGCGGTAGGTGACGTGGGCCTCGAGGACGGCGTAGTCGACGCCGTCGGCGCGTTCGGCGTCGTACGGGTGGCCGATCGAGCGGAGGTATTCGACGCGGGTTTCCTCGAGATAGGGCAGATATCGGCTGTGATGCACGATGCCCATGGCATCGGTCTCGGCGAAACGCACCCGAATGTCGTGCCGGAAGGCGAAATCGCCTGGGTGGGTGGAAATGTCCCGGGTCACGATTCGAAGGTAGCCGGTGTACGCAAAGGGCCTGTTGTTGCCGTAGGGTGGCAGGGGTCGGACACACTGTCCGGCGTTTTTTAGAGAAATGAGTACCGCCGTGGCCATCGGCACAGTGAAGTTCTTCAACGCAGAAAAGGGATACGGGTTCATCTCCCGTGAAGACGGACCGGATGTGTTCGTCCACTTCTCCCAGATTCAGTCCCAGGGTTACAAGACCCTGAACGAGGGTCAGCAGGTCGAGTTCGAAGTCGGACCCGGCCGCAAGGGCGACGAAGCCCGCGACGTTCGCCCCCTCTGATTCGCCGGCCGTCAGGCCGCGATCGCAGCGACGACTGCTCCCACCGCGTCGACCAGGTCACCTGGTGCGATTTCGATGTCGAGTCCGCGTCGACCACCTGAGACGAAGATCGTCTCGTGCAACATGCTCGACTCGTCGACCACTGTCGGTAGCTCTTTGCGTTGCCCAAAAGGACTGATTCCCCCGACCACGTAGCCGGTCATTCGTTCGGCGACGGGTGCATCCAGCATCTCGGCACGCTTGGCGCCGAGGGTGTGGGCCATTGCTTTCAGCGACAACTGCCCGGACACCGGCACGATCGCGACGGCATGGGTGAGCGTCCCCCCGTGGAGCGAAACGAGAAGGGTCTTGAACACGCGCCCTTCGTCGACGCCGAGGGCCAAAGCAGCTGCTTTGCCGTACCCGAGATCGGTCATGCCTCCGGTATCGGCGAAATGGTGGACCTGGTAGTTCACATCCGCTCGGTCGAGGGCGACCATTGCTGGCGTCGCTCCCTTCATGACGTCCCTCTCATACCAACAACGCTCCAACCGGTCCGTGTACGAGTCCCGACGCTAGAGTTCATGAACCCCTCATGGCATCTATGACGGCGCAACACCCGGATTTCGACGACGAGCAGGCGTACATCTGGCATGCCTACGCGTGCCTGGACCGCAGTCGCGAAGACGCCTGGAAGGTGAGGGGCTTGACCGAGGCCGGGGTCGGCGGAACTTTCCAGAACCGGTTCGAGCGCAATGCAATTGACGAACAGTTGGTTCGACGCCTCACCGACCTCGACCTGGGCGATGCCGCCCTGGTGTTCGGCCGAATCGATCGTCAAGGCGATGCGCCGGCCGACATCGAGAGTTTCCACATCGGCCGCCTGGCCGTGGCCGACGAGAATCGCGACCCGGTGGTGGTCGATTGGCGAGCTCCGGTCGCCGAACCCTTCTACCGGGCGACGGGTCGTCAGCCGATGGGCCTGGCCCGGCGGCGGCATTTCGTGGTCGACGGCCGCACCCTTCTCGGTATCGAGGACGAACTCTTCGGGGAAGGTCACCTCGGGATCGGCCACGACGAAGGGCTCGATGGGGTCGATGGCGGACTCGTGCACACGAGTGGCCTGCGCGGGTTCAGCACCCTCATGGCATCGATCGAACGTGGCCGAACTGGCCAGCTCGGCGACATCGTCGCCACCATTCAGTCCGAGCAGGACGAGATCATCCGTTCACCTCAGGCCGGAGTGCTCGTCGTGCAAGGCGGTCCGGGTACGGGCAAAACGGTGGTCGCACTGCACCGCGCTGCCTATCTGCTCTACACCAATCGCTTCCCCTTGGAAGACCAAGGCGTCCTCGTGATCGGTCCCAACCGGGTGTTCCTGCGCTACATCGAACGTGTTCTCCCGTCGCTCGGTGAAGCAGGTGTCGAACAGGTGGTGCTGGCCGACCTCGTCGACGACGTCGCGGTCGGATTCGACGTTCGCGAGTCGCCGGACGCGGCACGGGTCAAGGGCGACGTCCGGATGATCGACGTGATCGATCGGGCGGTGCTCGACCGTGAGCGTCCGCTACGCGACGACCTCGTCCTGCCGTTCCGCACCGGATATGTGCGACTCACCGCCGTCGAGTCCGAGCGCATCGTGAAGGCCGCTCGACGCCGTTTCCGTCGTCACAACGCCGGTCGTAAGTGGCTCGAAAACGAGGTGTGGGCGTCGATCGCGTCCACATGGCGTGAAGGCGGAGCTGGCCCTGGTGAAATTCGCGATGCGTTACGTGGAACCGACGAGATGCGGATGGCATTCGAACGCATGTGGCCCTATCTCACACCTGCGCAACTGCTGCACGATCTCTTCGGGTCACGGGCGCTGTTGCGGTCGGCTGGTCAGAAGTACTTGACCTCCGACGAGATCGAGGCTTTGTACAGGGAACGATCTCCCGATGTCGACTCGGTGCGGTGGAGCGACTCCGACGTGGCACTCCTCGACGAGGCCTTCGTCGAGCTCGGCCCGCGTCCGCGCAAGAACGGCAAGATCGACGAAAGCGACGAGATCCGTACCTACGGTCACATCGTCGTTGACGAAGTTCAGGATCTCACGCCCATGCAACTGCGCATGGTGGCTCGTCGTTCGCTGTCGGGTTCGATGACGATCGTCGGTGACATCGCTCAAGCCACTGGCGCTCATGCGCCGTCGTCGTGGGACGACGTTCTCGCCCACCTGCCTCAACCGCGGTCGGGTCGCGACGAACTCAATCGGGTCATCGGACTCTCGGTCGGATATCGAATCCCTGGTCAGATCATGGAACTCGCCAACCGGGTAATGGCGGCGGCCACACCGGGATTGCGCGCGCCCTCCGCCGTGCGACTCGGTCCGGCTCCTCCGTCGTTCGTTTCGGCGACCACCGACACCCTTCTCGATCGAACAGTCGACGAAACTCTCGCTCTCGTCGAGGCCGTCGATGGTGGAAACGTCGCCGTCGTGACGCCGAACGACATGGTCGATCAGATGTCTGATGCGTTGTCGGCTCGCGGCATCGAACATGGTCGGGCCAATCGTTCGGCTCTCGACAGTGGTGTCACGGTGGTCCCGGTCAGCCTCGTGAAAGGTCTCGAACTCGATGCGGTCGTAGTGGTCGAGCCGTCGCGAATCGTCACCGGCGAGTTGCAAGGAATGCGTTCGCTCTACGTCGCACTCACACGGTCGACGCAACGTCTGTCGGTCGTTCACGCCGACGAGTTGCCGACGCCGTTGCGTGCCGACTGACGTCAGCCAGCCAGGTTGGAGAGATAGTCGCGCACGACGTCGGCCACGAACTTGGCCGCTTTGTCGGCGTCGGCCGGTCGACTGCGTTCGACAGCCAATCGAGCCAGGTCGAGCATGCGAACGATCGAATCGGCGACGTCTGGATCGTCGGCCACCACTTCTCGTTCGACCGCCGCCCAGAGGGCCTCGACTTCGGCCAGTCGCGACGTCTTGTCGCCATCGCCGCGATCGGCGGGTACCGGTCCGATGAGGAGTGACAAGTCGGACAAGCCGGTGACCAGTCGCGGAAGCAACTCGACAGCTGTCCCTTCCGGAAGAGTGGTGGTCGTCGCGACCACCGTCGAGGTTGCCACGGTCTCGTCGTAGGTGGTGGTGCCGCACGCGACAAGAACCAGTGTTGCGGCCGTGAGGCCGATCGGACGGCGCATGTTCAGGCGGTCACCAGGATGCGGGCCGACGCGAACGCGTCGACCGAGATACGCCGACCCTCGACGTCGACTTCCATCGATCCGTCTCGGTCGACGGACGACACGTGACCCCGACGACCGGGTTGGATGCTCGACGACTCGAGGAACTCGAGAAGACCCGGAGTGAACTCGAGTTCTTCAGGAATACGCGAGACGGTGAACTCGGTACCCGCCGACAATGTGCCGAGCGGACGAGTGTCAGGATCGACGTAGGACGAGCCGGGAATCGGATTGCCATGCGGACATGTGGTTGGTGCACCAAGGAGACGGTTCATGGCCGTCTCCACCGAGTCGCTCATGACGTGCTCCCACTTTCCGGCCTCGTGGTGCGCTTCGGCCCACGAGAGACCGAGCACGTCGGTGAGGAAACGTTCGGCCAGGCGATGCCGTCGAACGACCGTGGTGGCCAGGTTGGTTCCTTCACCGGTCAACTGCACGTGATTGTCGACCGTCTCGACGAGGCCGGCTTTGGTGAGTTTGTCGATCATCTGCGACACCGATGCTCGGCTCACCTCGAGTCGCTCGGCGATACGGGCCTGGATCACGTCGAGATCGTCTTCGTGAAGTTCGAAGATGCACTCGCAGTACTCCTCGAAAGCCGGATGCCGTTCCATACCCCGAGGTTACATCGGTACCAGGAAGCTCGTCCCGACGGGCCGAACGCAGTATCGGCCGGTAGTCACGCCGGGCTCTACCCTCGATGTGTGACATCCGACGAGTTGCCGCCACCACCGCCGATCTGGGTCGATCCACCTCGACGCTCGCGTCGGCCGCTCGTGATGAGTCTGGTGATCGCTGTCGTCACTGCTGTCGTCGTGGTGGTGCTGGCCTCGACGTTCATCGGTGGAGACGGCGATGTTGGCCGGGGCGACACAGCATCGCAAGCGTTCCGACGATTGGACGATGCTCTCGACTACGGAGTCGACGGCTACGTGGAGATGGTGGATTGTCCGGTAGGCGACGCGCGTGAACTCGCGCGGAAAGTGTCGCGTGTGGTCGACATCGACGTCGCCGTCGTCGATGGTGACGTCTTCGTCGACGCGTACGAGAAATTCGACGATTACCCGGCGATCGTCCAGTGCTTCGTCACGAGTGATCCCGACGACGCTTTCGGTCCGACCGCAGTCGGCTTCTCGGTGTCGGGAGTGCCCTCGGGTTCGTATCGGGACTTCCTGTCGAACGACGCATACGATCCCGATGTCGACGTTTCGGTCGACGTGCAACGTCGCCGCGAGGGACAGGTCGTCGACGGAGACCTGTTCGGCTACTGCTATCGAGCCGACGATCTGAGTGGCTGTGGCGCCGACTTGGTCGACCGTACGCATGGAGTCGTGCTCTCGGTGTACTTGCAGGGCCCCGAGCGAACAGCGGCCGAAGTGGTCGACGCGCTCGACGACGTCATCGATGACATGGTCGACTCACTCGTCGAGTTCGTCGATGCCGAACCGGTTCCCGACACGTATCCCGAAACCGAAGTGGTCACCGAGGTGTGACGACTATTCGAACACCACGCCCTGGGCGAGAGGAAGTTCGTTCGAGTAGTTGACGGTGGCAGTCGAACGCCGCATGTACGCCTTCCACGAATCGCTTCCGCTTTCGCGTCCACCGCCGGTTTCCTTCTCGCCCCCGAACGCCCCGCCGATTTCGGCTCCCGACGGACCGATGTTCACGTTGGCGATACCGCAGTCGCTACCCGATGGTCCGGTGAAGCGCTCGGCCTCCCGCAAGTCGGTGGTGAAAATCGACGACGCCAGTCCTTGGGGGACTCCGTTCTGGAGAGCGATCGCCTCGTCGAGTTCGCGGTAGGTCATCACGTAGAGCACCGGGGCGAAGGTCTCGGTACGCACGATCTCGGTCTGAGCGGGCATGCGCACGACGGCCGGACGTACATATGACGCTTCGGGAGCCTGGTCGGCGAACATACGCTCGCCACCGACGACCGAACCTCCGTCGGCGCGGGCCACGTCGAGAGCGTTCTCCATGAGACGTCGAGCTTCTTGGGTGATGAGCGGGCCGACCAGAGGGTCGTCGTGCAGTGGATTCCCGACGCGAAGTCGGGCGAAGGCTCGCTCGACGCGATCAGAGAGTTCGTCGGCGACCGACTCGTGCACGATGAGTCGACGGAGTGACGTGCAACGTTGACCAGCGGTTCCGGCAGCGGCGAAGGTGATGGCGCGAACCGTCATGTCGAGGTCGGCGCTCGGAGCGACGATCGCCGCGTTGTTGCCGCCGAGTTCGAGAATCGATCGTCCGAACCTCGACGCCACCACCGGAGCGAGCTCGCGGCCCATCCTGGTGGAACCGGTTGCCGACACCAATGGAAACCGTGGGTCACTGGCGAGTGACCGGCCGACCTCGGCTCCACCGAACACCACCTGGCACACATCCGGATCGATTCCGCAGTCGGTGGCCGCCCGTCGGGCCAGCGCGTTGCAGGCCGATGCGGTGACCGGACTGTGATCCGACGGTTTCCACACCACTGGATCCCCGCATACCAGAGCCAGGGCGGCGTTCCACGACCACACCGCGACAGGGAAGTTGAAGGCCGTGACGACGGCGATCGGCCCCATTGGATGCCATGTCTCGGTCAGACGGTGACGGGGACGTTCGGAGGCGATGGTCAGTCCGTGCAACTGACGCGAGAGTCCGACTGCGAAGTCGCAGACGTCGATCATCTCGCGAACCTCTCCGAGGGCCTCGGAACGAATTTTGCCGGCTTCGATCTGAACGAGAGTTGCCAGATCGTCGAGGTGGAGGCGTAGCAATTCGCCGAGACGACGCACGACTTCGCCCCGTCGAGGCGCCGGTACGTCGCGCCATGTCGTGAACACTTCAGCGGCGCGAATAGCGGCGTCTTCGGCTGTGAGTGAGCTCGGGATCGTTGCGTAGGGGAGACCGGTGATGGGCGAACGAGCTTCCACGTCGCCGTCGGTGCCGATGGCGGCCACGCCGAGTCGTTCGAGCGCGTCTGCGGCGAGTGAGCGGATCTCAGCCGAAGACGACGGGTTGAACGCGGTGACCACGGTCAGGTCAGTCGGCGACGAGGGACGGGATGAAGAGGCGAGAAGCCGGTGACGCCGACGTGATTGCGTCGGCGGCGAGAACGACGGCGGCTCCGGTGTAGGCCGTACGTTCACCAGCCGGGAAGTTCTCGCGGGAGGGATACACGACCCCAGTCCAGTAGGAGCCGTCGTCGTGGCGATGTGAACGCGTCCAGGCGAGGAGATCGGTGGCGCGTTCGATGTCGCCGACAGACGAGTACGCAAGGGAGCACTCGGCGGTCTCGGCGGCCGTGATCCATGGCTCGTCACTCACGCAGCGGATTCCTTTGCCAGGCATGGCGAAGGTGTTCCAACCGTCGTCGAGGCGGGAGCGAGCCGAGTCACCCTCGAGGGCGTTGGTCAGAACGGGGTAGTACCAATCCATGGCCCAACGGTCCTTCGGCTCGAAGGCGTCTGGTCGCTCGATGATCACGGTGCGCAGAACTTCGGCCGCATCCTGCCAATCAGGTCGAGATTCCCCGACCAGGTCGGCGAGTTCGACCGCGCAGGTGAGGGCGTGCCAGATGGATGACGAACCGGTGAGCAGCGCGTAGTCCCAAGGTGACGAGTGTTCCTCACGTGCCCATAGAACGGTGCCGTCGTGACGGCGCATCGACAACACCCAATCGATGGCCCGTTCGACCGTGGGCCACAAGTGATCGACGAAACCGCGATCCCAGGTGCACAACCAGTGGTGCCACACGCCGGCCGCCACGTAGGCGCACACGTTGGTGTCGAGCTTGGGCTCTTCCACGAGTCCACCGGGTAGGTAGTAGTTGAACCACCAGCCGTCGCGATGCTGCGTGTCGATCAGCCACTCGTAGGCGCGCTCGGCTTCGCGATGGAGCCCGGCCACGTCGAGGGCCATAGCGGTTTCGACGTGGTTCCACGGATCACAGTGGCCGCCTTCGAACCACGGAATCATGCCCGAGTCGAGTTGAAGCGCGGCGATCGACTCGGCGGTACGTACGACCTCATCGGCGCTGAGGACACCTTCGATATGGGGAATGTTCGTCATGCGGCCACCTTCACGTCTCTGTCCTCACGTGCCGAGGGCATCTTGATTGCATAGACGATCAGGCTCTTGCCCATCAGTGGGGACAAGACTTTCTCGACGGCCTTCACGCTTCGTGGCTGTTTTTCGATGTCCCATTCGAGGAATCGTTTGTAGGCGTTCACCAGTCGGTGGTCGTCGCGACGGGGTCCGACAGCGCACTTCAACCACCAGTAGGGCGAATGCAGCGCGTGGGCATGATGCGAGCCGCGAACGTCGAGACCGGCGGCTCGCAACTTGGCCACCAGTTCGGTGCGGCTGTAGATCCGAACGTGTCCGCCCACCGATTTCGGGGCGTGGTACTCGTCGGACAACGACCAGTTGATCTTCTCGGGCCACCAGGCGGGCACGGTGCAAGCGAACGAGCCGCCGGGACGAAGCACACGAGCGAGCTCGGCGATGGCTGCAACGTCGTTCTGGATGTGTTCGAGCACCTCGGAGGTGATCACGCGGTCGAAGGTGTCGTCGGGAAAGGGCAGACGCGTGGCGTCACCACGGAGTGCACCGACGTAGGAGTCAGAAGCGATTTGCCCCTCTTCGATCATGGCGCCGAACGTGGCTCGCGTGGTGCGCACCTCGTCGTCGGCATAGTCGAGGGCGACGATTCGGGCGCCGCGTCGGGCCACCTCGTAAGCGTGACGTCCGAAACCGGCGCCGGCGTCGAGCACCAGATCACCCGGCAGCAGCCCCAGCTTCTCGAATCGGACGGTCAGCATCAGGTGAGCCGGCCGTTGCGCTTGAGTTTCTCGACGTTGTGCGGCATCGACAGGACCTCTCGATACTGCTCGACCGTGAGTTCGGCGCATCGACGCCAGGTCCAGCGGTCGATCACGCGCTGGCGACCGTTGGCACCGACCCGAGTGCGGAGTTCGGGATCGTCGAGACCGCGCCGAACAGCCGACGCGAGCGCTTCGACGTCACCGGCCTTGCATTGCAGGACTGTGTCGCCGTCGGCGCCGGTCACTTCGGGAAGTGCGCCACCGTCGGTCGCGACCAGACAGATCCCCGTGCACATGGCTTCGATGGCTGGGAGGCTGAAACCCTCGTAGAGCGACGGAACGACGGCGAGTTCGGCCTCGGCGTAGAGCTCGACGATTCGTTCGTCGGGCACGCCTGACACGAACTGGATGTGCGGTTCGAGACCCAGTTTGTGGATGAGATCCATGCTCTTGCCCGGCTTCGGTTTTCCGATGATGGTGAGGGTCACGTCGCGTTCGGTGCGCAATTTGGCCATGGCCTCGAGCAGATAGGGAAGACCTTTCAATGCCACGTCGGCCGACGCTGTGGTGATCAGACGGCCCGGGATGCGCGTCACGTCGGGTTTGGGTGCGAACAGCTGGGGATCGACGCCAACCGGCACCAGTCGCATTCGATCGAGTGACACACCCATGTCGGCGTTGATGTCCTTGATGCTGTTCTCACTCACGACGACGATGCGCGGCATCTTGCTCGCCACACGTCCCTGCATCTTCACGAACGAGTAGAAGCGCGACACACCAAGCTTCTTCCACCAATTGGGCGCATGCTCCATCTCGAGAGCACGGTCGCGGGTGATCGGGTGATGAAGGGTGACGATCGTCGGGATCATCTTCTCGACACCGAGAATTCCGCGCCCGAGACACTGGTTGTCGTGGACGAGGTCGAAGTCGCGGGTGCGAGAGGCGAGATGACGCTTCACGCGGGCCGAAAACGCGGTGGGTTCGCCGAACTGGCCGGTGAGGAAGAGTCCGAGCTCGAGCCAGTCTTCGCGCTTCTTCAGCTCCCAGATGGCCGGGAGTCGAAACGGGTAGTGGTCGTTCACGAGATCGAGGCTCGGGAGCTTGGTGAGCGGTACCCGATCGTCGAGGACGGGGTAGGGCTGACCGCCGAAGACCTCGACGGAATGCCCGAGGTCGACGAGGGCCTTCGTGAGGTGACGGGTGTAGACGCCTTGGCCTCCGACGTGCGGTTTTCCTCGGTAGGTGAGGTAGGCCAGACGCAGCGGCGCGTCAGGGTCGAGGACGGACGCCATAGGGGGACAACCCTACCGGCGGGTCACTTTCAGCAGGCCGTAGGGAAGGTGCTGGTGGCTGAGACCGGCTTGCCGCTTGTCGGGGTGGCGGTGACGGTGATCTTCACGCTCTGTGTCCCTTGCGGCACCTGCACCTTGATGTTGTCCCGACCCCAGGAGCCGAAAGCTCCTTGAGCGAGAGGGAAGGGGCCGCTGGTTCCGATCGGCACGGAGTCCTTTCGAAGGTACGAGACCGTGACGCTGACTCCGGTGACCTTGCCAGACACTTGCGCCTTAGCACTCAGGGCCACGCAGTTGCTGATCGAACCAGTCACGTTCGACACTGTTACCGGGGGCGCGGTGGTCCCACTCGTGGTCGAGGTGGTCCGTTCGATCGTGCCGTACATCGTGGCGGTGCGAGTGGGAGATGACGAACCGCTCGATTCCGACGTGGTGAACGTGAGCGAGTGAGAAAACGAACCGGTCGGGAAGTTCTTGGTGTCGGCTTCGGCCCCGGTTCGGTCGAACGTGACGGTGAGCGACGCCTGTTCGCCAGCGGCCAGAGTGCCTGCGGTCGGTGACGTCGTGAACTTCGACGACGACACGGCAGTTGCGAACGACACCGGGAACGAGTTGGGGTTGAACATAACGACCTTCACTGCCGTGGAGTTGGCACCGAAGTCGAGTTTCGTGCTCGACACCTGAATCGACTGAACGACGACCGGGGCCTCGGTGGTCGAACTCGAGGGTGTCGCTTTGGCGGCCTCCGACGTGGTGGGCGCGTCGGTTGGGGGCACCACGGGGACGACCGACGGGCTCGTGGTCGGTGTGGACGATTCGGGAACCGACGCGGGCGGCGGAGGTCCAGATGCCGGATCACCGGCTCCGCCGATGCTGCCGTCACTCGTCGGTGTCGCCTCGGCCGGTGACTCGTCGTCGCCGAAGATCTGGATCACCGAGCCGCTGCCTGAGACGATCTGGCGATCGTCGCTCGACGGGAGTATCTCGGTGGCGTCTGTGGCATCGACGACAACTGCCGATGCCACACCGCTCGAGCCACCACTGTTGCCGCTGTCGTCGCCGACAGTGGCAACGAGGACCGCGCCACCGACGACCGCAACAGTCGTCGCTGCGGCAGCCCAGGCCACCAGATGTCGTCCGGCGCGCGCGGCACGTGGAAATCCTTTGTGAGCATCGAAGCGAATGTTGCGAGACGTCGTACTCGGTGTCGAACTCGACGAACTTCCAGAGTCCCCGGGACCATTGGAGTCGGTCGATGCAGATCCGGAACCGCCTGGAATCGCCGCCGCCAGAACACGTTCGCGCAAACCGAACGGCATGGCGAACACCGGTGCCGCACCGAACAGCGCGAGTGGTGCGTACTTCTTGCGCGTGCGGTCGCAGGTGGCGCACTCCTCGATGTGGCGATTCACGCGCTTGCGAAGCAGGATCGTCAACTCGCCTTCCCAGCCCGACAGGATCTGGGCCAATTGTGAACAGTCGCGGCGGCCGGCTTTGGCCACCGTCAGCGCACCGAGACTCTTCTCGACGCGATCTCGCATGCGGTGAACGAGCGAGTAACTCTGCTCGGGTGTCACGCCGAGCGCATCGGCCAGGTCGGCACCAGCTAATCCCTGACGCACGGAGAGCTCGAGAACGAGGCGATCCCGCTCGTCGAGGCCAGAGGCCGCCGAACGTACGAGCGATGCCAATTCTTCGTGGGCAATTGCTTCGCCGGCTTCGTGGGGGTCGTATCCGCTCGCCACGTCAGGCGTCCGCTCGTCCTGGAAGTCGACTGGTACAGCGCGCTTGCGCTTCTTGGTTCGCCGGTACACCTCGTGTCGCAACACCGAATACAGCCACGGCTTCAATCGATCGGGTTCGCGCAACTGCCCGAGTCTCTCGGCGGCGATACAGAAGACGTCCTGCACCATGTCGGCGGCATCGTGACGATCCGACAGCATGGCCCTCGCCGTGTCGTACAGCCCCGGCGCGTACCGGTCGTAGATCGCGGCGAGAGCACTCTTGTCGCCGGACAAGAAGTCGGCCACGAGGTGTGCATCGGTCGTGAGTGTGGTCATGAGTGTTCGCCTCCACGGAGTTCGAGAGAAACGAACCACCGTGATCTGACAGAAAGTTTGCCCGATGTTTCTGGTGTCGTCGGTCTCACTCGTCCCATGAGATGGTGAACCACTCGCTTGTCGACGAGCCGGCGACCACGATCCTCGGATTGGTATTGAGCACATTCGGCGGTCCGGATTGGGGCTCTATGCAGGTGGCATGGACGGGTCGGTCGTACACGACCCAATGCTCGCACGAGCTTCGAAGGTGCAGTTCCCGTTCGGAGATCGTGATCGTCAAGTTCTCGTCAACGTCGGTGAAACAGTCGTCCAGGTCGCCTTCGACGAGATCTTCGACCGGAACGGAGTACTGATCGGCGATGCCATCGGAATCGCGCCGATGTACCGAATGAGACGCGAACACCAGACGTTCGGGCTTACGAAACCATGGATGCCAGCCCAACTGAGCCGGCATGTCCACGTCGGCCCGAAGCGTGAGACGAAGTTCGAGCCGATCGGGGTGCAGAACGACGTCGTGGAACACCGAACCGGAGAACGGCCATGGATCCATGAGTGATGTCGACAGAAGGCACGACGATGCATCGACGCGGTCGACTCTCCACTCCACATCGTGCACCGTTCCGTGCAGGGCGTGCGGGGGCCGAAGGCGCGGAAACTGGTGCGTCGAACCGCGCCACTCGAGTGTTCCGTTGCGTAGTCGGCCGGCGAACGGCACCATGGGATACAGCCCCCAGTCGAGAGGATCATCGCGAGCCGGATCTCCGGAGGCGATCACGTCGACGTCGTCCACGACGAGGCGAACGATCCGCCCTCCGTACGAGGGATCGATGGCGGCTGTCGCTCGGCCGTTCGTCAATGCGATCACAGAGGCATCATTTCATCCGTCCTGACGAGTGTGGCACCATCGTCATGTGCGTGCCCTCGTTCAACGAGTCGACGAAGCCTCGGTCGTGTCGATCGTCGACGATGCCCCGACCACCACCGGACGTATTGGTGCCGGTCTCATGGTGCTCGTCGGCGTCACGCATTCCGACGACGTTGCGACGGCTCGCAAGCTGGCCGACAAGTTGTGGAACCTGCGCATCATGGACGACGAGAACGGGGTGATGAACTTGGCTGTCCGTGAGACGACGAAGTCGATTCTCGTAGTGAGTCAGTTCACCCTGTACGGCGACACGAGCGCCGGACGTCGTCCGAGTTGGATCGCTGCTGCCAAACCCGAGGTCGCCGAACCTCTCGTGACCGAAGTGATCGACGAACTACGTCGGCTCGGTGCTCACGTGGAGACCGGCCGTTTCCGGACTCAGATGAAGGTGTCGCTCGTCAACGACGGGCCGTCGACGGTCTTGATCGAGATCTGACGATCGGACGTGAGCCGAGCAGAGTGGCAGCCAATGCCACGGCGCCGACCGCAATGATCCACGGACGATCACCGAGCGCCACGTACCAAGTACGACCGTTGCGTACGGGAATGTCGGATCGAATCACGGCCGTCTCACTCACGCCAGTTCTTTGCGACACCTCACCCGAGGGCGAGACGAACGCACTGAATCCGGTGGGTGAGACCTGAACCACCCAGCGACCGGTCTCGATCGCCCGAAGTCGTGACGAGGCGATCTGTTGTGATTGCAGAATCGTCCAGGTGTAGCTCGATCCATTGGTCGGGTTGACGAGAAAGCCTCCGTCGTCTCGGACTCCCTCTCGTGCGCGTCCTCCGAAGAACACCTCCCACGAGATCACGACTGCAGCGCGGACGGAACCGCCGGTCGCGACGGGCACATCGAGTCGAGCTGGACCGGTTCCGGCCACGGCGTCGCGCGGCACCAGGTCGACCGGAGCACCGAGAGAATCGAGCAGTCCTCGCAGCGGCATGTATTCGCCGAACGGGACTCGACGAACCTTGTCGTAGCGGTCGACGATCGATCCACTGGTGTCGACGACGACTTGGGCGTTGGTGAACGATGTCGTATCGACGTCTTCGGTGATGCCCACGAGGAACGGGGCGTCGAGGCGCTGAGATTCGGCGGTCAACTCGGTGAGTTCGCGACTGCTGTCGAACTTCGCCACGTCGATCACGTTCTCGGGCCACACGACAACATCGGGTGAGCTCGTGATCGAGGACGTCGCCAGAAGGTGTCTCTCGAAAACTTCTCGTGGATCGGAATCGACCGCACGTGTGCCCTGCGGTCCTCCACCCTGAACAGCCACGACGTCGAGAACCTCGCCGGTGACGGAGCCTCGAGGGCCGAGCAATGACGCCACCACGACGACGATCGATGCCACCAGAACGGTTCGTCGTCCCTGGGCCGGTCGGCGCCACGTGGCGACCAGACTCGATATCTGCCAGGTGATCCAGGTCAGCAGGATCACACCGCCGAGTCGCGCCGTCGTCTGCAGTGGCCCAGAGACTTGAGCGATACCGATACTGGCGAGCGGTACACCGCCGAAAGGAAACGAGAGTCGGAGTGACTCGACGAGCGTGTGGACCGCCGGTGCCACCACGATGGCGCGAGCTTCGACGGTACGGGTCACCACGAAAGACGCGACACCGTGGAGGACGGCGAACACGGCCACAGCGATCAGGTAGCCGGGCGCAGTGAGAAACCACATCCAGGCCATGGACGGCAAAAACCATGCGACACCGAACACGGCACCGGTGGTGAAGCCTCGCCGCCGGTCGACTCGACGTCGTGTCTCGGCACGAGTGAACAACGCGATCCCGACGAAGGTGAGGGGCCACCAGCCCCACGGTGGCATCGAGGCGGCAACGCATAGGCCGGCGACAAAAGCGACCACAAATGGCTGTCGAGCAAGACGTGACAACGTCACACTTCCTGACGTACGTAGTCGGCGAAGATCACGATGCGTTGTGCCGTGGATCCGACTGGGTGACACGCAAAGAGAGTCACGGTCGCTTCCTCGGTCTGATCGACGATCCAGATCGCATCGGGATACACGACCTCTGTGCGCGATACGGCGTACACAAAGCGACCGGCTTCGGTCGTGAAGACGATCTCGTCGCCGGGTTCGAGGAGATCGACGTAGCGGAACGGGCGAGGCCACGAGGTTCGATGCCCACCGAGGACGACGTTGCCGACGTCGCCGGGTTTGGCGGTGTCGGGCCACCAGCCCACGCCGCGATCGAAGGTCGCGTCGGTGACGCCGAAGTTGATGGAGGACTTCATCATGATCGCTGGAATCTCGATCTCACCGATGTAGATCTCGGGATCCACGGCTCCTTTGCCGGGTGGATACACCGGAACCGGCAACGTGGCGCCGGGCGCAAGAGTGGGTGGTCCGCTGTAGATGGTCGTGGTCGTGGTCGAGGTGGTCGACGTGGTGGTGCTGGTGGTCGTCGAGTCGGCGATGGTCGACGGAGTTGCAACAGCTTCACGCGTTCCCGAGGATCCAGAGCAGGCGGCCAGCGCACCGGCACAGGCGACGGCGGCGACGCTCGCCGAGATTCGTCGCGCGGTCGGCCCTCTCACGCCGACATTCTGGCCGACGATGTGACGATCGACAGGTGCACGTGCGACCGAGGCGTGTTGCGGGCAGGATGTGCGCATGTCACCTGAGTGTCGAGGTCGCCAGTCCCGCCTCTTGGTTCCCATTGTCGTTTCGTTGCTCGGTCTCGTCGGCGCGGTCGGATGCGGAGGCGACCAGGTGGCCCGTCCCCTGACGGGCATCGTTCGTGACGATCCGTTGCGATCCGACGGCATCACCGTCACCGACGTGACCGACACCGGGGCCTACCCGGCCGACGACGACTCGTTCGAGCTCGTGGCCCGGCCCGGATCGCTGCTCGTCGTGTACTTCGGCTACACCCAGTGCCCCGACATCTGTCCGACCACCCTCACCGAGATCCGAACGGCTTTGCGTCGGCTCGGCGACGATGCGACACGCGTCGATCTGGCCATGATCACTGTCGACCCCGAGCGCGACACCGGGGAGATATTGAACGCGTATGTCGGCAGCTTCACCGAACAATTCCATGCTCTGCGCCCCGAGTCGGACGACGAACTGCGGACGGCCGAAGCAGCCTTTCTCGCCAGTTCGAGCGTGACCCGCCTCCCCGACGGAACCGTGGAGGTGGGTCACTCGGTCAACTCGTACGTCGTCGATGAGAATGGGACGGTACTCGTAGAGTGGCCGTTCGGCCACGGTGTCGACAACACAGCGCACGACCTTGAGGTCATGCTCGATACGTCGGCGTCGTGAGTCTCTGGACGCGATAGAGAAGTTCGACAAGGAGAAGGAAGTGACTGCACGAACCGGGTGGATTCGAGGAGCGGTGCTATCGGTGATGATCGCACTGCCGCTCGTTGCATGTGACGACGACTCATCTTCCGGCACGACGATGGAGATGTCGTCGCCGATCGAGATCGCAGGCGCGTGGGCGCGCTCGAGTCCGATGATGGCGACCATGGGTGCCGCCTACATGACGATCATGTCGACGGACGACGATCGACTCGTTGCGGCGGCGGTCGACTCGTCGATCGCTGATCATGCCGAAGTGCATGAAGTGGTCATGGCAGGGGGATCCGACGCAGACATGAGCATGGACATGGGTTCGGCCACCACTATGGCCATGTCGGCAGGTGAGATGGTGATGCGCGAAGTCGAGGGCATCGACATCATGGGAGGCGAGATGTTCATGTTGAAGCCCGGTGGCTATCACGTGATGATCATCGATCTGGTCGCCCCACTCGAGATCGGACAGACGTTCGATGTGACCCTGACGTTCGAAAAAGCTGGTGCCGTGATCGTGCCGGTGGAAGTTCGCGAGGACGCACCTTGATCGGCGCGTGACGGTTCGACGTGACCCCTGAGCAGAATTCCGCGACGAACGACACGAGACGGACCGGTGTTGGCCGGGTGATTCTGGCTGCCTTCGCTCTGATGTTGCCGCTGTCAGCGGCCCTCGCGGTGGTTTTCGTGGTTTCGGGCGACTCGGACAACCTCAACCCTTCGGCGCAGGGTGTGATTCACACTTTCGAGATTCCCTACGGCACCAACGATCTCCAGGAACGGGGGTTGCTCACGGTCGATGTAGTGCCCGAGGATTACACGGTGAAAGTCGGGGACACCGTCACGATCGTCAACTCCGATGTGGTCGTGCACTCCTTCGGGCCGTTCACCGTTCGCCCCGGTGAGACGCAGAGTATGACCTTCACCGAGCCGGGCTACTACTTCGGAGTGTGCACAGCTGGACCGCACGACACGGTCACGATCACCGTCGTTTGACGGCGCAACGGACGACGTGATTCATCGGCGTAAGAGTGCCTCGAGTCGGGCCACTCGGGTTCGAGCCGGGGGATGGGTGTCGAACACCCGAGACCATCGGCGTCGAGAATGCCTCGTCGACTCAGGAAGCGTTCGACGAAGAGCCGAGGCGAGCTGGCGTCCATATCCCATCGTCACAACACGTCGGTCGGCTCGGTACTCGGCGTTGCGTCCCACCAGATTCGCCACGATCTGCGACACCGTTCGGCCGACACCGAAGAACCAGGCGAGAAAGCGAAACATCGGAGCGATCACGAGACCGAGCACCTCTACAGGCTGCGACCGTTGTCCGAACGTCGCAGCGGCTGCGGTGGCCACGTTGTCGAGAAACCGACCGATGCGCGCCAGGCCGTCGACGGGGACGAGAAGCCACTGTTGCATCGTGAGAGCGATCGTGTGGGAGCCGAGGTGATGGCAGAACTCGTGGGCCAGCACTCCGCACAAGGCGTCATGATCGAGCGCGCGCACGGCGTACGAAGTGACCACGACCAGATGCCCACCGCAGGCGAATGCGTTCAGTTGGTCGTCATCCACGACGCCGACGGCGAAGCGATGATCTCGGATGTGGAGGGCCTGGGTGACCTCGTCGAAAGCGGCCTGGAGGCGCGGGGCCTCGTCCGGCAGCGGTCGCCGAGCACCGATCAGGCGTGTCAGGACCGTTCGCTGAACGAACGGAACGAACAGGAGCAGACCGACCAGTGCGTACAGGCCCGTTGCCGACCAGTATCCGATCGGCCAGACGAGGGTGACGAGCCACCAAAAAGGGGCCATGGCCAGGAGAAAGATAGGAATCACGGCGACGAAAGGAATGAGGCCGGCCCAGGCGGCCCCGTCGATTCGTCGTCCCGTGTCGTGCCTCACAGTGCGATTGTGGTCGCGTCGGGCCTCGACATTCGTGGATCGGACCTGATTTCTCTCTCAAGTTCGAGGAGTCGCCGGGCGATATATGTGTCGTGAGAGACGTGAAGCGCGTCACGAAAAAGGCTGGCCCTGAGTTGTCGCCGAGGGACGTGGCGTCATCGCGCTCACTCCTCGATCGTGCTCGAACGCTCGAGACGGCGGATCCGAGTTCGGCTCGTCGGTTGGTTCAGGAGGCTCGGATCGTCGCTCGACGCGACGGGAGTCTCGACGACGAGGGCGAAAGTCTCTATCGACTGGCTGCTTTGGCGCATTACGACGGTGAACCGGGTGACGCCTACGTGCTCGCCGTGGAGGCCGACGAGTTCGCCGATCGACATCGTCTGCCGCTGGTCAGTGCGTGGAGTCTTCATCTCATCGGACTGGTCCACTCCGATTCGGGAAATCATGCCGAAGCCTTGACCTACTGCCTGCGTGCCCTGTCGCTGTATCGGACGACCGATCATCGAGTGGACGAGGGCAACATCTTGAACACGATCGCCACGATTCACCACGAATCAGGTGATGCCGATCGCGCCATCGTGAACTACGAGGCGGCGTTGGCCGCCAACGAGCCACTCGATCGTCACGACATCGACGCGCTCATCTTGGCGAACGTCGCGTCGCTGCGATCCGAGCGCGGTGAACACGATCTGGCGATCGAAACTGCCGATCGCGCTCTCGAGGTGTGCCGAACCGACGCCCCTGGATTCATGCCCGACGTGTACACGGCGACGGCACGCGTGTTGGCCCGTCGCGGAGAGGGCGGCGACCTGGAACGAGCACGGGAACTTCTGGCCGGAGCACTCGATGCGCTCGAGACGTCGACTGTTGTATTCGACGACCTATCACGCAGTCGCATCGAAGCGACCTTTGGTCGTGTCGAAATGGAAGCTGGTGACGCCGAGGCGGCGATCGAGCATCTGAAGCGAGCGCTTCAACACGCCACGATCATGGATGCTCGGCCACAGCTGTTCGAGGTACACACCGATCTGGCCGAGGCATACAAGAAGGGCGGCCGTTTCGAAGACGCCGTTCGCCACCTCGAGGCGCGTTTCGACGTCTTCGAGAGCATCCACGCCGAGGCGACCAAGGTTCGTTTGCGAACCCTCCAATTGGCTCATGAAGCCGAACAGGCGCGTCAACACTCGGAGATACTCCGGCTCCGTCTGCTTCAACGTGCCGAAGTTCCGGCGAGCCGCTAGTTCGTGCGATAGAACGAGGTCATGAGCGATCACGTCGACCAGTCACCCGTCCTGCCCGGAGCCGAACCGTGGAGCCATGCGGGGAATTCGGCCCATGGAGCTTTGTGCATCCACGGTTTCACCGGAAATCCGTCGTCGATGCGCGGTGTGGCCGAAGCGTTCGCTGCCGCTGGCTATCACGTCGAGTTACCGCGTCTGCCTGGTCATGGGACCGCCGTGTCCGACATGCTCGGAACTCGCTGGGAGCACTGGACCGCCGAAGTCGAGGCTGCGTATCTCCGATTGTCGCAACGCTGTGATCGAGTGGTGGTGGCCGGCTTGTCGATGGGAGGGTCGCTCACCCTGTGGACTGCTCTCGAGCATCCCGAAGTAGCCGGCATCGTGTGCGTCAACCCGGTGGCCCAACCCCAGGCCCCCGAAGTCGTCGAGATGGTCGAGGGCATGATCGCCGAAGGTGTCGAAATGATGCCCGGAATCGGGTCCGACATCGCCGATCCCGACGTGGTCGAGAACTCGTATCCGGAGACCCCGCTGCGCCCGTTGATGTCACTCGTTCAGGACGGCGTGACACCGATGGTTCCGCGCTACGGCAGCAGCAAGGTGCCGATGCTGCTCGTCACGTCCAAGAACGATCACGTCGTCGATCCGATCCAGAGCGATCAACTGGCCGAGCAGTGGGGTGGCCCGGTCGAGCGGATACTCCTCGATCGCAGTTATCACGTAGCCACTCAGGACTTCGACAAAGAGGCGATCTTCGAAGCCGCTGTCGCATTTGCGAACCGCGTCATCTCGTCCTGAGGGCTGAATCGTGATCACGAATCTGCTCACCTCACTGCCCAGTCCGGGTGGTTCGTCGATCGACATCGGTCCCATCGAGTTGCGCGCCTACGGACTCATGATCGCCATCGGCGTGTTGGTGGCGGCGTGGTTGTTCGGCCGTCGACTGACGACGATCGGCGTCGGAGGTCCGGAAGATGCATCGGCAATATTGCTGTGGGCCGTTCCGGCGGGCGTGATCGGCGCGCGCCTCTATCACGTCGCCACCGAGTGGGAGCGTTTCTCCGACGCGCCGGGCGACATCGTGAAGGTGTGGAAGGGCGGCCTCGGCATCCCCGGCGGGATTCTTCTCGGCACGATCGTGGCTGTGGTTCTGGCCCGGCGGCGCAGTTTGGCTGTTCAGCCTTTTCTGTGGGCGGCCGCCCCCGCCATCCCATTGGCTCAGGCCATCGGGCGGTGGGGCAACTGGTGGAACCAAGAACTCTTCGGACGTCCGACCGATCTGCCATGGGGGCTCAAGATCGACGCCGACAAGACCATTGCGGCCGGATTCGATCCGGGAACTCTTTTCCACCCGACATTTCTCTACGAGTCACTCTGGAACCTGGCCCTCACCGCAGTACTCATCGTGGTCGGCCGCCGTCTCATGAACGAACGGCCCATTCGCCTGCTCGCGATGTACGTCATCGGCTATGGCGTCGGACGCTTCTGGATCGAGGGTCTGCGTATCGACGCCGCCAAAGAAGGCGGAGGACTTCGGCTCAATCAATGGATGGCGATCGTGCTCGTTGCGGGTGGTCTGGCTTATCTGCTCTATTGCCGGATCCGCCCGGTCGCTCGGGTGTCGTTCGCCGACGACGGTGAACTACCGTCGACCGAATGAGTGAATCTTCTTCCGATCTCGTTCTTCTCGACGTCGTTTCACCCGGAGTGGGAGTCGTCACCCTCAACAAGCCGGATCGCCTGAACGCGTGGAGCGCGGCGATGTCGGCGGCGTTCTTCGCACGACTCGACGAGGCCCGAGCGAACGACGACATCAGAGTCGTCGTGGTCACCGGTTCGGGACGGGGCTTCTGTCCGGGCGCCGACATGGACGCTCTCAACACGATCCGGGCCAACCCCGCGGGAGGCGCTGGCGCGGCCACGGGTGTCGGGCGATTCAGCGACATGTTGTCCTATCCGAAGCCG
>RFSV01000050.1 GCA_009923785.1 Acidimicrobiia bacterium | reverse complement strand
GATCGCGCACTGGCCCTCGGCCTTGCGGTGCCATTCGGCCAGACCGTCGAACACGTTCTCGCCGTAGCGCTGCACGGCCATGTCGACGATGGTGGTGACACCACCCCAGGCCGCGGCACGCGATCCGGTCTCGAAGGTGTCGGACGCGAACGTGCCTCCGAACGGCAGTTCCATGTGCGTGTGCACGTCGACACCGCCAGGGATGACGTACTTGCCGGCGGCGTCGATCACCTTGTCGCAACCTTGCTCGGCACCGGCGAAGAAGCCGTGCGCACCGAGAGCAGTCACGGTTTCGCCGTCGATCAAGACGTCGTTGTCGTGCACTCCGGTCGGCGAGATCACCTTGCCGTTCTTGATGAGGATCTTGGCCATTCCCCTCCCCTTTCGTGGTGCGGATCCGCTTGAGTTTCTTCGTTTACGGTTCGACGAGTTCGTCGTAGGCATCGGGGCGACGATCGCGGTAGAAGGCCCACCGGTCGCGCACTTCTTGCAACTTCTTCATGTCGAGATCGCGCACGATGAGCTCGGCCTTGTACGGGTCGCCGACATCGCCCACGAACTTGCCTTCGGGATCGACGAAATAACTCTGACCGTAGAAGTCGTTCTCGCCGAGCGGCTCGATACCCACGCGGTTGATCGCTCCCACGTAATAGATATTGGCAACAGCGGCGGCCGGCTGCTCGACGCGCCAGATGTACTCGGAGAGTCCGCGGTGCGTGGCCGACGGGTTGAACACGATCTTGGCTCCGTTCAGTCCGAGCGCACGCCATCCTTCGGGGAAGTGGCGGTCGTAGCAGATGTACACGCCAACTTTGCCGACCGCAGTGTCGAACACCGGATAACCACCGTTGCCGGGCTTGAAGTAGAACTTTTCCCAAAAGCCCTTCACCTGCGGGATGTGCTGCTTGCGGTACTTGCCGAGATAGGTGCCGTCGGCGTCGATCACCGCCGCGGTGTTGTAGTAGATGCCCGGCTGCTCGATCTCGTACATCGGAAGCACGAGCACCATGCCGGTCTCTTTGGCAATGCTCTGGAAACGCTGAGTAGTGGGACCGTCGGGGATGTATTCGGTGTAGCCGTAGTACTCGGACTCCTGCACCTGGCAGAAGTACGGACCATAGAAGAGTTCCTGGAAGCACATCACTTGTGCACCCTGCTTGGCCGCTTCGTGCACGGCGGCTTCGTGCTTGTCGATCATCGCTTCTTTGGTGCCGGCCCAATCAGTCTGAAGTAGCGCGGCCCTGACGACGTCACGTTCCATGTCGTTCTCCCCCTCATCGAGCCATTCGGCCCGAAACGATGACGCCAGAGTAATTGGCACACTGAACACGGGACAATGGCAATATTGTGCCAGGACAATCGTTCTCACATCGGAAAGACAACAACCCGCTCCGTCCATGATCGAACTCATCTGCCAACACGTCGACGACCGCAGCGCCCGGGGTATCGCCGCGACCATCGGACGACTGGTGTCGACCGGTGAGATGTCAGTCGGAGACCGGCTCCCCACCGTTCGACAGTTGTCGAGACGACTGGGCGTGTCGCCCACCACCGTCGGTGAGGCCTGGCGGACCCTGGCCGAGATCGGAGCGATCGAAACTCTCGGACGTAACGGGTCGTACGTACGTCAGCCCACCGGTCCGGGCTCACCTCGCCGCTACCGACGACTGGTTGCCGACCCCGATGATCGCGGCCACTTCCGCATCGATCTCTCGACCGGCACACCCGACGCCGCCCTCTTGCCCGTTCTCGGTCCGGCCCTGGCGAACGTGAGCGGACGATCGCTCACGAGCACGTATCTCGACCATGCGGTACTTCCCGATCTGGAAAAAGCGCTGCGCGACTCGTGGCCCTTCGATCCCGAAGAACTCACCGTGGTCGACGGAGCTCTCGACGCCCTCGATCGCATCGCACAGGTCGTCGTACGTCTCGGTGATCGCGTCGTGGTCGAACATCCCACGTTTCCGCCCTTGCTCGACCTGCTCGATCGACTCGGTGCCGTCGTGATCGGCGTACCGCTCGACGACGAGGGGATGCAGCTCGACGAACTCGAACGTGCCTTGGCCACGTCGCCGACCGCTCTCTTTCTGCAACCGCGCGCGCACAATCCGACCGGCGTCACGATGACGTCGTCACGTGCGCAAGAGATCGCCCGCTTGGTGGCGGCCAGCCCGAACGGCGATCAGATCGTCGTCGTGGAGGACGACCACTCAGGTGACATCGCTATCGGAGAGCCGGTGAGCATCGGACGGCATCTCCCACGTCGCACGGTTCACATCCGCAGTTTTTCGAAGAGTCACGGCCCCGACCTTCGACTCGCTGCTGTCGCCGGTACAGGAGAGGTGATCAGCGCAGCGAGCAACCGACGCATGCTCGGTCCGGGTTGGAGTAGCCGCATCCTGCAGGCCGTGCTCGTCGAACTTCTGGCCGACGACACCACACTGCGCGCGCTCGAACATGCGCGACACGAATACGCCGAACGACGACGACGGGTGGTCGAGATCCTGTCGTCATCGGGTGTCACCACCACCGGGTCCGACGGCATCAACCTCTGGGTTCACGTCATCGACGAACGAGCAGCACTGGTGAGCCTGGCCGCACAAGGAATCGGTGCAGCACCAGGCGAACCGTTCATGGTGGACGAGCATCCACCGGCTATGCGGCTCACCGTCGGACTACTCGGTCCGTCGGCCGACCTCGACGGCACAGCCGAGATGATCGCGTCAGCAGCCTCCACGAGCGGCGAATCGCGACGCGGTCAGCGCTGATCGACGGCTCGTAAATCGACTCAGTACCCGCCACCGATCTTGGTGTGGTCCCACGACACGATGCGTTCGACGTCGATCTGGATACCGAGACGCTTGTTGGCCTGTGCTTCGAGGAACGGAAGGGCAGCATCGCTGATCGCCGCTTCACCGTTGTACTTCACGCCCACGGCCTTACCGATGGACAGGATCGAGTCGTAGTCCTCGATGATGCGTCCGGTGCCCACGAGCTCGACACCCTTCAACTGGTCGTACGTGTCGCCGCTCTCGACGAGCCCGGTGATCTTCGGATCGCGTCGCAAGTTCAAAATCTTCTGACTCTTGCCGAAGGTCCAGAAGGTGACCTTGCCGTCCATCACCACGTACCACATGGCGACCAGATGTGGGTGCCCGGTCGGGCCGATGGTGGCGATGTTGAGGATGGTCTGCTCCTCCAGATACGCCGCCAGTTCGGCATCGGTCATGGTGATGGAAGCACGCTTGTTGGCCATGGATCGACCCTAGACCAGGGCCTATGGTGCGCTACCTTTGGCGACGTGGTTTCGTCCCCCAACCCCTCCACCACCCTCGATCCGATCGGCGCCGAACCCCGTCCGCTGTCCGAATGGCTGACCACGTTCCATCTGGCCTCGGTCGTACTCGACCCGTTCACCAATGAGAGTTCGTGGATCCTCGAGACCGCCGCTCGGGTTCTGCGCGGTTTCGCCGGCTCGGCCGTTCGCGTGAATTTCGTGGTCACAGCATCCGACGACGAAGCCCGCGCCTTTCTTGGACCGATGGCCAAAGAATTCCTGGTGTTCGCCGATCCCGATCGGGCATTCGTGCGCAGTCTGGGCTTGACGTCGCTCCCCGCCTTCGTCTTCCTTCGATCCGACGGAACCGTGCCGGCGGCCGCCGAAGGTTGGGACGCCATGCAATGGCGAGCCGTTGCCAAATCGATTGCCGACACCACGTCGTGGTCGGTGCCGTCGATCCCCGCCCCTGGCGATCCGGTGTCGTTCCACGGCACCCCGGCCGTGGCCTGAGCCAGTTCTGATTCCCGCCGTCCCGCGCACCGATCTCCCTATCGAAGAGGTCGTCGACGACGTGCGACGTGCGCTCGACGAACGTTCGTCATGTGTTCTCGTCGCGCCACCCGGTGCCGGCAAGTCCACTCTGTTGCCATTGAGGTTGCTCGATTCGTCGTGGCTCCACGATCGACGCATCGTGATGTTGGAGCCCCGTCGCCTCGCCGCGCGAGCGACCGCGCGACGTCTCTCGCAGTTGGTGGGCGACGAACCGGGCGGCCTCGTCGGCTATCAGACGCGCGACGAGCGTCGAATCGGTTCGTCGACGCGTCTCGAAGTCGTGACCGAGGGAATACTCACCCGTCGTCTGCAATCCGATCCTGAGCTACCAGGTGTCGGCCTCGTGATCTTCGACGAAGTACACGAACGCAATCTGCCTACCGACCTCGGATTGGCCTTGTGTCTCGACGCACGGCGAACGCTGCGACCCGACTTGCGCGTCCTCGCCATGTCGGCGACCGCCGAGGCGCTTCCGCTCGCTCGACTGCTCGGAGACGCGCCTGTTGTCGAGAGCGCTGGACGGCAGTTCCCGGTCGACGTTCGCTGGGCGCCTCCCGCCAAACAACAACGCCTCGACGACGCCGTCTCGTCCACGATCGTGCGCGCTCTACGCGAGTGCGACGGCGACGTTCTGGTGTTCCTTCCCGGAATCGGCGAGATCAGGCGTGTCGAATCGATGTTGTCGACATCTGATGCACTCGGTGACGTCGACGTGTATCCGCTTGCCGGTGCATTGTCAGTGAGCGATCAGGATCTCGCACTCACAGCATCGCCACCCGGACGACGTCGCGTGGTGCTGTCGACCGACATCGCCGAGACGAGCTTGACCGTCGACGGAGTCTCGGTGGTGGTCGACGCCGGAGAAGCGAGGGTGCCACGTCACGATCCGCGCACGGGGATGACACGCCTCACCACGATCCCTACGTCGCGCGCGTCGGCCGATCAACGAGCCGGACGTGCCGGACGACTCGGACCCGGTGTTGCGTACCGATGCTGGAGCAAACTCGAACACGGCACCCGTCGCGCCCATCTCGCCGCTGAGATCGAGTCGGTCGACCTGTGCGGTTTCGTACTCGAGACCACGGCGTGGGGCACACCACTCGACGAACTCGACTTCGTCGACTCCCCACCGACGGCGGCCTTGCAGAACGCGCGTGATGTGTTGACAATGCTCGGCGCTCTCGATGTGGACGCACGACTCACCGACACTGGTCGCCGCATGCTCACCGTCCCGGTGCACCCGCGCCTCGCCCACATGATCACGGCCTGCGAGCCGGCCGACCGAGGTTTGGCCTGTGCCGTCGCCGCCCTACTCGACGATCGCGACGTGATGCGCGGACGTCCCGACGATGTCCCCGTCGACGTGTCGTTGCGTCTTCAAATCGTGTCGGGTCTGGTTTCCGACGATCGTGCCGATCGAGGGGCTGTCGCTAGATGGCGAGATCGCACGCGTGACCTGGCACGCCGAGTCGGAGCCGATCTCGACTGGTCGACCATCGAGCCCGACCATGCGGGTCGGGTATTGCTGCTCGCCCACCCCGATCGGTTGGCCGTTCGTCGCCAGCCCGGCCAGTTCCAGATGCGCAACGGCAACGCCGCCTGGTGTCGTCCCACCGACTCGTTGGCCGGTGAAGCCTTCGTGGTGGCGGCCGACCTCGACGGTGACCGCAAGAACGCGCGGATCCGCATGGCCGCCGCCGTCGACGAGTCGACCATCGGACGCGTTCTCAGCGACCAAGTCGTCGTCGAATCGAACGTCGTGTGGGACAAGGAGAAGCGCGACATCGTCGAACGAGTCACGCGACGGCTCGATCGCATGACATTGTCCGACAACAGACGTCGACCCGCTCCCTCGGCCGAGGTCCAACGAGCGTTGTGTGATCGGATCGTCTCGACACGTCTCACTGATCTGCCGTGGACCCCGTCCTCGACCGAACTGCGCAGTCGGGTGGCGTTCCTGAGACGCGAGATCGGGGAACCGTGGCCCGACTGGAGCGACAAGTCGCTCGTCTCATCGGCCAGCGAATGGCTCGAACCGTACCTGGCCGGGATGACGTCGATGAGCGACGTGGCCACGCTCGACGTCGCCACGCTTCTTCGTTCGCAACTGCCATGGCCCGAAGGTTCACAGCTCGACGAACTCGCGCCCACTCGTCTCGAACTCGTGAGCGGCCGGTCGATCGTCATCGACTATTCGAGTGGCGTCGCAGAGGGCACCGCTCCTGTCGTTCCGATTCGCGTGCAGGACCTGTTCGGTACGCGCGAGCATCCGACCATCGGCGGAGGTCGCGTGAAACTCGTCCTGCAACTACTGTCTCCCGCCGACCGTCCCATCCAGATCACATCGGACCTACCGGGCTTCTGGTCTGGTTCGTGGGCCGACGTGAAAAAGGAAATGGCCGGCCGATACCCCAAACACCAATGGCCCGACGATCCGGCGAACGCCGATCCGAAGAGATTGAAGGATCGATGATGATCGCCGCCGACATCGCCGGATTGTCGCTACCCATGGTCGCTCTGTGCGTCGTCCTCGCATTGATCGGCTCAACCATCCAAGGAACGCTCGGCTTCGGTCTCGGGATGCTCACCTCGCCGATCTTCGCCATGATCGATCCGTCCTTCGTGCCGGCCGCACTGATGGTGGCGGTGCTTCCACTCACCGTCGGCGTGGCGGCCCGAGATCGCGCGCACATCGACTCGACTGGTTTCAAGTGGGCGCTGCTCGGCCGATTCCCTGGTGTGTTCATCGGAGTGGTCTCCCTGCGGGCCATGAGCCACGACACCTTGGCCTATGCCGTGTCATCAGCCGTTCTGTTCGCCGTACTCGTGTCGATGATCACTGCACGACGCGGACAGGTGATCCCGACCAACTCGTCGACGCTCACTGGAGCCGGATTCGCGAGTGGTTTCATGGGCACCGTCACCGGAATCGGTGGTCCGCCCATCGCCCTCGTGTACAGCAGTGGCGAACCTGTCACCGTACGAGCGACGATCTCGGCCTTTTTCACCATCGGTGCCGCCATCAGCGTCGCCGGGCTCGTGCTGTCAGGAGCCGTCGGACGTCACGAACTCGCTCTGACAGCCGTCATTCTTCCAGGCGTGTTCGGAGGACTCGCCGTGTCGTCGCGCATCGGGCATCTGCTTCCCGCCCAGGTCATGCGTCCACTCATCCTCACCCTGTGCGCGTTTTCCGGTTCGCTGCTGCTCCTACGCACCGCTCTGTGACCGACGGGGTGTGAGCGCTGAATCGGCGCTGTCGCGTCGTGGGGCATAGCGTGACGGTATGGCCGATTTCGCCTTCACCGAACTCCTCCCGCTGGGTCCCGACACGACTCCCTACCGCCTCGTCAGCACCGAAGGTGTGAGCACCTTCGAGACCTCGGCTGGCACCTTCTTACGTGTCGAACCTGAAGCACTCACGCTCATCACACAAGAGGCGATGCGTGACATTGCCCATTTCCTGCGACCCGGCCACCTGCAGCAACTACGCAACATCCTCGACGACCCCGAAGCGAGCGACAACGACCGATTCGTCGCCCTCGATCTTTTGAAGAACGCCACCATCTCGGCCGGCGGCATCCTCCCCATGTGCCAAGACACCGGTACTGCCATCGTGAAGGCCAAGAAGGGTCAGTTCGTGTTCACCGGAGGTGGCGACGAGGAGGCCATTGCGCGCGGCGTGTTCAACACGTACCTCACGAGCAATCTTCGTTACAGCCAGATGGCACCACTCACCATGTACGACGAGGTCAACACGGGCAACAACCTGCCGGCCGAGATCAAGATCGCCGCCACCGACGGCGACGCCTACAAGTTCCTCTTCATGGCCAAGGGTGGTGGTAGTGCCAACAAGTCGTACCTGTTTCAGGAGACCAAGGCTCTCCTCAACGACAAGACGCTCTTCCCGTGGCTGTTCGAGAAGATGAAGACACTCGGCACGGCGGCATGTCCCCCGTATCACCTTGCAGTGGTGATCGGTGGTACGTCAGCCGAGCACGCCGTCGAGACAGCCAAGTTGGCCAGCACGCGCTACCTCGACTCGCTGCCGACGGCCGGTTCAAACCTCGGACATGCATTCCGTGACGTCGACATGGAAGCCCGAGTGTTGAAGCTGTCGCAAGAAACCGGAATCGGTGCACAGTTCGGCGGCAAGTACTTCTGCCACGACGTGCGAGTGATCCGTCTGCCCCGCCACGGCGCGTCGTGCCCCGTGGCGATGGCAGTGTCGTGCTCGGCTGACCGGCAGGCCCTCGGCAAGATCACCCGCGACGGCATCTTCCTCGAACAACTGGAGACCGATCCGGCTCACTATCTTCCCGAGGTCACACACGACGACCTCGAAGGAACCGCCGTGGTTCACATCGACTTGAATCGTCCGATGAGCGAGATCCGCGCCGAACTGTCGAAGTATCCGGTCAAGACGCGGGTGATGCTGACTGGTCCGATGGTCGTGGCGCGCGATATCGCCCATGCCAAGTTGAAAGAGCGCATCGACGCCGGCCAAGGACTCCCCGACTACATGAAGGAGATGGCGGTCTACTACGCCGGTCCGGCCAAGACGCCCGAGGGCATGGCGAGTGGATCGTTCGGTCCGACGACGGCCGGGCGGATGGACAGCTACGTCGACGAGTTCCAGGCCAACGGGGGCAGTTTCGTCATGCTCGCCAAGGGGAATCGTTCACGTGCGGTCACCGACGCGTGCAAGACGCACGGCGGGTTCTACCTCGGTTCGATCGGTGGTCCGGCCGCTCGGTTGGCGCAGGATTGCATCACCAAGGTCGAGGTGCTCGAGTATCCCGAACTCGGGATGGAAGCCGTGTGGAAGATCGAGGTCAAGGACTTCCCGGCCTTCATCGTGGTGGACGACAAGGGCAACGACTTCTTCGACCTCGTCAACAAGCCCTTCTCCGGCACCCCCGTCTCCCTGACATAACTCCCCACTCTGTTGCGCAAGTGCACCCAGGGGGTCATCTGCGCAACAGAGTGCGCGATTTGCGTCAGGGTTTGAGGGAGGAGACGAGCCACATGGCGAAGAATTGGCTGCCGCCGCCGTAGGCGTGGCCGACGGCCTTCTTCGCCCCGTCGATCTGATGCTCCCCCGCTGTGCCCATCACCTGCATGCACGCCTCACCGAACCGGATCATCCCCGAGGCGCCGATCGGATTCGACGACAACACGCCACCCGACGGATTGACCGGCAGCGACCCGGTCATCTCGGTGACGCCGTCCTCGACCCATCGCCAACCTTCGTTGCGCGGAGCGAAGCCCAGATTCTCGAGCCACATGGGTTCGAACCAGGCGAACGGCACATACATCTCGACGACGTCGATCTCTTCGGCCGGCTTGGTGATTCCACCCTTGCGCCACAGATCTTCGGCGCACATCTCGCCCGCGCGCGGGCTCACTTGCTCGCGACCGGCGAACGCCGTCGGCTCGCTGCGCATCGCTGTGGCGTGCACCCACGCCTTCGGGCCCGACATCTTCTCGGCACGTTCTTCACTCATGAGCACGAGGGCCATCGCCCCGTCGCTCGACGGGCAGGTCTCGATGAATCGGATCGGATCCCAGAGCATCGGGGTCTCAAGTGCCTTCTCGAGTGTCCAGTCGGGCTCGTGCAAGTGCGCGTACGGGTTCTTGCACGCGTTGGTGCGATCCTTCACAGCCACCATGGCGCCGATGTGTGATGGCGCGCCAGATCGTGTGATGTAACCACGCACGATCGGCGAGAAGTATCCGCCGGCTCCGGCATGCACCGGCATACCGAACGGAATCGGAACACTGAGAGCCCACATCGCATTGCCGTCGCTCTGCTTCTCGAATCCGATGGTGAGCACCGTGCCATGGATTCCGGCCATCACATGCTGAGCCGCCACGATGGCGGTCGATCCGCCGACCGAACCAGCCGTGTGCACGCGGAACACTGGTTTGCCGTGAGCCGCCAAGGCATCGGCTAGCCACAACTCGGGCATGGCGACACCCTCGAGAGAATCGGGCGCCTTGCCGATAACCACGGCGTCGACGTCCTGAATGGTGATTCCGGCATCGGCGAGTGCCCGATCGACGGCTTCGCGCACCAGTCCGGCAATCGACACGTCGGCTCGGCACGACGAATGATTCGTCTGCCCCACTCCGACCACTGCACAACGTTCGGCCATGTCAGTCGCCCTCCATCACGCACACCAGGTTCTGCTGCAAGCACGGTCCACTCGTGGAATGGGCCACTGCACGATCAGCCCGCCCGGCAAACACCGCTTCGGCCGCCTCGACGAATCGAGCCAGACCGGCTGCCATGGCCGGATTGGCCACCAAGGCACCACCGCTCGGGTTGATCGCCGTCGTCGTTGCATCGAGACCCATCGCCGACCGCAACAACAATTCCTGATGCGTGTACGGCGCGTAGATCTCGGCAACGTCGACTTTGTCGCGACCGACGCCGGCCTTCTCAGCGGCGATGCGCGTGGAATCACTCGTGGTGAGAGACCGAGCACCGAGACGCTGTGTGTCGATTCGATGGTCGATGCCGCGAATCCACGCCGGTCGCTTCGCCAGGCGGCGAGCCACGTCATCGGCCGCCAACACGACCGCATTTGCCCCGTCGACCGGCACACTGCAGTCGTGCGCTCGTAACGGTGCGGTCGTGTACGGCCCCGACAAGAGTTCATCGACCGTGTAATCGCCCTTCAGATGCGCAACAGCATTCGACTTGGCGTCACGACGGCTACGTACTGCAACTTCGGCCATCTGCTCCTCGGTCACGACTCCGGCATCGAGACAGGCTCGGGCCTGCAGCGCAGCCATGGCATCGAAACCGGGCCACAGCGGAGTCACGAAGTACGGATCGGCTTGCAATGTGAGAATGCGATCGATGGGTCCCGACGTGGTCTTGCCGTTCGCGAACACAACGGCGATGTCGCATTCGCCAGTCTGCAACTTGACCCACGCTTCGTACAGCGCAAGTGCGCCATCTCCTTCCACATGACTCTCGACGATGGGCGGCCAGGCACCGATGGCGTCGACCGCGGCGACGAAACTGAACGGCTGCCCACTCATGTAGTCGCAACTTCCGTGACACCAGAATCCGACGTCCTGACGTTGGATTCCGGCGTTCTTCACCGCTTCGGCGACGACAGGCAAGATGAGCTCGACCGAGGTGAGCTGGGTACCGATCTGACTCGGCCGTTGGGCAGTGGCGACGATGGCGACGTCACGCATCAGCTCTCACCCGCCTTCGAACCGAGGGCCGCATCGGGTTCACCGGTGGGACGGAAATGGGCGATGCTCTCGAGAGTCGGTCCCCACTCCGATCGATCTTTCCACACTGGCTCGACACGCATGCCGATACGAACTTCGTCGGCTTCGCATTCCTGGATGAGGTGCTGCATGGAAATGTCGGCTCCGTCGAGCACGATCTGCGCTGCGACGTACGGGATCTTGACCTTCTGGCCGAGGAACGGAACGTTCACCACACAGAACGTCGAGATGGTTCCCTTCGGTCCGACTTCGACGTCTTCGGCGAGGATGGCGGCGCACTTTGGGCACACGCCGTTACGTGGCGGGAAGTACACGAGAGTGCAACTCGGACACCGTTTCCCGATCAGCTTGCCGTTCATCAGACCCGACAGATGACTGGTGGCGTTGGGTCCGGCCGACCACGAGTACTCGACGCCGATTGGTTGACGGAGTCGCACGATGCCGTCGGCCTCGCTCATGACCTTCCTCCCGGCACATCGGACACGGGTTCGAAACACGCGATGTCGGTGATCCCGTTTCCTCGCTCGGCGGCCCAGCGCACCTTCACGGCCATCCCGGTGGACATGGCGTCGATCGAACCAGCGTCGACTGCATGCAACAGCGGAACGTCGGCTCCGTCGAGAGCGATCAGCGCCCACGCGAACGGGCGATCGAGTGGCTGATCCGGCGCCGGCGTGGACTGCCAGGCCCAGGTGACGACATGCCCCGTCTCGGGAAGCGTCACCCATTCGGTGAGCTGCTCACCGGTTTGAGGGTCGAATTCAGCTGGTGGAAAGTAGACCCGCCCATCGCTCCCTTTCGTCCCCTCGAGACGACCTTCCTTCAGCGACGTGAAGAAACGGGACAGGGCCGTTCCGACTGTTCGACTGTAGGGATAGGCCACTTCGAGAGGAGCGACGAAGGAGTCTCCGTGGAGGGACCCGATAGATGCTCCTGACACAGAGTCATTCGTAGCAGAAGTCGTCTGACGCGGGCACACCGGGCGTTGCTAGTGTCGACGTCACGACCGGGCGACGCGGGGGCGTCGAAACCGACAGAGGGGGAACCATGCAAGTAGTCGCACGTTCGACCGATTCGTCACGCCGTCGACTCCGAGGAGCCTTCGTGCTGGGTGCATTGCTCACGATCACCGTGGCGTGCTCGAACCGCGAGAGCGACGACGCGGCCACCACAGCTGCTCCGGCTACCGACGCTCCAGCAGCCACGTCGGCCCCCACCGACTCCGAGGCACCGCCGGCCACCGAGGCACCGGCTGTCCCCATGTTCGGAACCATGGAAAGTCCCTGCGGTCCCGCCACTGATGCCGGTGTTCCCACCATCGCCGACGGTCAGAACGGCGGCGACACGCTGAAACTCGGTACGCAGAACGATCACGGCTACGAAGGAGCCCCCGGCCTCACCGTCGAGATGCTCGACGCCGCCAAGGCTTTCGCCGGATGGTGCAACGAGCAGGGCGGTATCCGTGGTCTACCGATCGAGGTCGTCGACCTCGACGGCAAGCTCTTCAACGTTCCAGCAGCCATCGAACAGGCCTGCGCCGAAGTGTTCGCCATGGTGGGTGGTGGATGGGTCTTCGACGACCAGATGTACCCGCGATTCCACGACTGCGGCATGGTGAGCGTCCCCGGTTACACCGTCTCGACGGCGGCCGCCGAGGGCAATGGCAAGGTCCAGCCACTGCCCAACCCGGCCTACGTGAAGCCGATCGGCTGGTTGAAGTGGGGCGCCGAGACGTATCCCGACGCCGTGAAGAACACGGCGATCGTCTACTCCGACGTCACGATCACCAAGATCAACGCCGATCAGATCGCCGCCGGAATGGACGCTGTTGGCGGCTACGAAGTCACGCAGATGATCGCCTACTCGCCCACCGGGGAGGCCAACTGGGTTCCGTTCGCACAGAAGTTGAAGGACGGCGATGTCTCGACCATGGCCTTCGTCGGTGAACCCGGCAACTTGATTCTCCTCTACAAGGCCATGCGCGAAGTGGGTTACGTTCCCGAACTGGTCTTCGCTGACGCCAACCACTACACCGAACAGATGGTGGCCGAGGGCAACTCCACAGCGACCGAGGGTTTCCGTGTACGTACGGCGTACGCACCGTTCGAAGAGGCCGACCAGTTCCCCGGCATGCGGTCGTACCTCGACATGATGGCCGCCCACAATCCGAACGGACGCATCGCCGGTCTCGGCCTACAGGCCACGTCGGCCTACTTGCTGTTCGCCACGGCGGCCAACAAGTGCCTCGACTCCAACAACAA
>RFSV01000049.1 GCA_009923785.1 Acidimicrobiia bacterium | reverse complement strand
CCTCGATCAGATCAACGAGGGCTACCAGGCGATGCGCGACGGCACCAACATCCGTGGCGTGATCGTCAACGCGTGACCACGCCTCGCCAGTCCCTGCTCGACGCGCTCGACACGTCGGTGGTCGGTCGACGACGCGAGGTCGAACTCGTCGTCGCCGCGCTCGACGCCGACCGCCATGTGTTGCTCGAAGGTCCACCAGGAACGGGCAAGAGCACATTGCTGCGAGCCGTGGCCGAGGGACTCGGGATCGGTTTCGTGTTCGTGGAGGGCAACGCCGAACTCACGCCGGCCCGTCTCGTCGGCCATTTCGATCCGGCTCGGGTGCTGAACGAGGGGTACGAACCCGACGTGTTCGTCGACGGTCCACTCGTGACCGCCATGCGCGACGGTTCGTTGCTGTACGTGGAGGAGATCAACCGCATCCCGGAAGAGACGTTGAATGTGCTCATCACCGTGATGAGCGAAGGGGAACTCAACGTCCCGCGTTTCGGTCGTGTGGTGGCGGCCGACGGTTTCCGACTGGTCGCAGCCATGAACCCCTTCGATGCTGTGGGAACGGCGCGCATTTCGGGTGCCGTGTACGACCGCGTATGCCGAGTGTCGATGGGGTATCAATCGGCCGCCGACGAGGTGAAGATTGCGTCCCGGGCCGGTGACGACCTCCCGAGCGGCTGGCTCGACAAGGTGGTCGACCTGGTGCGACGCACACGTACCCATCCCGATCTGCGTGTCGGATCGTCGGTACGTGGTGCCATCGACATGGCCGCTGTCGCCACATCGCTCGCATCGGTACGCGCACGGAGGGTGACTGATCGTGACGTGTCTCTCGATGCGGCCCTCGTCGCGTTATCGGGCCGAGTTCGACTACGCGAAGGAAGTACTCGTACCTCCGAGGACGTGGTGACCGAACTCTGGAACGAGGTGTTCGCACCGGCCGCCGAGGCGAACGGGGGAAAAGCGAACGCCCCGACGGGGGCGACCCACTAGCCAAGGAAGGCGCCGCCGCTGATGAGGCGGTGTCGGAGGCGTCGAAGCGCACGCTCTCACGGCGTGATCTCGCCAAGCACGATCAGTTCGAGCAGGTGTCACCCGAAGTGGGCGAACTCGACGAGAGCGCCGTGGACGACGCCATGGACGACGACCCTGACGCGATGCTCGCGCTGCTCGCCGACCTCACCGGCGCCACCGATCCGAAATTGCGCGACCTCGCCAAGCGCCTCGCCGGACGACTCTTCCTCGATGTTGCCAAACGCGGACCGATTCGTCCGCGAGGTATCGGCAAGATGGCCACATTGCCGTACCGTCCCGACGCCGGCGACGTGGATCTCGACGCGTCGATGGGCGCCATCGTCGAGGCACGAGCCGCTCGCTCGGCGATCGATCCCGAAGAATTGAAAGTTCGCTCGTGGGTGAAACCCGGAACGGCCATCGCACTCTGCGTCGACAGAAGTGGATCGATGGGCGGTGAACCGCTCGCCACGTCGGCCGTGGCCGCTGCCGCGGTGGCATGGCGAGCCCCCGAGGACTACAGCGTCATCACCTTCGGTAAAGACGTAGTGGTCGTGAAGAGCCAGGAGTCGTCGAAGGGGAGTGAACTCGTCGTGAACGACGTACTCACCCTTCGCGGTTTCGGAACCACCGACCTGGCCGGAGCGTTGCGGACCGCAAGCGAGCAGTTGTCGAGATCGAGAGCCGGACGACGGATCGCCGTGGTGTTGAGCGACTGCCGGGCGACGGTGGAAGGCGACGTGGCGGCGGCAGCCCGCGGTCTCGACGAAGTGGTGATCATCGCTCCGGCCGAGGACGACGCCGAAGCTCGAGCATTGGCGTCGCAGATCGGAGCCCGCTTGGCGACGGTGGCCGGACCGAGCGAGGTGCCGGCAGCACTGCAAACCGCCCTCGGCGACTAGCGACAGGCTGGGTCGTCGGTCGGCAGGACGCCGATTTCGTCGGACTCGACGAAGACTGGCGGCAGTGTGGTGGTCGAGGTCGTGGTTCCAGTCACCGACGTGGTGGATCCCGATGGCGCTCGCGTGGTCGTAGTGGTGGAGGTCGGGTCCTCGACGAGTTGCGGAGGAGCATCGACCAGTCGTGCTTCCCCCTTGAACACGGCGAGTACCGCCTTCATGCTCTCGCTCTTGATGTTGGGTTCGATCACCGAATTGCCGTTGATCATCTTGCCGGTTCCCTCGATCTGGTACGTCTTCATCGTGTTGGGATCGAGATCGCGCATCGCCTGGGCGAGTTCGAGAAGTTTGCCGGGAGTCAACTGGTCGTCGAGGATCACGAACTCGAGACCGGCGTCGATGAGCTGCTTGGCGACGGTCGGACTGCCGGCCCCGACGTCGAGCGCCTTTTGCAGTGCTCGACGTAGGAAATCCTGCTGTCGTGAGATGCGTCCGCGGTCGGCGGCCGGATCTTCTCGCCATTTGCGCGAATCTTCGTCGAAGTACTGCAGCTTGCGCGACCGGACGTAAGCGAGACCTTCCTCACCGAGGAAGGTGTGACAGCCCGGGTCCTCGATGAGGAGTCCGGTGTTGCGGTCGCGAATACCGGTGGCGAACGGGACACGTACTCCACCGACGGCGTCGACGATCTGCTTGAAGGCGCAGAAGTCGACGTTGACGTAGTGGTCGACCGGAACTCCGAAGTTGTTCCAGATGGTTTCGACAAGAGTGTTGGGGTCGTCGCGGTTGAACGCGCTGTTGATGCGGCTGCTCGACGAACGACCGGCGATCTTCACCCACAGGTCGCGTGGGAACGACAGAACAGCCGACGCATTGGTGTTGGGATCGAGGCGCAGAATCATGATCGTGTCGGCCCGTTCACCGAGGCCACTGCGGTTTCCGAAGGCATCGGCATAGGGCGAATCGGGATCGACGCAGGCGCCGTTGTCGCTGCCGGTGATCAGGAAGTTGCGCGCCGTCATGTCGACCGGGCCCGCGACCAAGGTGACCTCGGTGGTCTGGTCGGGCGCGCCATCGGGTTGCGTGGCCGTGGGCAGAGTGAGTTTCGGGCCCGACGCACGGGCCAGGGTCACGACTTTGCGGTCGTTCGCCTTCTCACTTCCGTAGTAGATGGCCACAGCAGTGACGAAGCAGGCGAGGACGACCACGACGTTCAGGACGAGCACGAATCGTTGAGGCCACGTTCGGCGTCGTCGTCGAGATCGGTCCTTCACAGCCCTGCCAAGTTACCGGTGTGTTCGGGTCGGCTCAGGTCAGGAAGCCGAATCGACGGCCAGTTGAACCGTGACCGACGGAGTCGACAAGGAGTCGTCGGTGTTCATTTCCCACGATTCGACGCTTCCCGCATCGGTGATTTCGGCCCGGGCCGATTCGATCGCTGCGCAGTGAGCGGTCGAGGCGCGTACGGAAGCGAGTGACACTGGTGTCTTCTGCGATGTCTTGGCTTCGGTCTTCGAGCGACGGATCTGGGCGAGTACCTCACCCACCGGGTCGAGGATCGCGTCGTCGCCCGAGGTCGAGAACTCTTCGGCACTCGGCCAGGATGCCGTGTGTACCGAACCCGATTGCCACCAACGCCACACCGACTCGGTGGCGAAGGGAATGAATGGGGCGAGCAGTCTCTGTAGTGCCGACAAGGCGAGGCGCAGCGACACCTGAGCCGAGGCAGCCCCGTCGTCTCCGTGAACGCCGTAGGCGCGACCCTTCACCAATTCGACGTAGTCGTCGCAGAACCACCAGAACGTGGCCTCGGTGCGCTCGAGGGCACGGGCGTAGTCGTAATCGTCGAATGCTCGAGTGGCCTCGTCGACGGTGTGGGCGACACGAGCGAGCATGGCGAGGTCGAGGGCCGACGACGGGGTGGCGTCCTTCGGCGGTTCGCCGAAGCCGAGGACGAACTTCGATGCGTTGAGGAGTTTGGTGGCCAACTTGCGGCCGACTTTCATCTGCTCTTCGCTGAACGCGGTGTCGATACCAGGGCGGGCCGATGCGGCCCAGTAGCGCACGGCATCGGATCCGAACTTGTCGAACAAATCGAGCGGGGTGACGACGTTGCCCTTCGACTTCGACATCTTCTTGCGATCGGGGTCGAGGATCCATCCGGACAGCGCGGCATTGGTCCACGGAAGCGAGTCGTGTTCGAAATGAGCACGCACGACGGTGCTGAACAACCAGGTTCGGATGATGTCGTGTGCCTGCGGGCGAAGATCCATCGGGAACAGGCGCGCGAACAAGTCGGCGTCTTCTTCCCATTGTCCGGCGATCTGCGGCGACAGGGACGACGTGGCCCAGGTGTCCATGACGTCGGGATCGCCCGTGAAGCCGTTCGGCAGGTCACGTCGATCGGCTGAATAGCCAGGCGGCACATCGGTCGACGGGTCGATGGGAAGTAGTGACTCGTCGGGAACGATCGGGTGGTCGTAGTCGGTTTCACCGTGCGCGTCGACCGGATACCACACCGGGATCGGCACGCCGAAGTATCGCTGGCGGCTGATGAGCCAGTCGCCGTTCAGACCTTCCACCCAGTTGGTGTAGCGATGACGCATGTGATCGGGATGCCAGGTGAGGCTCTCGCCACGTGCCAGAAGTTCGCGACGCAGGTCGTCGCCGCGACCACCGTTGCGGATGTACCACTGACGGCTGGTCACGATTTCGAGCGGCCGATCGCCTTTCTCGAAGAACTTCACCGGGTGGGTGATGGGTCGTGGATCTCCGATCATGGCACCCGATTCGCGGAGCATGTCGACGACCTTGTTCTGAGCTTGGTTGACGTACAGTCCGGCGATCTGCTCGAAGGCCGAGAGTCCGTCGGGGGAATCGAGACCGTTCGGGGGAGTGGCGACGATGCGCCCGTCGCGACCGATGATGGCCCGGGTGGGAAGGTTCAGTTCGCGCCACCACGTCACGTCGGTGGTGTCGCCGAACGTACAAATCATGGCGATCCCCGTTCCCTTGTCGGGTTGGGCGAGCGGGTGAGCGACTATCGGAACTTCGACGCCGTACAGAGGTGTGCGCACGGACGTGCCGAAGAGCGGCTGGTAGCGCTCGTCGTCGGGGTGGGCAACGAGAGCGACGCACGCGGCGATGAGAACGGGACGTGTGGTGTCGATGATCACGTCACCGGCACCATCGGTGCGGGCGAAACGGATCTGGTGATAGGCGCCGGGACGCTCGCGGTCTTCGAGTTCGGCTTGGGCGACTGCGGTCTTGAAGTCGACATCCCACAGGGTGGGTGCTTCCTGGGTGTAGGCCTCACCGCGAGCGAGGTTGCGGAGGAAGGCGCGCTGGCTCACGCGGCGACTGCGTTCGTCGATGGTGGCGTAGAGATAGGCCCAATCCACCGAGAGTCCGAGACGGCGGAAGAGGTCTTCGAACACCTTCTCGTCCTGATGGGTGAGTTCCTCGCACAACTCGATGAAGTTGGGGCGGGAGATCGACACCGCCTGGTGGTCCTTCGGCGGATCGCCACGGAATGGAGGCTGGAAGCCGGCTTGGTACGGCACCGACGGATCGCAACGCACTCCGAAGAAGTTCTGGACGCGACGTTCGGTAGGGAGACCGTTGTCGTCCCAGCCCATCGGATAGAACACCGACTTGCCGCGCATGCGCTGGTAGCGCGCGATGGTGTCGGTGTGGGTGTACGAGAAGACGTGACCCATGTGGAGCGAACCCGACACGGTGGGTGGTGGCGTGTCGATCGCGTACACCCGATCTCGCGTGGCCGAGCGGTCGAACTGGTAGACGCCTTCGGATTCCCAGGCGTCGATCCAGTGAGCTTCGATGCCGTCGAGGCTGGGCTTCTCGGGGATCTCTGCCATGGGTCGCCAGGCTAGGCGAGCGTAGGCTGGACACCTATGTTCCGGCTCTACGACAGCGCCACATCGGAAGTTCGCGAACTCCGACTGCGCACCCCAGGTCGAGTCGGCATCTACTTGTGCGGGCCGACGGTGTACGGCCCCCCGCATCTCGGGCACGGCCGGGCGACCCTCGTCTACGACATCTTGCGTCGGTATCTCGAGTGGACCGGTCTCGAAGTTCGGTTGGTGTCGAACATCACCGACATCGACGACAAGATCATCGACCGCGCCAACCGTGAGAGCCGCCCATGGCAGGAGATCACCCACAAGTGCGAAGACGTGTGGTTCCGGGCCATGGAAAAGCTCAACGTGCAACGTCCGACCGATGTTCCTCACGCCACCGAGTACGTCGATCAGATGGTCGACATGATCGCCACGTTGGTGGCGAGCGATCGTGCCTACGTGACCGGCGACGGCGTGTACCTGTCGGTCGACGACATCGATGACTACGGGTTGCTCGCTCACCAGAGCCTCGACGACATGCTGTCCGGCGGTGGCGAACGCGAAGTGTTCGGCGCCGGCAACAAGCGGCACCCGGCCGACTTCGCTCTGTGGAAGTTCTCCAAGCCCGGTGAGCCGTCGTGGCCGTCACCATGGGGCGACGGTCGTCCCGGCTGGCACAGCGAATGCGTCGTCATGAGCCTCGAATTGCTGGGTGAGGGATTCGATCTGCACTGCGGTGGGATGGATCTGAAGTTTCCGCATCACGAGAACGAACGAGCGCAGGCTGTGGCTCTCGGCAAGGAGTTCGCCAACCACTGGATGCACAACGGATTCGTGGTCGACGCCGAAGGCGAGAAGATGTCGAAGAGCCTCGGCAACGTGGCCAATCTCCTCGACCTGATGGATCTGTACGACCCGAGGGCATATCGCATGGTCCTACTGCAGACGCACTATCGAGGTCCGGTACGCGTGGGTCAGGACAACATCGACGCAGCCGTCAGCGCACTGGCCGGACTCGACGCGTTCGCAGCACGTGCTGCGTCACTCGGCGAGGCCGCGCCCGATCCCGAGACGATGGTGTCGTTTCGTGATCGCATGGACGACGATCTCGACACTCCGGCTGCCACGGCCTTGCTGTTCGACACTGTGCGACGCGCGAACGCAGCGATCGACGCTGGGGGTTCGGAGGCGGCCTCGTTGGCCGCTGCCGTGCACGAGATCTGCCGGGCGTTCGGTTTGGTGTTGAAAGGTGCGGCTGATGTGCCGGCCGACGTGGCGGCCAAGGCGGCGGCGCTCGATGCGGCGCGGGCTGCCAAGGACTTCGCAACTGCTGATGCACTACGAGCCGAACTGCAGGCCGACGGCTGGATCGTCGAGACCACCAAGACGGGAACTGCGATTCGTCGCTGATCGATCAGACGTAATCGGTGCGTCCGCGAACCGTGCCGAACACCGTGTCGAGTGCGGCGAACACCGGTGTGGATTCCTGCAACTTGGCCTGATCACCGAAGAGTCGAATGCGACCGGTGATGAATGCCTGCTGCGCGTTCAGCTTCTCGGTGGCCACGGCAACGGCGGTGTCCCACTCCTGTTCGAAACGGACGTCCTCTGGGTCGGCGGCACCAGGCCCGAAGGCCGCCCGTCCGCTTCCCACCTGTAGGTGGTAGACCACCTTGCCTTCCGGTCCGCCGTCGACCACCTGAGTGATGCCGACGTCATGGGAGTTGGCGAGTTCGGTGAGCGATGCGCTGGCCGCGACCTCGGCCGAGAGTGCGTCGATCCATTCGAGGCTGAGGTAACGAACACGGGGTTGGCTCACCCTTCTAGTCTGCCGTGATCGACACCGACTCCACGATCTGCGAACCACCGGCGGGCTTCACTGCTGCCGACGACCGTGTTCATCGTGATGCGACGATCGAAGAATGGACGTTCTCGTGGTGGGCGGCCGACGGCTCGATGGCGGGCCACACCATGTATCGCCTGCACGACAAACGATCGGCTTGGTACTGCTGGGGACTCAGCCGAGCCGGTGAACCGTATGTGCAAGTAGTGGAGTGCGACATCACCCGTCGGGCCGATCCGATGATCGGCAAGGCCGAAGCGTTCTGGGCCGAATACACGTGTGAGTCGTCGTTCGAGCAGTGGACGGTCGGCAACGAGACCTACGCCGTGGAGTTGGACGATCCAGCCGAAGGGTTGGGGAGGGGCTACGGCAATGCCGTGCCGATTGCCAGTGATCTCGAGTGGTATGCGACCGAACGTGCTGTGCCGATCACGGATGGGTATTCCCAACACGGTGTGCTCATGGGTGACGTCGAAACGGTGCGTGGTGTGATCACCATTCCTGAGGTGACGTCGATGCGGACACACCGTTGGACGAGTGCGACAGCACTCCCGCCGATCTTCGAACAGTCGGGTGTTGCGCATTTCGGACGCCGACTCACATTCCGTTTCGCTGACGAATCACATGTCGATCTCGTGTTGGGAGTCGCCGGACTCGTACGTCGTTCCTGAACGACGAAGGACGCCCCGTAGGGCGCCCTTCGAGCGGAAAGATGCCGAAGTGATTACTTGGCAGCAGCTGCCTGAGCGGCGATACCCGGAGCCTTGCGACTCGAGAAGGCGATCGATCCGATGAGGATCACGAGCGCCGCCACGGCCACCAAGAGACGCGGGCCGTCGTCGTCTTGCAGGTTGATGATCGCCGGCAGCACCAACAACGACACCAGGTTCATCACCTTGATGAGCGGGTTGAGGGCCGGACCGGCGGTGTCCTTGAACGGGTCGCCCACGGTGTCGCCGATGACGGCGGCCTTGTGAGCTTCGCTGCCCTTGCCACCGTGGTGACCGTCTTCGATGTACTTCTTGGCGTTGTCCCACGCGCCACCAGCGTTGCTCAGGTAGTTGGCGAGCAACTGGCCGACGAGGATCACGGCGGCGAGGAACGCTCCGAGTGCTTGCCAACCGATTCCGAAACCGATCACGACCGGTGTGAGGACGGCGAGCAAAGCCGGCGTGGTGAGTTCACGCAAGGAAGCCTTGGTGCAGATGTCGATCACCGGGCCGTAGTCGGGCTGCTTGGTGCCGGCCATGATGCCGCCGTCGGCGAACTGGTTGCGCACTTCTTGCACGACCACGCCAGCGGTGCGACCCACCGCGCGGATGGCGAGCGCCGAGAAGAGGAACGGCACGGCGCCACCGATCAGAAGGCCGATGAACACCTTCGGATCGGCCACGTTGATCTGCAGTTCGAGTTCCTTGAACACGCCGTCTTTCAGGTTCGAGGCCACCACGCCGAGTTCGGCGCCGGCGATCTCGATGTACGAGGCGAACAGCGCCACGGCGGCGATCACAGCCGAACCGATGGCGAAGCCCTTCGTGACGGCCTTGGTGGTGTTGCCCACCGCGTCGAGGCTCACCATGATGCGCTCGGGCTCACCGTGGAACTCACCTGACATCTCAGCGATACCAGCTGCGTTGTCGGACACCGGGCCGAAAGTGTCTTCCGACACGATCACACCAGTGGTGGCGAGCATGCCCATACCGCACAGAGCGACGAGGTAGAGCGAGAAGGTGAGGTTGCCGTCGCCGAGAGCAAGAGCGGCGCCGATGGCGATCGCAATGGCGACCACGGCGTACACCGAACTTTCGAGTCCGCTCGAGGTACCCGACAACACCACGGTGGCCGGACCGGTCTCGGACGACTCGGCGATTTCTTTCACCGGGTTGTAGTGCGTGCCGGTGTAGTACTCGGTGAGGCGGCTCACGAGCTGAGCGAGCACGAGACCGATGGCCACGGCGCCGAACACCTTCCATCCGGCGTTCGAGTTCTCGTTGCCCACGTAGGCGAGCGAGACGATCAGCGTTCCGATGAGAGTGAGCACACCGGCCACGAGGAAGCCGCGGTTGATCGGCTTGATCGGGTCGGTTTCATTGGCTCGAGCCTTCACGGCGAACACGCCGGCGATCGAGGCGACCACGCCGATGGCGCGAGCGGCCAGCGGGAACACCAGGCCGAGGGCCGGGTTGGCACCGATCGAGTTGAAAGCAGCCACACCGAGGATGATCGAGGCCACCAGGGTGACTTCGTACGACTCGAAGAGGTCGGCAGCCATACCGGCGCAGTCACCCACGTTGTCGCCCACGTTGTCCGCGATGGTGGCCGGGTTGCGGGGGTCGTCCTCGGGGATTCCGGCTTCGACCTTGCCGACCAGGTCGGCGCCTACGTCAGCCGCCTTGGTGAAGATGCCTCCGCCGACTCGCAAGAAAAGGGCGAGGAGCGAACCGCCGAATCCGAACCCGACCAGGATCACCGACGACGTGTTCTGGAACGCCATGATGATGAGCGTTGCGCCGAGGAGTCCGAGACCGACCGTGAACATGCCGGCGATTCCACCGGTGCGGAAGGCGACAGTGAGGGCTCGGGGCATCGATCCCGACAGCGCAGCGGCCGCAGTACGAACGTTGCCGCGGGTGGCCAGCGTCATGCCGATGTAGCCGGTGAGACCCGAGGCAAAACAGCCGAGGATGAAGGCCAGGGTTCGCCACAGACCCGATTCGGCGAACGACAGGGCCGACTCGCCTGATGTCTTGTCGATGGCCGTCGAGGTGACGAACACGATGACGGCGAGCGGAACCAGAATGACGGCGATCGTCTTGAACTGGCGCTTCAGATAGGCCCAGGCACCTTCCTGGATGGCACCAGCGATCTCGCGCATGCGAGGCGAACCCTCGTCCTCGGCCATGACCTTCTTGACGAGGAAGAATCCGACGCCGAGAGCGAGAATGGCGGCCGCAGCTGACAACCACAGAACCGCCCACTCACCTCCCTGGAGCGTGAAGTCCTGCCAACCGCCTTCTGCGGCAATGAGTGAAGTCACCAGAAAACTCCTCGAGACAGATGGGGCGACCGGATGTCGCCCATTCGGGGCTTTGGAGAGTGTAGAGAAAAAGGGGTCCCTCCGGCACATTCCACCCGGACCGAGCCGGAGCTGCCGCACTGCAACCGTTTTCACAGGGCAGGTTTCGGGGTCTCTGGGGGGCCAGGAGTAGCGTCAATGCCGGTTCACCGAGGGGTGGACCCCGAAGTCGGCCCATCGGCTTCGCCAGAAAGGTGCTCACAGCATGGCTCAGACCCTCATGAGACAGGCCCGCGGCCCGGTCACGGGAACCGCCAAGGCGACTCGCCGGCGCAAACCCTTCCTGCTCGACCTCTACAGCACGGCGGTCGGCAAGAAGTACGTGATGGCCATCACCGGTATCGGCCTCATCGGCTTCGTGGTGTTCCACATGATCGGCAACCTGAAGATGTACATGGGATCGTCCGATCTGAACGAGTACGCCCACTTCCTCGAGAAACTCCTGTACCCGATCCTGCCAAAGACCGTTCTCCTCTGGATCCTTCGAGCTGGCCTCATCGCCATGGCCGTGCTGCACGTGCACGCCGCCTATTCACTCACAGTTCTCAATCGCAAGGCCCGTTCGGTGAAGTACCAGAGCGCCCGCGATTACGAGGTCGCGAGTTTCGCCAGCCGTTCGATGCGGATCACCGGTGTGGTGGTTCTGCTCTTCATCGTGTGGCACCTTCTCGACCTCACGTTCGGCACGGTCAACAGCTACACGGGCACCAAGGTCATCGGTGGTTCCGATGACGGCCTGAAAGACGTCTACGGGGCTGTCGTGTATTCCTTCGACCGCATTCCGGTGGCGATCTTCTACATCCTCGCCAACATCGCACTCGGCGTGCACCTGTTCCACGGCGTGTGGAGCCTCTTCCAGTCGATGGGCTGGAACAATCCCCGCTTCAACAAGTGGCGTCGTCAGATCGCCGCCGGCATCGCCACCATCGTGGTGGTCGGCAACGTGTCGTTCCCCGTCGCGGCCATGGCCGGAATCGTCGGCTGACCGAAGGAGACAATGCAGATGAACACAAAGCTCGACTCCAAGATTCCCGGCGGCCCGGTCGAGGATGCCTGGAGCACCTACAAGGCCGACGTCAAACTCGTTGCTCCCAACAACAAGCGAAAGTTCAAGGTGATCGTCGTCGGCACGGGTCTGGCCGGTGCCTCGGCCGCTGCCACACTCGCTGAACTCGGCTACCAGGTCGACGCGTTCACGTTCCACGACTCGCCGCGTCGCGCACACTCGATCGCTGCTCAAGGTGGCATCAACGCCGCCAAGAACTATCAGGGTGACGGCGACAGCGTTCATCGCTTGTTCTACGACACCGTGAAGGGTGGCGACTTCCGCGCTCGCGAAGGAAACGTCCACCGGTTGGCCGAGGTGTCGGTCAACATCATCGACCAGATGGTCGCCCAGGGCGTTCCGTTCGCCCGTGAGTACGGCGGTTTGCTCGACAACCGCTCGTTCGGCGGTGCCCAGGTGAGCCGTACGTTCTACGCACGCGGCCAGACCGGCCAGCAGTTGCTGCTCGGCGCCTACCAACAGTTGGCGCGTCAGATCGGACTCGGCAACGTGCGACTTTTCAACCGCACCGAACTCGTCGACGTGGTCACGATCGACGGTCGTTGCGCTGGCATCGTCACACGCGACCTCATGACCGGAGCGGTGTCCTCGCACGCCGCTCACGCCGTCGTCCTCGCCACCGGTGGATACGGCAACGTGTTCTTTCTCTCCACCAACGCCATGGCATGCAACGTCACGGCGGCGTGGCGAGCACATCGCCAAGGTGCGTACTTCGCCAACCCGTGTTACACGCAGATCCATCCGACGTGTATTCCGCAGAGCGACGAGACGCAGTCGAAGCTCACGCTCATGTCGGAATCGCTCCGTAACGACGGGCGCGTGTGGGTGCCGAAGAACCCCGACGACAATCGTCCGGCCGATCAGATTCCTGAAGAGGAGCGCGACTACATCCTCGAGCGTCTGTACCCGAGCTACGGAAACCTCGCTCCGCGCGACATCTCGTCGCGTGCCGCCAAGCGTTCGGTCGATTCCGGTCGCGGAGTCGGCCCGCTGAAGAACGGCGTGTACCTCGACTTCAGCGATGCGATCAATCGCCTCGGCAAGAACGTGGTCGCCGAGCGCTACGGCAACTTGTTCGAGATGTACGAGCGCATCGCCGGTGAGAATCCCTACGACGTGCCGATGCGCATCTACCCGGCCTCGCACTACACGATGGGCGGACTGTGGGTCGACTACGAACTCATGACCACCATTCCCGGCCTGTACGCCGCTGGTGAGGCCAATTTCTCCGATCACGGCGCCAACCGTCTGGGAGCATCGGCCCTCATGCAGGGTCTGGCCGACGGGTATTTCGTGTTGCCGTACACCATTGGCAACTACCTCGCACCGATGCTCAACAAGCCCATCCCGGGCACCGATCACGATGCGTTCAAAGTGGCCGAACAGGCCGCCCGCGAGCGTTTTCAGGGGTACCTCGATATCGGCGGAACTCGTTCGCCCGACTGGTTCCACCGTGAACTCGGCAAGATCATCTGGGACTACTGCGGTATGGAGCGCACCCAGCAGGGCCTCGAGAAGGCCTTGTCGGAACTGCCGGCTCTCTACGACGAATTCAAGAAGGACCTGCGGGTCACCGGAGACGGAACGAGCCTCAACCAGACGCTCGAGAAGGCCGGTCGTGTCGACGACTTCTTCCAACTCGGCATGCTGATGTGCCGTGATGCGCTCGAGCGCAACGAGAGTTGCGGCGGGCACTTCCGGGCCGAGTACCAGACCGACGACGGCGAGGCTCTGCGCGACGACGAGAACTTCGCTCATGTCGCCGCGTGGGAATGGACCGGTGACCCCACCAAGTCGACACGCCACACCGAAGCCCTCGAATTCAACGCCGTCCATCTCGCCACCCGGAGTTACAAGTGAGCAACCATCTTTCGAACCTCACCCTCAAGGTCTGGCGTCAGTC
>RFSV01000048.1 GCA_009923785.1 Acidimicrobiia bacterium | reverse complement strand
CCGAAGTCGGAAACATCTACACCCGGATCATGAACCCCACCCAGTTGGCGGTGGAAGCTCGAGTGAACGCACTCGAAGGCGGTGTCACCACGGCCATCGGATTGCCCGGCACGCTCGTCGTGTCGTCGGGTCAGTCGGCCGAGACGCTCGCCATTCTCACGCTCGCCGAAGCCGGCGACCACATCGTCGCGTCACCGTCGTTGTACGGGGGCACCTACAACCTGTTGCACTACACACTTCCCAAGATGGGAATCGCGGTGTCGTTCGTCGACGATCCTCACGATCTCGAGCAGTGGAAGTCGGCGGCGCGTCCCAACACCAAGGCCTTCTACGGTGAAGTACTGGCCAATCCGCGCAACGACGTCTTCGACATCGAAGGTGTGGCCAAGGTGGCGCACGACATCGGCGTGCCGCTCATTCTCGACAACACTGTTCCCACCGCGTACGGCATCCGTCCCCTCGAGTGGGGTGCTGACGTCGTGGTGCAGTCGCTCACCAAGTTCGTGGGCGGTCACGGTACGTCGGTCGCTGGATCGATCACTGACGGCGGAAAGTTCGACTTCTCGGCTTCGGGCCGCTTCCCGAACTTCACCGAGCCCGATCCCAGCTATCACGGCCTGGCGTACTGGCCGGCGCTTGGTGCGGGTTCGTACATCTTGAAGGCTCGAGTTCAGTTGCTCCGTGACCTCGGCATGGCTGTGTCGCCGTTCAACGCCTTCTTGTTGTTGCAGGGACTCGAGACGTTGTCGTTGCGTATGGAGCGTCACTGGAGCAACGCACAGGCGGTGGGCGAGTACCTCGCCAAGCACCCTCAGGTCGAGAGCGTGAACTACGCCGGTCTGCCGTCGAGTCCGTGGCACGATCGGGCCAAGAAGTATTTCGGTGGCCGCGGTTACGGATCGGTTCTGGCGTTCATCATCAAGGGTGGTCGTGAGGCGGGCGAGAAGTTCGTCGCCGGCCTCACGTTGCACAGCCACGTGGCCAACATCGGTGACGTGCGCAGCCTCGTGATCCAGCCATCGTCGACGACGCACAGCCAGCTGTCGGCCGAGGAACAGAAGTCGGCCGGTGTCGATCCGGGCATGATCCGTCTGAGCGTGGGTCTGGAGTCGATCGGCGACATCTTGGCCGACCTCGACGCCGGTTTCGCCGCCGCTAAGTAACCCCCGGTCCACCTCGACGAACCACCTCCCAGTTTTCGACGAAATTCGCCCACTCTGTTGCGTTAGCCACCGCCGGTGGTCATCTGCGCAACAGAGTGGGCGAATTTCGTCGGTCGGATTAGCGTTGGGGAGATGAGCCAAACCCCCGTTGCCTACATCGTCGATGCCGTTCGCACCCCGGTCGGGAAGCGGGGTGGTGGGCTGTCGTCAGTGCATCCTGCCGACCTCGGTGCCCACGCCATCAAAGCCCTCATGGAGCGAACGGGAGTCGACCCGACGGCAGTCGACGACGTGGTCTTCGGCAACGTCGACTCGGTGGGTCCGCAGGCGGGCTGCATCGCCCGCACCTGCTGGTTGGCCGCCGGTCTACCCGAGCACGTTCCCGGTACCACGATCGATCGCCAGTGCGGTTCGGCTCAGCAGGCCGTGCATTTCGCCGCCCAGGCCGTCATGAGCGGGACCATGGATCTCGTCGTTGCCGGTGGGGTGCAGAACATGTCGATGATCCCGATTTCGTCGGCCATGACCGCCGGTCAAGCCCTCGGATTCGACGACCCCTTCACCGGGTCACCCGGTTGGACCACTCGCTACGGAACAGGTGAAGTGAGCCAGTTCGTCGGCGCCGAGATGATGGTCGACAAGTGGAATCTCTCCCGAGAAGAGATGGAAGAGTTCGCCATGGAGTCGCACACACGAGCCATTCGCGCCCGTGCTGAAGGTCGATTCGAGGCTGAGATCGCTCCGCTGAACGGTGTGAGTCACGACGAAGGTCCGCGCGAACCCAATCCGGAGAAGATTCGTTCGCTGCCGACCCTTACGCCGACGGGCAAACTCACCGCCGCCTGCGCCAGTCAGATCTCCGACGGCGCCGCTGCGCTTCTCATCGCTAACGAAGGCGCGGTGAAGGCGCATGGACTCACGCCGCGGGCGCGTATCCATCACATCAGCGTGTTGGCCGACGATCCGATCATGATGCTCTCGGCACCGATCCCAGCGACCAAGCGAGCTCTCGAGAAGGCCAAGATGACGATCGACGACATCGATCTCGTCGAGATCAACGAAGCGTTCGCTCCGGTCGTGATGGCGTGGATGCGTGAAACCGGCGCCGACCACGCCAAGGTCAACGTGAACGGTGGAGCGATCGCCCTCGGCCATCCGCTCGGGGCGACAGGCGCTCGCCTGATGACGACACTCCTGCACGAACTCGAGCGAACCGGTGGTCGTTTCGGTCTGCAGACGATGTGCGAAGGCGGCGGTCAGGCCAACGTCACCATCATCGAACGACTCTGACCGACAAACACCAGATCGCCATCAACTGTCGAAGCCGAGGCCGAGGCGGTCGAGGGCGCGCAACCACAGGTTTCGCTTGCCAGTCGTGTCCTCGCGATCGAGACTCCAACGTGTCGCTTGGATCCCGAGGAACTTGAACGGCTCGGGCGGGAAGGGCACTGGCTTCGATTTCACGAAGTCGGTCTGAGTAGCGATCGAACGCCGCCCATCGAGCAGGTCGAGCATCACCTCGGCGCCGAATCGCGACGCTCCGGTACCAAGACCGGTGTACCCGAGGGCGTACGACACGCGGCCACCCATGGCCCGACCCCAGAACACCGAATAACGCGAACACGTGTCGATTGCGCCACCCCATGCATGCGAGAACGTGACGTCGTCGAGTTGGGGGAATGTCGTGAAGAAGTGCTTGCTGAGTCGAGCCCACGTCTCGGGGCGACTTTCCTGCTCAATGGCCATCTTGCCGCGGAAGTAGTACACCGCGTCGTAGCCACCCCACAGGATTCGATTGTCGGCGGTGAGTCGGTAGTAGTGGAACTGATTGGGAATGTCCGAGATCCCTTGGCGGTTCTTCCAGCCGATCCGATCGAGCTGCTCGTCGGTGAGCGGTTCGGTCACCATGCAGTAGTCGTAGACCGGCACGATGTAATGCCCGAGCCGCCGCAACAAGGGCTTGAAAGCGTTCGTACCAAGTGCAACCTTTCCGGCTCGTACCCTTCCGAGAGGCGTGTGGATCAGCATGCCCACGCCGTCTCGTTCGATCGAAGTGGCCTTGCTGTCCTCGTAGATCCGAACACCGAGTGACTCGGCAGCCGCTTTCAGACCCCAGGCGAGTCGTGCCGGATCGACGAGCGCGGCGCCGTCGTGGTGCCACAGCCCACCCGAATACGTAGGAGAGTGCACTTCAGCCTGCATCTGCTCGGCATCGAGCCAGGTGACGCGTTGGCCGAGTGAACGCAGCTGTTGGTAGTCGTCGCGCAATTCGTCGAGGTAACTCGGCGCATGAGTCGAGTAGGCGACGTCGATGGCGCCGGTTCGTTCGAAGTCGCAGTCGATCCCGTATCGGTTGATCGCCTTCTCGATCTCCTCGAGATTCTTCATGCCGAGCTCTTCGAGAATTTCGACTTCGTCGGGGAATCGCTGTTGGGCGTTGGCGATGCCGTGTGTGAGGGATGCATCCATGAAACCGCCGTTGCGACCGCTGGCCGCCGAGCCGATTTCGTGTCCCTCGATCAGGACGACGTCACGTGAGGGATCACGCTCCTTCGCGATGATTGCGGTCCAGAGGCCGGTGTATCCGCCACCCACCACGCAGAGATCGCACGTTTCGGTGCGAACCAACATGGGATTCGTATCGGGCTCGTCAGCGTCCTCGAGCCAATACGGATAGGGGTCTGCGTCAGCGATCGCTTCCAGATGCCGCGGGTCGAACTCGTCGTCACCCACGATGCTCACGGTCTCACCTCTTCCGAGGGTGAGATTACTGCTGGACCAGCTCCGAATCAGGGCATCGACCCGGTCCGGGACGTCAGTCGTGAAAGGTCAGGACCCGGCCTGTTCGAGAGCTCGACGAACGAGGACTTTGGCCAGGTGGGAGCGGTATTCCACACTGGCGTTGTTGTCGGCACTCGGCGATGCCTCGGCCACGGCCTGTTCGGCGGCATCGGCCACCGAAGCGCCACCCGACAGCGCCGAGGACACGCTCGAGGCCAAGATCGGTGTCTGACCCATGTTCACGAGGGCCACACCGGAGTCGTTGCCACGACGCCACGCAGCCACACCGACGATGGCCCAGTCCTGGGCGCGACGGTTGAACTTCTGGAAGCTCCAGCCGGCTCCGTTCATCTTCGGAACGCGGATCTCGGTGAGCATTTCGTCAGCAGCGAGGTCGGACTCGAGGAATCCCTTGTAAAAGTCGCCGGCGGCGATTTCACGGGTACCCTTCGGGCCCTGCACGACGTACGTGGCACCGAGCGCGAGCGTGGTGGCCGGCAGATCGGAGGCCGGATCGGCGTGCGCAATCGAACCACCAATGGTGCCGCGGTGACGCACCTGCGGGTCGCCGACGTGTGATGCGGCGTGAGCGAGCAACGGCGCGTGCTCCTTCAGTACCGCTGAGTTCTCGACATCCATGTGTCGGGTGAGGGCGCCGATGGCGACGTGATCGCCGGCGTCCTTCACGTAGGAGAGGTCGGTGACGCGACCGATGTCGACGAGGACCGACGGCTGCGCCAGTCGGAGCTTCATGAGTGGCAACAAGCTGTGGCCCCCCGCCAAGAACTTGGCATCGGAACCGTGCTCGCCGATGAGCGAAATGGCTTCGGCGGCCGAACCGGCCCGGACGTAATCGAATGCTGCGGGAATCATCGGTCGCTCACTTTCCAGCCGCGGCCAAAACGGCCTTCACGATGTTGTGGTAGCCGGTGCAACGGCACAAGTTTCCTTCGAGACCGATGCGCACGTCGTCTTCGCTCGGGTTGGGGTTCTCCTTCAGAAGCGAGGTCGCGGCCATCACCATGCCTGGGGTGCAGTAACCGCATTGCAGACCGTGATTATCCATGAACGCCTTCTGCATCGGATGGAGCGAACCATCGGCACCGGCCATTCCTTCGATCGTGGTGACGGAGCTGCCGTCGGCTTGGACAGCGAGCAGGGTGCAACTCTTCACTGCCTCACCGTCGACGTGCAGACTGCATGCGCCGCACGATGATGTGTCGCAGCCGATGTTCGTGCCAGTGAGCCCGAGCACCTCGCGCACGTACTGCACGAGCAGCATGCGCGGTTCGACGTCGCTCGTGTGCTTGACGCCGTTGACAGTGACGTTGATCTTCACGACAACCCCCTTCGCCGGGCAGCCACCCGGAACTGTCCCATTCTGCCCCATGCGAGAACCCCCCGCACAATGGCCGGTGTGGCTCGACGGCGAGAAGGAGACGTCTCGGCCTGCGGGGCGTCACCCCAGGTCAGCGGATACGCCGGATGACTGAATGATCGATGGTCCCGCTGCCGACGACGGCCGCGGCGATGGCTTCGGCTCCGTCGATCAAGCGGGGCCCGGGCCGCACCATCACAGCATCGGCGTCGATGGCCCACACGGAGGCCTCAGTGGGTATCCGATCGAGGATCAGACGAGCTTGCGCCGTTGCCCCGTCGAGGTCGTAGCCACAGGGGGAGACGATCACGTGATCGGGTCGGGCGGCTGCGATGTCGTCCCACGAGACGGGTACGGACTTCGCGCCGGGTCGCACCAGAACCGGTTCACAGCCGGCTGCGGCCACCACATCGGGAACCCAATGACCGCCGAGGAACGGAGGGTCGATCCATTCGAGAACGAAGACGCGCGGTCGTGGTCGATCGCCGAGAGCGGCGCTCACGTCGGTGGCGAGGCGATGCAGGCGGTCACGCAGCGACGCGACGATGGCGGTGCCGCGTTCGGGTACGCCTGCGGCATCGGCGATCGTGATGACCGAGTCGACGACCTCGTCGAGAGTCTGTGGATCGATCTGGAGCACCAGCGCGCGACAACCGAGTCGTTCGACGGCCTCGTCGACGTTGCCACTCGGCACGGCGCAGACGCGACACAGGTCCTGGCTGAGGATGAGGTCGGGATCGCATCGTCGCAGCGCATCTTCATCGAGGTGATAGAGCTCGTCGCCTTGCGACAGGCGTTCACGAACCTGGGCGTCGATCTCGGCGGCCGTCAGATGCTTGGTGTCGAGCCCACCGACCACGATCTCGCGATCGACACGAGCCTCTGGTGGAAAGTTGCACTCGAACGTGACACCGAGAAGTGAGTCGGCCAATCCGAGCTCGAACACGATCTCGGTGGTCGACGGAAGCAACGAAACGATGCGCACAGGTCGAGGGTAGAGCATCTGTCAGGATGTCGGCATGGCCGAGATCGGTTCGGGTTGGAAGCAATTGCGCAACGGGGTCGACCTACCGTTTCATCCCGATCTGGTGGTTCCGACTCTTCACGAGGTTCGACTCGACATTCCCGATCCCGATCCGGTCGACGACGTGGAAGGTGCGGCTCGGGCGGCTGTCATGACGCGTCTTGCCGCGAACGTGACCAAGGGAATGACCGTCGCCGTCGGAGGAGGAAGTCGCGGCCTGTCGGGGCGCGTCGAGCTCCTTCGGGGCACCATTGCGGGACTGCGCGAACTCGGCGCGACGCCGTTCGTGGTTCCGGCGATGGGCAGCCATGGCGGTGCAACGGCTGAGGGTCAGGTGGCGATGATGGCGTCTCTGGGAATGACCGAGGACTCGTTGGACTGCGAAATACGCGCCACGATGGACACCGTCGAAGTGGCGCGAACCGCGAGTGGGATGCCGCTGTACCTCGATCGCCATGCGGCGGCGGCCGATCGAATCGTTCCGGTCAATCGCGTGAAGCCGCACACGTGTTTCAAAGGGTCGATCGAAAGCGGTTGCACCAAGATGGCCGTGGTCGGATTCGGCAAACAGCCAGGTGCCGCCCAGATCCATTCGTGCGGACCCGACGAGATGCGTCGTCGGCTCCTCGACGGTATCGACGCGCTGCGATCGACCGGACGTCTTCTCGGTGGAGTGGCGTCGGTGGAATCGGCGAATGGGCGAGTGGTCGCCGTCGAAGGGCTGTCGGCGGACGATGTGGGTGGGAGAGCGGAGGCCCGACTGGCCGAATTGTCGCGTGAACTGGTTCCACCCTTGCCCTTCGAAGAGATCGACGTCCTCGTGATCGAGAAAGCAGGAAAGGACATCTCGGGTACGGGCATGGACCCCAACGTGACCGGTCGATTCTGGGTACATGGGCTGGAGGATCTCGAGTCTCCCGATGTGTCGACCATCGTCCTGCTCGACATCACCGAGGTCTCGGGAGGAAATCTGCTGGGGATCGGATTGGCCGACTTCATCCCGGTGTCGCTGGCCGACAAGATCGACTGGCAGAAGACCTACGTCAACTGCTTCACAGCGGGGCCATCAGGCGTGCGGCGCAGTCGTATGCCGATGGTGTTGGCCGACGAGGAGAATTGCCTGAAGGCGGCACTGTCGATGTGCGGTCGGGCGATCGATCAGCCCAAGCGCGTCGTGCGCATCGAATCGACTCTGCACCTCACGCGTTGCTGGGTGTCGGACGCTCTGCTCGGCGAGTTGCCAACAGGTGCGTCGATCGTCGACTGAATCGAGAACTGACGACCCGAGTCACTTCTCGAGCGACTTGAGCCCACTCAAAGCGAACCAGCCCGAGAGCGCGAGCATGGCGGCGAGGGCGACGAGTCCTCCCCAAGTCTGATCCCAGGTGACATCGCCGAGCAGACCCTGTCGAGCCAGTCGAAGCACGTTGGTCATGGGGTTGATACGTGCGACTGCATGGAGCCAGCTCGCCATCGACGACAGCGGAACTTGTGACGTCGACAAGAAGATGGTGAAGAAGATCGCGAACTGAGTGAGAGTGGCGGCGCCCATGTTGCGCATGCGGTACGTGAGACCAAGTGCGAACGCCGACGCGGTCGTCGACACTCCAGCCGCAGCCACGATCACCATCACGATGGCGAGTGGACCCCCGGGCACGTTCATGCCACCGAGGAATCCCACCAGGATCACGAGGAGGATGGGAAGTGCCGCGCGGGCGATCGACCCAGCGATGGGGCCGACGACGAGCGACCAGCGCCGCGTGGGGGCCATGAGCAAGCGGTCGAAGAATCCGGTTTGCATGTCGTTGATGAGGCCGAAGCTCACGCCCATGGCGCCGAAACTCGCGCCTTGGATCGCGTTGAGCGGCACGTACCAGTCCATGGCGTTCGCAATGCCGGCGAAGCGAACCGCGGCCCCGAATGCACCCGAGAATGCAATGAGTTGGAACACCGGCATGGCGATCGACGGCACGAACGCCGACGGCATGCGCCGAACACGCAACATGGTTCGGCGAACCAAGGCGCCGACGACGGCACTCGGTCGGGTGAAGTACGTCGTGGAAGTGGTTGCGGAGGTGGTTGCAGTGTTCACAACGCCGCCAATCTTTTGTTGAGCGAGCGAAGTCCAAAGGCGATCGCTGCAAGGGCGATTCCAAGGGGAATGAGCCAGGCGCGCAGGAACTGGTCGACGTTCAACGGCTGATTCATGAATCCCTGCATGCCTTCGACGACGTGCGACATCGGATTCCAGGTGGCGACATCTTGGTACCAGCCGGTCATGTATTGGCGCGGGAAGAAAGCCGATGACAAGAACATGAGGGCGAACACCATGGGGAACGCCCCTTGTACGACTTCGGGGCTTCCGGATTTGATGGCGAGGCCGGACATCAGTCCGCTCATGGCCAGGGCGAGAAGGGCGCCGGCCACTACGAGTCCGATGAAGCCGATCACTCCGGTTTCGATGCGAGCTCCGAACGCCAAGAAGATGGCGAGGAAGATCGTGACCTGCACCACGGCGACGACCATCGCGCTCCCCAGTCGACCAAGGAGGATGGAGGTCCGAGTGACTGGTGAGGCAAGGAGTCGTTCGAAGAAACCTTGTTCGATGTCGGTCGCAAGGTCACCGGCCGCCGAGGTGGAGGCGAACAAGACGCCCTGCACGATGGCGCCGGCGACCGCGTAGTTGAGGAACGACGGCGCAATGGCGGCGAAGTCGGGACGGTCGGCGATTCGGCTGAAGCTGGCCGAGCCGAGAGCGGCGAAGAACAGAGGAAACACGAACGACGGAGTGAGAGCTGCCGGCTGTCGCAGGCGGCCGCGAACGCTCCGACGGGTCAGCACCGCCGTGTGCAGGATCGCGCTGCCCGAACTCATTGATCGGCTCCTTCGAGTCGGTAGCCGGTCGCCTCGGCGAACACGTCGTCGAGGCTGGGTTCGTTGAGTTCGAGGTGACGAACGTGCACACCGGCCTCGTCGAGAGTTCGGATGACGCTAGCCACCGCTTCGGCGCCCTGGGCCAACCCGACACCGAGTTTGCCTTCCGACGTCGGTCGTAGATCACCGAAACGTTCGAGGATGCCACGAGCCATGTCGACATGCTCTCCGTCGACGTCGATGAACAGTGTGGGGGAGCCCACTTGTGCTTTGAGATCTCGTGGGACTCCTTGGCGCACGATCTTGCCGTGGTCGATGATCGCGATGCGATCGGCGAGTTGATCGGCCTCCTCGAGGTACTGCGTGGTGAGCAGAACTGTCGTACCTTCGCGGTTGAGGCGACGCACTTCTTCCCACAATGTCAGTCGACTCATCGGATCGAGACCGGTGGTGGGTTCGTCGAGGAACAGCACAGACGGCTCGTGAACCAGCGACAGTGCCAGATCGAGGCGTCGTCTCATGCCACCCGAGTAGGTGCCAACTCGACGATCGGCAGCTGCAGTGAGTCCGACTCTCTCCAACAACTCGGGTCCGCGCTTCGTGGCCACCGACTTCGGGATGCCGTACAGCACACTCTGCAAGTCGAGGAGCTCGCGTCCGGTCATGAGCGGATCGATGGCGGCGTCCTGCAACGCAACGCCGATGGCGCGTCGCACTTTGTCGGCTTGAGTGGCCACGTCGAATCCGGCGACAGTGGCCGATCCGGCCGAAGGCTTCAACAGGGTGGTGAGGACGCGCACCGTGGTGCTCTTGCCGGCACCGTTCGGTCCAAGGAAGCCGAAGATCTCACCTGCTTCGACTTGCAGGTCGACGCCGTCGACGGCACGAACGAGCGAGTCCCCTGATCCGAAGTGTCGAACGAGGCCGGTGGCGACGATGGGGGCGGAGGGGCTGGTAGTCACAATGTTGCACTCTACAAACTCCTGACCAGGCCTCGCGAGTCGTGACAGTCGCTCGGTGACGAAAGTCGAGGGAGCCATTCGGCAGGGGCCGGGGAGCATTCACGGCAACGCTGCCGCCCGGCAATCACGTGGAGTGGCCGGGCGGCAGCGGAGGCCCCGCTTAACGCGGGAAGGATGATCGGGGTCGACTGCGACTACGTCGTGGAGTCGATCGAAAAATCGTTACTTGGCGGCCTGAATCGCGGCCCACACGCGCTGAGCGGTGCAGGGCATCTCGATGTGCTTCACGCCGAGATGCGACACCGCGTCGACGACCGCTGACTGTACGGCCGGCGTCGATCCGATGGTGCCCGATTCGCCGATGCCCTTGGCGCCGATGGCGTTGATGGGTGTCGGCGTCTCCATGTGAACGACTTCCACGCTCGGCAGCTCGGCGGCCGACGGGAATCCGTAGTCGGCGAGGTTCGAGGTGGTGGGGTTGCCGTCGGCGTCGTAGATCACTTCTTCGAAGAGAGCCTGCGCTACACCCTGGGCGATTCCGCCGTGGATCTGACCGTCGAGAAGCATCGGGTTGAGCACCTTGCCGGCGTCGTCGCAGGCGACCTGACGAATGAGGCGAGCCTGTCCGGTCTCGGTGTCGACTTCGACGACCGACACGTGAGCGCCGAACGGGAAGGTTGCACCTGACACGTTGATCACGTCGTGGTGCGAGAGTCCTCCGCTGGCCTTTTCGGCCTGGGCGAGGTCGGCCCACGACTTGGTGACCGACGGAGTGCCAGCCACGTGGAACACGCCGCGCTCCTTGTCGAGTACCACATCGGCCTCACTTGCCTCGAGGAGGCGAGCAGCCACTGACTTGGCTTTCTCGGCCAGCGTGCCGGCGACCTGGAACACGGCGTTGCCACCCTGCTGCAGCGAGCGCGATCCCATCGTGCCGGTGCCGATCGGAACGAGGTCGGTGTCGCCCCACACGAGTTCGATGCGATCCATCGGAATGCCGGTCTGCTCTTGCACGAGCATCGACCAGGCGGTGTCGTGACCCTGGCCGTGCGGTGAGGTGCCGGTGTACACGACAGCCCGACCGTCGTCGAGAACTTCGACCTTGGCCGATTCACCGTTGCCCACACCGCCGGTGATCTCGACGTAGACACTCACGCCGATACCGATCTGCTTGACATCGCCGCTGGCACGGCGCTTCTTCTGCTCGGCGCGCAACGCCGAGTAGTCGGCGGCCTTCAGAGTCTTGTCGAGCGCAGTTTCGTAGTCGCCCACGTCGTAGGTCTGGCCGATGGCCGTGGTGTGGGGCTCAAGAAACTTCGGAATCAGGTTCTTGCGACGCACGTCGGCGGGATCCATCCCGATCTCGAGCGCGAAGAGGTCCATGGCTCGTTCGACGGCCGCCGTCGCTTCGGGGCGACCGGCACCGCGGTAGGCCGTGGTGGGAGTGGTGTTGGTGACCACCGATGTGGTGCGGCATTCGATGTTCGGAATGGCGTAGACGCCGCTCGACATCGGACGTGTCATGAACGGAGCGAGAATCGTGCCCATGTCGGCGAATCCGCCGCAGTCCTGAATGGCGTGCAACTGGTAGTGCGTGACGGTGCCGTCCTTCTTGCCACCGATGGTGACGTACTGCAACTGGGCGCGACCGTGGCCGAGGGCGACCATGCTCTCGCTGCGCGTCTCGCGCCACTTCATCGGGCGACCGTGCTTTTTGGCCAGCACGCCGAGAAGCAACTCTTCGGCGTAAGTGCCGATCTTGGCGCCGAAGCCGCCGCCCACGTCTGGTGTGCGGACGCGCACCATCGAAGGTTCGACACCGTTGGCCTTGGCCAACGGCTCGACGGCTCCTTGAGCGTGCTGGGTGGACAACCACTGGTTGAGTCGACCGTCTCCATCCCAAGCCGCGGCGGCGCCGCGAACTTCGAGCGGGCACGGGGCCACGCGCTGATTGAGGAAGCGTCCCTTGGTGACGACTTCGCAATCGGCGAAGAACGCGTCTCCGGTGTTCTCGGGCATTCCGAGTGCCGTGGTGTCGAACACGACATTGCTGCCGGCGCCTTCGTAGATGAGAGTCGACGAGGCCATGGCCTGCTCGAGATCGATCAAGGCGTCGAGCGGATCGATGTCAGCGAACACCGTCTCGGCAGCGTCAGTGGCCTGTTCGCGCGTCTCGGCGACGATCGCGGCAATGGGCTCGCCGACGTAACGCACCTTGTCGCTCGCCAGCAATGTGCGGGCCACCATCGGGTTGAACGCAGCAGGAACCGGCTCGAGACCGAGTGATGCCGCGGTGTACACGCCCAACACTCCAGGCATCGACACCGCGTCGGATGTGTCGATCGAGTTGATCACACCATGGGCGACGGTCGAGCGCACGTACACGACGTGCGCGGCACCGGCGAGCATGGGCTCGTCCATGTCGTCGACGTATTCACCGCCGACCGTCAAGAACTTCGGGTCCTCCTTGCGGAGAACGCGGTTACCGAGAATGCTGCCACCAGCCACTATGGACCCCCTGGACGTCGGACCTTTGTAGGGCCGACCTTACTCGCCGGATTCGAGACGGTCTCAGCCGGTGGACGTGGTGTCGAGAGAATCGTCGGAGGAGTTCGACGATCGGGCCTGAACCTCTGCCTCTCGGACTCGCACGATCTCTTCGACCAGGTCGTAGGGCCAACCCCAGGGCAGATCGACCGGCGCCGAAGCGTCGCCCACCACGGTGCGCCGATTCTCGCCCACCATGACGAACCCCAACTCGTCCCGGGCGGCGTCTTCCACCCCCTCGGGAGTATTGAGGCGGTCGACCTCGGTCTGGAGGCGATCAGTGGCCTCCTGCAGCGCCTCGAGTTCGGCGGATCGATCCTCGAACTCGGTGCGCTGGCCGAACCACGACTTCACCGGCAGAACGAGGAACGAGTTGGCGAACGAACCGACGACCAAGATCATGCCGAGAGCGAGCACCACATAGCCCACTCGCTTGGGAACGAGTCGTTCCTGGCGAGGTGTCGGACGAGTGAGGTCACCGCGCTTGACGCGCGTCGACTTCTTCGTCTGTGCGCGCTTGGTCGCACTTCCTCGCTTGGCTGCCACCCTGTCATTGTGCCGGTTTTCGAGCACTCGTTGGTGGCAGGTGGTCTGAAACTAGATTTGCCCCGTGGGGGCACCAGCACAACGCGAGACGCAACACCGAGCGTTGCGTGTTCTCTCGATCGCCCTCTTCAGCATTCTTCTGGGCTCAATTCTCGGGATCGTGTTCGGTGACCCGTCGTCGGCCGACGTGAACGAAGCCGCCTCCCGTTCGGCGCAGAACATGCTCTCGGTGGGGAATACACACGCGTGCGTGGTCATGAGTAGTGGCGGAGTCAAGTGCTGGGGCCGGAATCACAAATATCAGACCGGCGACGGATTCCCACTGACGCAACGTACAGCTCCGGTCGACGTCGAGGACTCGACCGAGGCCACGGGCTTCTTGACAGGAGTCTCGTCCGTATCGCTCGGTTACGACTTCTCGTGTGTCGTGACCACTGCGGAAAGTGCGAAATGTTGGGGAGCCAACGCGTCCGGTCAGGCGACGGGAAGCAACGTTCAGTCGGTGAGCAATCCGACCGACGTCGTGAGCCTCGGGAGTGGAGTGGCTGCATTCTCAGCCGGCATGAACCACTCGTGTGCACTCTTGTCGTCAGGTGGAGTCCAGTGCTGGGGGAGCAACTCGTACGGTCAGCTCGGCGACGGGACCTTGACCAGTCGAAAGACCCCCGGCGACGTCTCCGGGCTGACGTCTGGCGTGGTCGCGGTTTCGGCCGGCTTTGAGCACTCGTGTGCCGCCCTGGCGACGGGGTCGGTGAAGTGTTGGGGGTACGACTCGAATGGTCAGGTCGGAAGTGGAAGCCCGGGCAGCAGTGCCCGCGTCACATCGCCGGTCACCGTGGCCAACGTGTCGGGTGCCGTCGGGGTCACCACTGGCAAGCTCCATTCGTGCGCGCTCACCGCAACCGGGGTCGTGAAATGTTGGGGTCGCGACGACCTTCTTGGAACCGGCAACACGGCGGGTGTGGCCTCCGGAGCCGTCGACGTGTCGGGCTTGA
>RFSV01000047.1 GCA_009923785.1 Acidimicrobiia bacterium | reverse complement strand
ACGCGGCGATCGCCGCGTCGTCTCCGATCGATCCATCCGAGCAGAAGCCCGAACACGACCAGCGAACAAGCGATCACGAATGGGGTTCCCAGTTCATCGTCGATCCAGGTCTCAAAAAGAGCACCGACGAGTGCGGCTGGCACCGCGGTGAGCACCAGCAGCCACGCCAGACGACCGTCCCGATCGAGCGGCGGCTTGGACAGTCCTTTTCGCACCAGGAGCATGACATCACGACGGAAATGGAACACGACTGCAGCCAAGGTGCCGAGATGCAAGGCGACGTCGAATGCCTTCTTCACTCCGGCGTCGTCGAAGTCGTTCCAACCGAAGAGCCACGGAACGATCTGGAGATGCCCACTCGACGAAATGGGCAAGAACTCGGTGAGGCCTTGCACGATTCCGAGAACGATGGCGTGCAAAAGCGGCATGGGGACCTCAGGAGCCACTCATGGTGACGTCACGAATCACGAGAGAGACACCGGCCGCTCTCATGGGAAGCCACTCGACGTCTCCCCCGATCTCGACGATGTCGAGCAGCATGCGTTGGAGAGTGGACGCGATCGTGAACTCGCGAACCGGTCGGCCGAGCGTTCCGTTCGTGATGACGAGTCCGGCTGCTCCAGTACTGAAGTCCCCTGATACGGCGTTCACTCCGGAATGCAGACCCTGCACCTGCTGGACCAGGATTCCGTCGTCGATTCCCGAGATGATCTCGGCCTGTGAACGCGAGCCTGGGACGACGTTCAGGGCCAAACATCCCGCGCCCGGAGAACCGGCGTACCCGCCGCGCACACCGTTACCGGTAGGCGCAGCTGCGAGTCGTCGCGCGGAATACGAGGAATGAACGAAGCGATCGAGTCGACCGGAATCGATCAACACGTTACGACGAGCCGCCAGTCCTTCGCCGTCGATGTCGGTTGCGGTGTAGGCGAGCGGATTCGTCGGGTCGTCGACGAGAGTCAGCAACGGGGTTGCCACCTCGTCACCGAGCCGTTGCGCGAAGAGGCTCCGTCCACGAGCGACTGCATCACCGCTCAATGTGCCTCCGATGATCCCGAGGAACTGTGCCGTCACATACGGGTCGAGGACGACGGTTACCCGACGCGACTCGGGCTTCGTCGCGCCGAGCAGACGAGTAGCTCGATCGACGGCGTCGCTCGCTGCACGTTCGACGTCGAGTTCGTCGACAGTTCGTCCGACGGCGAAGCCGAATCCGGTCTGCGTTTCGTCGCCGTCGTCGGCGAGAGTGCCGACGCTCACGTAGCAACCGTTCTCCCGACCAGCAGCACGAATACCTGTGGTCGTGGCCACCGCTGCTTCGCCGAAGGAATCGGCGTAGTTCGCGTCGTCGACACGCACACGCTTGTCGTGACCGAGGGTCAGACGTTCGAGTTGCTTGGCAAGATCGATCTTGCGCGAGGTGGAAGTGAGCTCGAGATCGGGATTCCAGAGCTGTTGCGGAACGACGGCCACTCCGTCGGGTTCGGCGAGCCCGGCCCATTCGTCGACTTCGGCGAAACCGAGATTGTCACGGGCTTCAGCCAACACTTCGGCGACGATCTTCTCGTCGAGAGTGCCGGCGTACGAGGTGCCGGTCCGGCCGCCGCGAATCACGCGAATGCCAATGCCCTCGCTCTGAGCCGAGACGAAGTGCTCGACTTCGCCCTCGTACACGCGAACTTCGGTCGAGAGGCCTCGACTGACGTAGGCCTCGACTTGTTCACCTGGTCCGGCCATGGCCACGACCCGCTCGGCGAGCGCGAGCAGTTCGCCGCTTCGATCGATGCTCGTCATGCCGCCGTGCCACCGACGGTCAGTGACGCCACCCGCAACGTGGGCTGGCCGTCCCCGACCGGCACACCTTGCCCGTCCTTGCCACAGGTGCCCGGATTACCCATCGCGAAGTCATTCCCCAAACGATCGATGTCACGAAGCACTTGTGGTCCGTTGCCGATGAGGTTGCCCTCACGAAGAGGCTCGGTGATCTCGCCGTTCTCGATCATGTAGGCCTCGGTCATTCCGAAGACGAAATCGCCGGTCGCCGTGTTGACGCTGCCGCCTCCGAGATGGGCGACATATACGCCGTGCGAGGTGTCGCGAATGATGTCGTCGGGTTCCTCCTGGCCGTTCAACACGTACGTGTTGGTCATACGAACCATCGGCAGATCTTTGTAGGACTGACGGCGACCGTTGCCGGACTGAGGGCGCCCCTCTTTTCGAGCTCGCAAGAAATCCCACATGTAGTCGGTGAGGACTCCGTCCTGAATCAGAACGTTGTACTGAGAGGGATGACCTTCGTCGTCGATCGAGATTGCGCCCCATTCATGTGTCATGGTGCCGTCGTCGACGAGGGTGACGAGTGGTGATGCGACGAGTTCACCGACCTTGCCCCGGTAAACGCTCGCTCCTTTGGAGACCAGATCCGCTTCGAGTCCGTGGCCACAGGCCTCATGGAAGAGAACGCCACCGCTGCCAGCCTTGATCACGACCGGGAGAGAACCCGACGGCGCCGGACGGGCCTTCAACTTCGTGAGAGCACGACGCGCAGCCGTGCGCGCGACTTCCTCGACCGAGATCTTGTCGAACAATTCGAAGCCCATGGTGTGGCCCACTGAATCGAATCCGGTCTGCATGCCGGTGTCCCCGTTGGCCACAGCACTCACCCGCATGAGAGTTCGCACGCGCTCGTCTCGAGCCAAGAGCCCATCGCTGTTCGCAATCAGGATGCGCGTGCGTCCGTCGGAATAACCAGCCGACACTTGAGCGATGGCCGAGCCGGCCGACCGCGCGGCCTCGTCGACACGACGCAAGAGTTCGACCTTGGCCGCCTTGCCGACCTTCGCCGGGTCGACGTCGACCGGACTCACCACTCGTGTCGAACGTTCGACCAGGGCGACGGTACGGACGCCGGCCTCACCATGACTTGCGGCTTCGGCTGCGGCGCGCGCGGCGGCCAACAGCCCGGCCTCCGACACGTCAGCCGTGTGAGCAAAACCGGTGCTCTCACCCCGAATGACACGAATACCGGCGCCTCGACTTCGTCCTGTGGACAATTGCTCGATTCGGCCGTCGTCCAACCCGACTCCGGTTCCCTGCCAGTCGGATGCGAACACTTCGGCGAACTCTCCGCCGGTACGCAGGGCCGAAGCCAATACTCGTTCGAGCACGTCGTCGTCGATCACGGTTCGAGCCTAGAACGCCGGAACGGGAGGACCAGGGCCACCGGGGAAGCACGCCTAGATTTGTTCCGTGGACTCGGCGTCGGCGGCCCCTCCCCGCACCCATCGCACCTATTGGTGGAAAGAGACGCTCATCATGGGCGCCTTCTACGTCGTGTACTCATGGACACGTAATCAATTCGGCTCAGCGGAGATCGCCGCCGACGGAGTTCCTGAACAAGCGTTCAACAACGCCGAACGACTCATCAGACTCGAGCGGCTGTTCGGACTTTTCCACGAGGAGACGGTTCAGGACTGGTTTCTTTCCTACGAGTGGTTCATCCGTTTCTGGAACACCTACTACGGAACCGCTCACTTCATCGTGACCCTCGGCGTCTTTTGGATCCTCTTCGTGAAGCGCCCAAACGTGTTTCCCCAATGGCGCAACACGCTGGCCATCACCACGGCGCTCGCCATCGTCGGGTTCTCGCTCTTCCCCGTGATGCCGCCACGACTACTCGACGCACCGTGCCCGGGACCGAACGGCGGATTCGGCGGAGCTTGTATCTCGAGTCCGCTACGCGACACCGGTGCCGATGGAATCGCCGGCACCGAGGACGACGGGACCTTCGGATTCGTCGACACCCTGCCCGAATTCGGTGGGGGGCTCTGGACCTTCGAATCCGACACCATGAACTCGATTTCCAATCAATACGCGGCGATGCCAAGTCTCCACATCGGCTGGGCGAGCTGGTGCGCTTTTGCCATGTGGCCGCTCCTTCGTCGTCGGTGGACCAAGGTCGCAGTCCTGCTGTATCCGGCAGCCACGCTGTTCTGCATCGTCGTCACCGGTAACCACTACTGGATCGACGGTGTCGGCGGGCAGGTCGCCCTCGGCATCGGCGCGCTTCTCGGCTGGGGTCTGCACCGTTGGAACCAGAATCGGCTCGATGCTCGACATCAGCGCAATTTCCAGCAGACGTCCACCCGTCACACCGGTGATTCCGCCGATGTGTCGTCTTCGTCCCAGGGCTAGCGTGACTGTGCCATGCCCCTCGACGACATCCGTGAACCGGCCGACCTCCGTCGCTTGTCGTACCCCGAACTCGACGAACTGAGCGGGGAGATACGCGACTTCATCGTGCGCGCCGTGGCCGACAACGGCGGTCACCTCGGCTCGAACCTCGGAGCCGTCGAACTCACCCTCGCCCTACATCGCGTGTTCGAATCGCCCCGCGACGCAATTCTTTGGGACACCGGTCACCAGTCGTATGTGCACAAGATCGTCACCGGACGTGCCGACCGATTCGCCGCCCTGCGTCAGGCCGACGGCTTGTCGGGCTACCCGAGCCGCGAAGAGAGCCAACACGACTACATCGAGAACAGCCACGCCTCCACGGTTCTCTCGTACGCGTACGGCCTCGCCATCGCACGCGACGCCGGACGCAACGATCACCGACACATCGTGGCGGTGATCGGCGACGGATCGATGACAGGCGGCATGGCCTACGAGACCTCGGCCACTCAAAACGGCGCGTCATCATCGTGCTGAACGACAACGGACGCAGCTATGCCCCGACGATTTCGAATCTCACTCAGCAACTCCCTGTTCCTGACGACGAGACGAGTTCGGTCGAACGCCCAGCCTTGCCCGAACGCATCACCGAGAAGCTCTCGGTCGGTCTGACCAAGATTCGCCTCAACCCGGTGTACGTGCAGAGACAGCGTCGACTCGAAGCCTGGCTGCAGAATCTTCCCGTCGTCGGCCAGCAAGCCGAGAAGGGCGTGGAGGCCGTCAAGGCGGCGGTACGCGAATTCCTCCAGCCCACGTCGTTCTTCGAAGCCCTCGGTGTCCGTTACGTCGGACCGATCGACGGCCACGACATGCGCGAACTCGAACGAGCTCTCCGCAACGCCGAGGAACTGTCGGCCGAAGGTCCGATCGTCGTCCACGTGGTCACCCAGAAGGGCAAGGGATACTCCCCGGCCGAGGACGACGACGAAAAGCATCTACACGACGCGCCCGTGTTCGATCCGAATGTCGGACCACCGAAGGCCCTGCCGACCGGCTACACCCAGGCGTTCGCCGAGACGATCCTGAAAGAAGCCGAAGCCGACCCGCGCATCGTGGCCCTCACCGCCGCCATGCCCGGCCCCACCGGGCTGATCCCGTTCCAGGACCGATTCCCCGATCGCTTCTTCGACGTCGGTATCGCCGAACAACACGCCGTCACCGGAGCTGCGGGTATGGCCCTCGGCGGACTTCGTCCGATCGTCGCTCTGTATTCCACGTTCCTCAGCCGGGCATGGGACCAAGTCGTTTACGACGTGGCCCTGCATCGGCTCCCCGTCATCTTCTGCCTCGATCGCGCCGGCATCACCGGTGACGACGGGCCGAGCCATCACGGCGTCTACGACATGGCGTTGCTGGCGAAGGTTCCCGGAATGCGCGTGTTGGCTCCGTCGAGCGCCCAGGAACTCCAACAAATGCTCCACGACGCTCTCGAACTCGTCGAATCCGGTCCGGTCACCATTCGCTACCCGAAGGGCGCTGCCCGCCAGGTCTCAGCGGACGACGTCGGGAGCGGCCTCGGTGCTCGACGCCTGACGAACGGCGACGGTTCAGTCGCGCTACTGGCCGTCGGCAAGATGGTGGCGGCGGCACTGAAGGCCGCAGAGGCACTTGCGGAAGCGGGGACACCGACGACCGTGTGGGACGTGAGATCGTGTGCGCCGCTCGATCAGGCGATGATCGACGATGCCGCTCGCCACGAACTTGTGGTCACGATCGAAGACGGGATCGCGGACGGGGGCATCGGCTCCTCGATCGCCGGACACATCGCCGAGGTCGACCCCCGCACCGTGGTGAAAGTCCTCGGAGTTCCTACCAAGTTCATTCCCCACGCCAAACCCGACCGCATCCTGTCGCAACTCGGCCTCGACGCCGACGGCATCGTCGCCACGGTGCGAACGGCGCGGCCGTGAGCTCCACCGCATCTCTCGACGACCTCACCTCTGAACTCTCATTCGCGCTCGGCCTGGCCGATCTTGCCGACTCCATCACGTTGCCTCCGTACCAGACGCGTGCGTTCACATTGTCTCGCAAAGCGGACCGTTCCGAGGTCACCGAGATCGACCGTGGCTGCGAAGCAGCAATTGTCGAGCGAATTCTCGCCGAACGTCCCTCGCATGCGATCTTCGGAGAAGAGCACGGAAAGAGTGGCACGACCGACTCTCCATGGACGTGGGTGGTCGATCCCATCGACGGCACGTCGAACTTCGTGCGCGGAGTTCCGGTCTGGGCGACACTTGTCGCGTTGGTGCACGTCGACCACGGACCAGTCGTCGGAGTCGTGTCGGCGCCGGCTCTCGGTCGACGTTGGTGGTCGCAACCCGGTCATGCGTACGTGAATGGCCATCCCATCGGGGTGTCCGATGTGTCTCGTCTGTCCGAGGCTCAGGTGAGCATCACGTTGAACGAAGGCTGGGATCGACTCGGACTCACCGATCGCCTCGTGACGTTGCAGCGCGACGCCTACCGCTCGCGCGGTTACGGCGACTTCTGGCAACACATGCTCGTCGCCGAAGGCGCGATCGACGTCGCTGTCGACGCCATCGGCCTGCAGCCCTACGACGTTGCCGCGGTCCAAGCCGTGGTCGAGGCAGCGGGCGGTCGCCTCACCGATCGACTCGGCACTCGTACTTTCGAGAGCAATTCGGCGGTATCGAGCAACGGTGCCCTGCACGACGAGGTCGTCGCTCGCCTTTGTTAGCGTTCGGTCGATGAACGACCTGAACATCGTGAACGGGCTCGTCGTCGACGGCTCGGGTTCGTCAGCTCGTCACGCCGACGTCGGGGTGCGCGATGGGCGGATCGTCGAAGTCGGCCGGGTCTCGTCCGCCACCCAAGTGATCGACGCGGATGGTGCGATCGTCACTCCAGGTTTCGTCGACGTGCACACCCATTACGACGCCCAGGTGTCGTGGGATCCATGGCTCACACCGAGTTCGTGGCACGGAGTGACCACAGTTGTCATGGGCAACTGCGGAGTCGGATTCGCGCCCGCACATCCCGATCGACACGACTGGCTCATCGAACTCATGGAAGGAGTCGAGGACATCCCTGGCTCGGCGATGACCGACGGAATCGACTGGCAGTGGGAGTCGTTCCCCGAATATCTCGAGGCCGTCGACTCGCGTTCGTACGCCATCGACGTCGGAGCTCTCGTCGCTCACGGACCAGTTCGGGCCTATGTGATGGGGCAACGAGGAGCCGACAACGAGCCGGCCACCGCCGACGACGCCCGTCGTATGGCCGACATCGTCGAAGAGGCATTGCGCGCCGGGGCTCTCGGCTTCTCCACCAGTCGCACCCCGCTCCATCGCTCACGAAGTGGAGAACTCGTACCGGGAACCATGGTCGACGCCGAAGAGCTCTATGCGATCGCCGAAGCCATGGCACGAGTCGGTCACGGCAACTTCCAGTTCTCTCCCGAGCACGTTCGCGTGCCCGACGAGGAGTGGATCTGGATGCGCGAACTCGCCCGGCGCACCGGGCGTCCGGTGAGCGTGAACCTCAGTCAGACCGACCAGTCGCCCGATCTCTGGCGCCGGGTGCTCGAACTGCTCACCGAAGCTCACGCCGACGGCATCCCCATCTACACCCAAGTCGCCGGACGTTCCATCGGGATTCTCTACTGCTTGCACGGAAGCGTTCATCCGCTGCTCTTCCATCCGGCCTACGCCGAGGTTTCACACCTGCCGATGCCTGAAAGACTCGTGGCGCTCGCCGATCCCGATCGACGTCATCGGATCGTGAACGACATTCCCGATGACGGAGGTCTCTTCCGCAAGGTCGTTCTCGACAAGGCCGACGGGATGTGGGTCGTCGACGGTGCCGACATCGACTACGAACCGAGCCGTGACGACTCGATCGCCGCCTTGTCACGTCGCTCGGGTCGCCCGGTCGCCGAGATCGTCCTCGACCAACTCACGTCGAACGAGGGAAACGGGATGATCTACGCGCCCTTCTTCAACTACTCGTACGGCGATCTCTCGATGATCCACGACGCTCATCTCCATCCTCACACGCGCATGGGACTCTCTGATGCCGGGGCCCATTGCGGTGCGATCTGCGATGGTGGAATGCCTACGTTCATGCTCACGCACTGGACACGCGACCGTCGCCGAGGCCCGCGCTTGCCACTCGAGTTCGTCGTACACCGCCAAACTCGTCAGACAGCCGAGTTCTACGGTCTCCACGATCGCGGCCTGGTGGCGCCGGGTATGCGCGCCGATCTGAACGTCATCGACTACGACAATTTGGGGTTCGACGTTCCGCGCATGGCGTTCGATCTACCCGCCGATGGACGGCGTCTCGTGCAACGAGGCCTCGGCTACGTCGCAACTGTCGTCAACGGTGTGCGCACCGTCGACCACGACGAGTTCACAGGCGAGCGACCAGGTCGACTCGTGCGCGGCCCTCAGCGCTGACGCCGGTCAGTTGTAGTAGGGGTTCTCGCCCGACGCGTGATCAGTGAGGTCGCGCACGCGTTCGATGGCAGCCACTTTCTCGACCACCGTCGTCTGCACGCCTTCCAACATCGTCATTCGGCTCATCGAACAACCGTGGCAGCCACCGCCCATCGTGAGATACGCGGTTCCTTCGTTGTCGTGACCCACAAAGGTCACGAATCCGCCGTGAGCGGCCAGTGCCGGATTCACCTCGGTCGCGATGACTGCTTCGATCTCGGCCGACAGTTCGTCATCGGTTGCGAGTCCGTCGACCACGGGTGACGGAGGACGGTTGGGGTTACGGATCACGAGCCCGGCCGAGCTGGTGAAATCGAGAACTGCTCCAGTCAAAAGTTCCACGTCCTTGGCCGGCACGATGACCTTCAAGCCCTCATGGGTACGAACCTCGTCGGAGAAGGCCGCCTTGCGAAACTCATCGAGTGACAGGTCGTACTTGAAGTCCTCCCCGGGGCCACTCACGATCTCGAGACGTAGTCCGAGTGATACGGCGTCTTCTTCCGAGTCGCGTAGACGTAAGAGTTCGGCCAAGGCCGCCTCGGTGATCTCGACAATCGGTTCCGAGGTGTTGTTGCCGGCCAGTGGACTCTTCGGTGCGAGAGGACTCATCACCTTCGAAGATACCGGCGATACCACCGTCAGGAGACGGCGGAGCTTCTCAGCGGGGCCCGCCCCCGTCACACTCGATGCGCTGACCAGTGACGTACGAGGCGCCTTCGCTGCACAGCCAGAGAACCACATTGGCGACGTCGAGGGGCTGACACACCCGTCCGAAGGGAGAACCGGCGTCGAGGGCGCGCAGATCTTCCAACTCACGGTTGCCGGTCATCGCTCGGGCGAGACGGACTCCCATGTCAGTTTCGACGAGACCTGGTGCGACGACGTTCACGTGGATCCCGTGCGGACGTTCCTCCTTGGCCAGTGTGAACGCCAACGCCTCCATCGCAGCCTTGCCCATGTTGTAGGGAGCGCCGTTCGGACCCATGTGTGACGTGGCGACCGAGGAGATCATCACGATGTCGCCACGATCACGGGTTCGCATCGACGGCAGAACGCAGCGGGCGAGATGGTGAGGGGCAATGGCGTGCGTGGTGACCACGTTCAGGAGTTCGGCCGGATCGGTGTCGGATACCGGACGGCCCTTGGACGCGATCCCAGCGTTGCACACGAGAATGTCGACGAAGCCGAAATCGGCTACCACGTGGTCGACCATGGTTCGGACGGCATCGGCGTCGTCGACCGATGCCGAGTAGGCCCGAGCTGAACCACCGGCTGCTTCGATCGACTGCACGGTGGCGTCGGCCGCTTCGGCATCGCGTCGATAGTTCACGGCGACTGTCGCTCCGTGGGCGGCCAGCAATTCGCTGATGCCGCGCCCGATTCCGCGGCCACCTCCCGACACCAGCGCCACTCGTCCTGCCAGTTGACCGGCCATGTCTCCCCACCCCTTTTCACGCCACTCGACTCATCGGCGTCGTTGCGACCATTGTCGCATGAGCAATGACGAGCCACGAAGTGCCGCTAGTGTCGGTCAGACCAACGGGGAGCTCGTGCGTTCGACGGGCTGAGAGGGTGACCGCGTCACCGACCCGCACACCTGATCTGGGTAATGCCAGCGGAGGAACATGGGAACACGACATCTGAACCTCGGCCAATCGATCGTGCGGCACGCACTCGTGGTGACGGGTGGCGACTCCCCCGACCCGAGAGTCATCGACCATCTCGACCCTCACCACGACGTGATCTGTGCGGACTCCGGTTTCGATCACGCCCACGTCCTCGGTCTCGCCGTCGACGTCTTGGCCGGCGATCTCGACTCGGTGTCAGCCGAGGGACGTGTCCGCGCCGAGTCGAGTCCGATCGAGATCCACCGGGCCCGAGTCGACAAAGACCTCACCGACACCGAGATCGCGCTGCGCATCGCGGTCGAACGTGGAGCTACTTCGATCACTCTCGTCACCGGAGGAGGTGGACGACTCGACCACCTACTGGCGGTCACCGCAGCCCTGGCGGGCGATGAACTCGCGAGTCTCGACGTCCTGCAGGCGTGGATCGGACGCGACCACCTGCGAATCGTCCATCCTGGGAAATCGGTACCCATCGATGTCGACGTGGGCGGGACTGTCAGCCTCCTTCCCCTCTTCGGCGCCGCCGTCGACGTACGCACGTCCGGTCTGCAATGGAATCTGGTCGGCGAAACACTTCTCGGAAACCGAACACGCGGTGTGAGCAACGTCGTCGTGCACGACACACCGACGGTCGAAATCAGCTCCGGGGTGCTGGCCATCGTCGCACCGAACCGAATCGAAGGACGACCCCATCGCGCTCCGATAGGGGATGCATCATGAGGCACCACCGTTTTCGAACGACAGTAGGAATCGTGACCTTCTCTCTCGTCGCTGTCGTCGTCGCGGCCTGTGGATCATCCGACGACTCGACTCCTGATCGCCTCGTCCTGCTCGCCTACGACTCGTTCACTCCTCCTGACGACGCCTTCGATCTCTTCACTGCGGAGACCGGGATCGAAGTTCAGATCGCTCTCGGAGGTGATGCCGGCGAATTGATCGCCAAAGCCGTACTCACCGCCGGCAACCCGGAGGGGGACGTTCTGTGGGGCGTCGACAATACGTTGCTGTCGCGCGCGCTCGATGCCGAGGTGTTCGATCCGTACGTCTCGCTCGCCCATCCGCTTCGACCGGAGCTGATCGACTCCGGTGCTGGAGTCGTCACACCAGTCGACTACGGCGACGTCTGCATCAATATCGATGATGGTGCACTCCTCGATCGCGGCATCACACCGCCGGTCACCCTCGACGATCTGATCGACCCGATCTATCGGAGTCTTCTCGTCGTCTCCGACGCGTCCACGTCGTCCCCGGGTCTCGCTTTCCTGCTCGCCACGATCGATCGTTTCGGCGACGACGGCTGGACCGACTACTGGCGGGCTCTTGTCGACAACGACGTTCTCGTCGTCAGCGGCTGGAGCGACGCCTATTACACGGCATTCAGTCGCTATGGGGGCGATCGACCGCTGGTACTGAGCTACGCATCGAGTCCTCCGGCAGAAGTGCTCTTCGCCGATCCCCCACTCGCCGACGACTCGCCGGCACCGACCTCGGTGATGGTCGACTCGTGCTTCCGACAGATCGAATTCGCCGGAGTTCTCCGGGGAACGAAATTCACGAACGAGGCGCGACGACTCGTCGACCATCTCGTGAGCGTCGAGTTCCAACGCACGTTGCCCGAGAACCTCTTTGTGTTTCCGTCGAACACCGAGGCCGAACTTCCGACCAGCTTCCTTCGTCACGCCCCGGTCGTGACCGCTCCCTCGACGATGGAGGCTTCGCGGATCTCCGAAGGTCGTGCTCGTTGGGTCGAGGAATGGCTCACCATCGTCTCGTGAGTCTTCGACAGACGGCACCGTGGTCGTCGCGTTTCGCGCCTCTGCCGAGCGCCTTCTTGGTCGTAGCGGTCGTCATCGTCCCGCTCATCGTGCTGGTCGTCGAGACCGTCGACGACCCGTGGTCGGTGTGGTCGCGTCCTGGCATCACCGGAGCGGTCTGGTTCTCCGTCTGGCAGGGCGCCTTGTCGACCGTCATCACGCTGGCCGTGGGCCTCGTTCCCACGTGGATCCTGGCTCGCTTCCCCGTGCGCGGACGCCCCATCCTCATGGCGGTCTTCACCGCACCGTTCGTTCTTCCGACCGTGGTGGTAGGCGCAGCCTTCCTCGCGCTGCTCCCCACTTCTCTCGACCGTTCACTCGTCGCGATTCTTCTGGCTCACGTGTTCTTCAACGTCTCGGTGGTGGTTCGCACTGTGTTGCCGGTGTGGCGCTCGATGGACGAGAACTTGTTGGCCGCAGCACGAACTCTCGGCGCCGATCCGTTGAAAGTCTGGCGAGGAGTGACCTGGCCTCTCCTTCGCCCGGCGATCTTGTCGGCCGCATCGCTCGTCTTCGTGATGTGCGCAACGTCCTACGGCGTGATTCGCGTTCTGGGAAGTGGTTGGTCGACGGTCGACGTCGAGATCTACCGACGTGCTGTCGCCCTCGGCGATGTGTCAGGGGCGGCGGTTCTGGCTGCGGTTCAGGCACTCGTCGTCATCACCGCGCTCACGATGTGGAGTCGACGTTCCAGCGAATGGGCGGTGCTCTCGACGACGATCCCGACCCGCCGTCGGCGCCCGGCACTCGAAGTCCTCGTCTGGATCATCGGCCTGGCATTCCTCGTCCCGATCGCCGCGTTGGCCGCCACTTCCTTGCGTTCCTCGACTGGCTGGTCTCTGGCCGGCTGGCGCAACCTTTTCGGGCTCACCGAGTCGCGCCTTCCCGACACCAAGATCGTCGAAGCCGTCACCAACTCGGCCGCGTACGCGGTGGTCGCTGCTGGTATTGCCGTGCCCACCGGATTGTCCCTCGCCCGATCGGCGGCGCGCCGTCCACGCCGTTGGCTCACCGCAATCGTCGACGCGCCGATCGGCATCTCGGCGGTAGCCGTAGGTCTCGGCATCCTGATCACGTACGACGTCGATCCGATCGACGTTCGAGCTTCGTGGTGGCTCGTGCCGGTGGTGCACGCCAGCGTGGCCCTTCCTTTCGTGGTGCGATCAGCGGTGCCACTCATTCGAAGTATTCCAAGTGGTCTCGGCGAGGCCGCCGCCACTCTCGGTGCGTCACCGTGGCGACGGTGGGTACACGTCGAACTCCCCCTTCTGCGGCCTGCTGTCACCGCCGCCTCCGCCTTCTCACTTGCCATGTCGCTCGGTGAATTCGGGGCCACGAGCTTTCTCACCCGACGGGACACCACCACCCTGCCGATTCTCGTCGAGTCTCTTCTCTCCAGACCTGGTTCACTGTCAGTGATGACCGGATCAGCCACCGCTGTTCTACTTCTCGTCGTCACGGGCGGACTCGTCGTGCTGGTCGATCGAAGGACACCCACATGAGCTTGTCGATCATCGATGTCGGCATCGCTTTCGGAGAGCGCACCGTGCTCGATCGCGAGTCTCTCCACGTGCCCACCGGCTCGATACTCGCCGTAGTGGGTGCCTCGGGGTCGGGCAAGACCACTCTTCTGCGCATCGTGGCCGGACTCGAACGGCCCGATCATGGCCGGATCGAGATCGACGGAGATGACGTGACCAAGTGGCCGACGCACCGGCGACGAGTCGGTCTCGTCTTCCAGGACAATCAGCTGTTCCCCCATCTCGACGTGGCCGACAACGTGGCCTTCGGGCTGCGCACGGCCGGCTGGACTCGACCCGACGTGACGAAACGGGTCGCCGAACTCCTCGATGCCGTCGGACTGTCGGATCGACGCGATCAGTCGATCGCCACTTTGTCGGGAGGGGAAGCAAAGCGAGTCGCACTGGCCCGGACTCTCGCTCCGATGCCACGCATCGTTCTTCTCGACGAACCGTTCGCCGGACTCGACGACGACCGACGACTACACCTGGCCGAAGTGGTGCGACACATGCTGCAGGGGTCGGGAACGACTGCGCTTCTCGTGTCGCACGATCGGTCGGACGTGGAGGCGGTGGCCGATGGCATTCATCGTCTGGGAACGCACGATGCGATCACCGTCCTGTCGGTGCCGGTCGAGACGATCCGCCCACTTCGCCGCGAAGTGTTGCGAGCGGGAATGGCGAACCAATCGGTCGAGTTCGATGGCGACGACGACCTCGACACCTTTCATCTGGCGGCGTTCGACACGACGGGGCGAGTGCTGGCGACAAGCACGTGGCTCCGGCGCGATCTTTCCTCTGCACCCGGAAGGAACGCGTTTCAACTTCGTGGCATGGCGACCGCCACCGACCATCAAAGCCGAGGTCTCGGGGCGCGACTGATCGACGAGGGGCTCACCCGACTCGAGACCCGTCAGGTCGAGGTCGTGTGGGCCAACGCGCGTGACGCCGCTCTGGATTTCTACCGACGGATGAACTTCCAGGTCCATGGAGACGGATTCGTGGAATCGGTGACTGGCTTGCCTCACCATGTGGTGATGCGCTCGATGTCCGGTAGAGCAGGAGATATCAGTTCTTGATCGGTACTTCTGTGGTCAACAAGAAAGAACTGGCCGGGTCGGGCTGCAGAACGATCTCGAGGAACCAATCCCCTTCTTCGAGAAAGGCCACCCGACCAACGAAGTGATTCGGACCGGCACCGCTCACCGCGACGGAGAATGGTGCACCTTCTCGATCCGGCGACGACGCTCGCATCTCGATCGAAGGAATCCGCTCCAATACCCCTCCTGG
>RFSV01000046.1 GCA_009923785.1 Acidimicrobiia bacterium | reverse complement strand
GATCGGTTGATTCGGCGACCCGCTCCACGGCTCCTGGCCTTTGTCCTCACATCTGGGGTCGCTTTCGGAACGATGGTGGGAGAAGCGGATGCCCAAGACGTTTCGTGCGCTGAGCCGTTCGGACGGATCGAGACGACCGCTTGTCCACCCTCTCCAGTTCTCGTGATTCCACATTCATCTCGTCTAGATCTTGCAGGCACGGCCGTGGTTTCCGGCCTCATCGGCGCTGGGGTTGCGCTGCGGCTGAAGGCTCGGGACATGCAGGATCGACGGAGACCCGGAGACGAGTTGACAGTCGGACATCGAATTAACCACTGAAGCGTCGGCTGCTGAGCAGTCCTTGAAGCAGATGATGGAGGTGGTTCGCTACATCGTCGATGCGACTCCTGATAATCGGATTCGTCATGTCGTCGACGAGAAGAACGGATGGATTGTTGTCGAATTCACCGACCCGGTGAAGCAACTGTCTCGGTCCGAAATAGTGAGCAGCAGAGCACTTCGGGTGAGAACTTCGGAAAGCACGACTACCGAAGAGGATCTCTTTGACCCACGCCTTCCCCCTCTCTTACACGTGGGTCATTCTTTGTCCGGTGAGGTGTGGATCTCGATGGATGAGTACCGGAGTTTCGGAGTCGATTGCAGTCGTGAGGAAGGGGATCGAGTGTGGCGCCACCTTTGCCAAAGTCTCATCGTCGGACCCTCATTCGAGTCACACGGAGTCGTCTCTGACCACGACCTTGGGTCGTATCCCACTCGACGGTGCTTTGTCGCAAGTGAAGGGGCTTCCGTGGACGAGGTCGTCGAGAGAGTAGGTCGATCGATTGCTGCCGTCCACGATGGACCCCCGGCACCCTCACTTCGGGGTATCCACCGGGTGGTCGACGGACAGGTGGAAAAGGGCCTGAAGATGAATGGCGAAGAATGGCGTTTGCTTCCCGCCGATGTGGCGATTCGTCCAGTGGGATCGAACTTCGATGAGGTCACGTCGATCAAGGCTCTTCTTGGAGTGAAAGTCGATCCAATCGTTGTGGAGTCTCCAGTCGAGTCCGAGTCAAATGCAGTATGGGACTTCATGGCATGCGTTCTCGGACCGCCTCGCCTGGTGGACTGCAACCACGAACCCGTTCGATTCGAGCGAGGCAAAGCTGAAGAATTGGTGATTTGGTTGGCTTTCCACCCCGAGCAAAGGAAGCGCTCGTTGGCGCGAAGTGCCCTTTGGTTGAGTCCCGTTCAGGACGCGACGTTCTCCAACATCACTGCTGCGGCGCGCCGTTCCATGAACGCTGTTCGAACCCCAGCGGACGGTGGGGCATGGGTCGGGATCACCATGTCGGATGATCTTCCCCTGGCCGAGGGAGTCATCACTGACGTCAGCGTCCTACAGGAAGCGGTATCGCAGACACGCCTTCGTCCAGAAGACGTGGGAGTCGAGCGCCTTCGTAGTGCGTTGGAGCTTGTACGAGGGGTTCCATTCGCGGGTTCGACGTACACATGGTCCGATGGAATTGGAGTATGTGGTGAAGCAGCAACTCTTGTTGTACAGGCCTCAGTGATGATGGCCGAAATGTGCCATGAGACCGGTGATATCGCCGGTGTCTATTGGGCGACCGCCAAAGGCCTGCTGGCCCTTCCCGGACACGAAGATTTGGTAGCGATGCGCCTACGAGTTCAGGCCACACAGGGCGACCACATCGCCATGAGACTCGAATGGGAGTCTTTCCGCCGAGCTTTGGCAAGCGAGTGGGGGGATGCTGAACCTTCGACGAAGATGATCGACTTGTGGCGGCAACTGACAGCCGGCTGGTCAACGCAAGAGAGCCAGTACCCCAGAGAGGACTCCCACTGAGGAGACTGTGCTGGCGATGCTCATGCGGAGCATCCGGGTTCCGAGTTTCGTTTCGAGAAGATCGAATCTTTGGTCTACGAGATCGAATCGTCTTTCCATGACTTCGAATTGTTGGTCTGTTCCATCGAATCGTCGATCATTCGAGTCGAGTTGTTGGTTGATGGAGACAAGTTGTTGGTCGATGGAGTCGAATCGTCGATCATTCAAGTCGAGTTGTTGGTTGATGGAGACAAGTTGTTGGTCTATTCCATCGAATCGCCGGTCGATGGAGTCGAATCGTCGGTCATTCGCCTCGAATCGATGGTCGATTCCATCGAATCGAATTTCCAAACGTCGGATGTCGTCTTTGGTTGCGATCTGCATCCAGTCGAAGGGCGGCAAGGAGTCCATCAGATCCTCGGCCACTTCGTCACCCAGTTGCTCGCCGAGCGAGGCTCGCATGCGAAATCGACGCTGTTCACGAGAGGTCATTGTTGTCACTTCCGTTCACGAGGGCAAGGGAGAGTCGAGGAAGTGCTCGCAATGTGGGAAAACAGCGGTGCCGGCGGTGATCAGATCACACGCCGGCACTCTCGCCTGTGTGCCCACTGCCGTCGAGGGGGTCGTCGTTCTAGTGGCACATCAACGGGAGGGGGTTCTCCCTATGTGCGACTCACCGTATGACATTCGAGATGAGAATGTCAGGGACCTTGGTCCTCAGTTCTGAGGTACAGACATACCGAGGACTTGGAGAGCCTCACGCAACGTGGAGATTCTCTCGACCTTCATCGGACCGTCGACGGCCTGCGTGGTGGCCGGGACCAGTGCCTTGGTGAATCCAAGACGTGATGCTTCGGCAAGCCGACGTGATGCATGCCCGACCTGTCGGACCTCACCACCGAGACCCACTTCACCGAACGCGACCACGGTGGGTGGAAGTGGTTGTCCCGACAATGCCGACAAAACAGCAAGACACAATCCGAGGTCGGTACCCGGCTCGGAGAGTTTCACTCCTCCCACCACTGAGGCATACACCTCGTGTTGTGCGACAGGCGCTTTGACTCGTTGTCCAAGAACCGCAAGCAACATGGCAAGTCGACCGGGATCGAGCCCTTGAGCACTTCGCCGGGCTGGGACATCGGGCTTCACCTTGTTGGTGAGAACTTGAAGTTCGACCATCAAAGGACGTTGCCCCTCAAGGGTGGGAACCACCACGCTGCCAGCGACACCGGTTTGGCGATCGGCCAGAAACAAAGCACTCGGATCAGGTACACCGCGTAAACCGGCTTCGACCATTTCGAAGAGCCCAAGTTCGGTCGTTGGTCCGAAGCGATGCTTCGACGCTCTTAACAATCGAAGGGCGTGATGACGTTCACCTTCGAATTGGAGAACTGTGTCGACCACGTGTTCGAGAACTCGTGGCCCGGCGAGGCCGCCTTCTTTGGTCACGTGGCCCACGAGAATGACAGGTACGTTGCGACGCTTAGCTTCCATCACGAGTTTGTGTGCACAGCCGCGAACTTGCACGACGCTGCCGGGCGACGATCCGAGTTCGGGATCGACGAGAGTCTGAATACTGTCGATGATCACCAGTTCGGGCGAGAGTTCGTCCATGGCGGCGATCACGTGAGGCAACACCGTCTCGGCAAGTAGCCACAGTTCAGGACGAACGGCATCGAGTCGCTCGGCGCGCAACCGAACCTGCTGTGCGCTTTCTTCGGCTGATACGTAAAGAGTGCGCCCGGGCCACGCGGCCAGGGTCTGAAGAAGCAAGGTGCTCTTGCCCACGCCGGGCTCACCGCCGACAAGGGTGACCGACCCAGGGACCAGGCCACCACCGAGCACTCGATCGAACTCGTCGACACCAGTGGAACGTGGCGCTCCGTGCGCAGCATCGATCTCGCCGATGCGCTGTGGTGAAGAGGCGGGCAGGAGTGCGACACCGGCGGCCAGAGACGAGATGTCGGCCGATGGATCCTCCACGTCTTCCACAAGGCTGTTCCAGGCGCCACAGGCCGAGCAGCGTCCGGTCCATTTAGGAAATGACGCCCCGCACTCGGAGCAGTTGTAGACGAGTTTCAGCCGGGCCACGTCGTCACCCTAGGCATCAGGTGTGTCAGGCGGCGGGCGGCGACGAATGGGGGCCTGCCGAGTGACGCCTCGTCGACGGCGGGCGAACATGACGAGAAGGATCAAAAGCCCCATCACGACCAGCCAAGCACCGAGTACTACGCCAACGACGGTGGCGATCGTCTTCCACACCCCTCCGTCGACTTTGGAGTCGACTGTTCCGAGAACGACGGTTTGTGAAGAGCCGTCGACAGGAGCTGCCCACACCACCCCACCTTCGGCCTCAGTGCCGGTGGACTTGCGAATCTCACCCGGAAGACGCGCGACGACGGTGAACGACACCGACTGCATCGGATCGACTCCCAACTTGTCGATCGTCGACTGCCACGGGGCGGAACCGATCAGTGAACTCAGTTCTGGATCAGAAAATGCTTCCACGCCACCGACGAACTGCAACGTCGCGTCGAAAGTGGTCGCCACATCGCGTCCGTCGACGCTGCGTTTGAGGATCGGATCGAGCAGCGGGCCGTTCGGGCCGTTGATCTGCTGAAGGGCGCGCGTCGCTTCGTCAGGAGACTCGAACTCGTAGGAGAGCACCACCCTGATACCACCGTTGTTGATCTGGGTCGGTCCCTCGATGGTCCATCCACCTGCGAGCAGATCTTCCACACGAAGATCACCGATGAGGCCGGGAACGGCGTTCACAACTTGGCTGTCGAGGTCGACAGTGACCGCAATCCGACCAGACCCGTCGTCGTCGGCATCGATCTGCAACTTGATGTCGACACGGCACGAGGCGAGGACGAGGGTCAGAGCGAGGACAAGAGCGACCCTGGCGCGAACGAGCACTCTGCGAACTTACTCCCTGAGGAAGATCGAATGATACGGCGGCTGGAAACCTTCGACGGCCTTGAAACCCAGACGCATTTCGCCGGGGCGATCGGGATCGTCTTCGGTGTCGACCACGATGATCTCACCGGCCCGGAACTGCTTGTAGAGAATCTTCTCGCTGAGCGCGTCTTCGATCAATCGCTGGATGGCACGACGGAGCGGACGAGCACCGAGGGTGGGGTCGTACCCCTTCTCGGAGAGGAACTCCTTGGCGGCCTGCGTCAGTTCGATGCCGAGACCCTGAGCTTCGAGCTGGGTGGTCAGGCGCTTCAACATGAGGTCGACCATCTGCATGACTTCGCTCTTGGCCAATTCGTGGAAGACGATGACCTCATCGATACGGTTCAAGAACTCGGGGCGGAAGTGGTTCTTCAGCGAGTCCATGACCTTGTCGCGCATGCGGGCATAGCTCATCGCTTCGTCCGCCTTGGTGAAGCCCACGTTGGCCTTACGCAGTTCCTGCGTACCGAGGTTCGACGTCATGATGATGATCGTGTTGCGGAAGTCGACCGAGCGGCCCTGGCTGTCGGTGAGACGACCTTCTTCCAGGATCTGCAACAACGTGTTGAACACGTCGGGGTGCGCTTTTTCGATTTCGTCGAAGAGCACCACGCTGAACGGCTTGCGGCGAACGGCCTCGGTGAGCTGCCCACCCTCGTCGTAACCGACGTAGCCAGGGGGCGAGCCGACGAGACGGCTCACGGTGTGCTTCTCCATGTACTCCGACATGTCGAGTGTGATGAGTGACTGCTCGTCACCGAACAAGAACTCGGCCAACGTCTTGGCGAGTTCGGTCTTACCGACACCGGTTGGGCCGAGGAAGATGAACGAACCGCTTGGGCGCTTGGGATCTTTCAGACCCGCACGAGTACGACGAATACTCTGCGACACGGCCTTGATGGCGTCTTCCTGGCCGATGATGCGCTTGTGGAGTTCGGACTCCATGTTGAGGAGCTTCTGCGTCTCTTCTTCGGTGAGCTTGTAGACGGGAATACCGGTCCAGATGCTCAACACCTCGGCGATGCACTCTTCGTCGACTTCGTCGAACAGATCGACACCGGCTGCCTTGATCTCGGCTTCCTTGTCGGCCTTTTCGGTCTGAAGCTGCTTTTCCTCGTCGCGAAGTCGGCTGGCTTCCTCGTAGTTCTGCTCTTCGACGGCGCGCTTTTTGGCTTCCTGGATCTCAGTGAGCTTGGTCTCCATATCTTTCAGATCAGGAGGAGTGGTCATTCGCTTGATGCGTAGACGGCTACCAGCTTCGTCGATCAGGTCGATCGCCTTGTCGGGGAGGTGTCGATCGGAGATGTAGCGATCGGCGAGGTTGGCCGCGGCCACGAGCGCCTGATCGGTGATGGTCACGCGGTGGTGTGCTTCGTACTTGTCGCGCACGCCCTTCAGAATCTCGATCGTGTGAGCCACGGTCGGTTCTTCGACCTTCACCGGCTGGAAGCGTCGCTCGAGAGCGGCGTCCTTTTCGAGATGCTTGCGGTACTCGTCGAGTGTGGTGGCGCCGATCGTCTGGAGCTCACCACGAGCAAGCATCGGCTTCAGGATGCTCGCCGCGTCGATGGCACCTTCGGCGGCACCAGCACCGACCAGTGTGTGGATCTCGTCGATGAAAAGGATGATGTCGCCGCGAGTGCGGATTTCTTTCAACACCTTCTTGAGACGCTCTTCGAAGTCACCGCGGTAGCGGCTACCGGCGACCAATGCGCCGAGGTCGAGTGTGTAGAGCTGCTTGTTGCGCAATGTGTCGGGGACGTCGTTCGACACGATCTTTTGCGCAAGTCCTTCCACGATGGCGGTCTTGCCGACACCCGGCTCTCCGATGAGGACCGGGTTGTTCTTGGTACGGCGGGAGAGGATCTGCATGACCCGCTCCATTTCGCGTGCCCGGCCGATGACCGGATCGAGCTTCTTCTCGCGCGCGAGCTGGGTCATGTTGCGACCGAATTGGTCGAGGATCTGGCTACCGCCCTTGTCGCCCTCTTCTTTGCTGCCTCGCTCGGAGGCGGCTTCACGACCACCAGCCGGTGCCTCGCTCTTGCCCTGGGGACCCTGATACCCCGAGAGCAACTGAATGACCTGCTGACGCACCCGGCTCAAGTCGGCACCCAGCTTCACGAGAACCTGAGCGGCAACTCCCTCACCTTCGCGGATGAGGCCGAGGAGGATGTGCTCGGTGCCGATGTAGTTGTGACCGAGCTGGAGGGCTTCACGGAGCGAGAGCTCGAGAACCTTCTTGGCCCGAGGAGTGAAGGGGATGTGACCCGAAGGTGACGATCCGCCCTGACCGATGATCTCTTCCACTTGAGCACGCACCGCTTCGAGTGAGATGCCGAGTGTCTCGAGAGCTTTGGCGGCTACTCCTTCACCTTCGTGGATGAGGCCGAGGAGGATGTGCTCGGTGCCGATGTAGCTGTGGTTGAGCAGTCGCGCTTCTTCCTGGGCCAGTACCACCACTCGTCGGGCTCGGTCGGTGAAGCGTTCAAACATGCTCAGCCTTTCGTCCTGCGGGTCACTCTACAGGTGGTATGTGGCAGGTCCGAGGCGGACGAATAGTCGGTGTGGACGTGTCGAACGTCTCCAAAACGGTGATGGATCTCACTCGTGCCGACGACCCAAAAGACGCCTAGCCTGCCGGTGTGAGCGGGTCACCTCTTCTCGGGCTTCCCACGTCGGATGCCGACCGTGAGCGGGTCGAAGCAGCTCTCCGCGACTCGGTCCGGACTCCCGATGCCTATCTCACCGAGATTGCGTCACACCTGCTTCTCGCTGGAGGCAAGCGCTTACGACCGATGTTCAGTGTGGTGGCCGCCCAGGTGGCTGGTGGCCCGACCACCGAGGCCGCCGTTCAGGGTGGAATTGCTTGTGAACTCGTGCATCTGGGTTCGCTGTATCACGACGACGTGATGGACGAGTCGCCCACTCGTCGCGGTGTCGACACCGTCAATGCCAAGTGGGGGAATCTGCAGGCCATTCTGGCTGGCGATTTCCTGCTCGCCCGAGCCTCCGAGATCGCTGCGTCACTTGGCACCGAAGTAGCCGGACTTCTTGCCCGCACCATCGGTCGTCTGTGTGAGGGCCAGATCGAAGAGTTGCGCCACACCTACAACGTGGCGCGCCCCGTCGACAGCTACTTGTCGTCGATCGCCGGCAAGACCGCGTCGTTGTATGCAACAGCGGCGCGGATCGGTGGACTAGTGAGTGGCTTTCCCGCGCCGGTGACCGACGCGCTCACCGAATTTGGTGAGGCCTACGGCATGGTGTTCCAGATCGCCGACGATTTGCTCGACATCTCGTCGACCGACGAGGAACTCGGCAAGCCGGCCGGTCACGACATGGTCGAAGGTGTGTATACGTATCCCGTTCTCCACACACTCATGTCAGGCGGAACTCCAGCTCGTGAGTTGGCCGACTTGTTGGGTTCCCCCCTCTCGGCTGTCGAGAAGGACAAAGCCATGACGATCGTGCGTAGCAACGGTGGGATCGAAGCGGCCCGCGAGTTGGCTCTTGATTACGTGCGTCGAGCCGAGACAGCGTGCGACCGTATGCCGAATTCGGCGGCGACCGAGGCGCTGCGGGCGACTCCCGCCGCTCTCCTCGCGACCGTCTAGTTCGTCACCTGCTCGAACTGGGCCAGGATCGGTGCGATCAATTCCGTGTGGACGTTCTGGATGCTCCCAACTCCAGCGTCGCGATTCACAGCAATGACAAGATCTCGCGATGGGGAGACGTGCACGGTCTGTCCCCACACTCCACGAGCGACCATCTCGCCGTCCTCGATCCACCACTGGACCCCGTAGTAGTCCGCAGTAGCGGGCGATCGAGAACGGCGAGTACGCCGAGTGTTCGTTCGTAGTCGGTCATGATTAGATCGTTCGGCAACTCGACGTCGGTGTTGGCGACCAACGAATACGACTGAGGAATCGGACAGGTGAGCACAACGGCATCGGCGTCGTAGGTGGACGCATCGTCGAGGATGACGCGCCACTTCGAGTCGCGGCGGCTCAGACCGAAGGCAAGGCTCGAGGTTCGAACATCGAGTCCGGACGCCAGGTGTTTTGCGAGCGACGCCATTCCTCGCCGGGCGATGTAGCGCGGATGTCCGTCGTCACCGGCGAAGCCGCGACACCACTCGACGACGACGTCATCGGCAATCCATCGATCGACGACACTGCGGAATTCTTCGCTTCGAGTGGTGAAGAACTGTGCTCCGTGGTCGAAGACTGCTGTGCCGACACTCGATTCGATGCGACGAGTGGCCATTCGACCGCCTACTCCACGTCCCTTGTCGAAGATGGTGACGTCCGAACCGGCGGCGACGAGTTCCCGTGCTGCCATCAATCCGGCAAGTCCGGCTCCGACGACGACGACCCGTGAAGGAGCCGTCATGAGGCGACACGAATGTCGACGTCTGCTTCCGTGGTCGACGCCCGATAGGCCTTTTCGGCCCGCTTCAAGAAGTCACCGAGAACCCTGTTGAACGTGGAGGCGTGCTCGATCATGAGTCCGTGCGCAGCGCCGGACAGAACGATGAGTTCGGCAGTGGGAATGCGTTCAGCCAACTCTTCGCTGTCGCCGCGTGGCGTGAGGATGTCTTGATTGCCGACGATGACCGACGTGGGCACCGTGATCGTCGACAGTTGTTCGGCGATGTCTTCGTCGACGGAGAGCAAAGCTTGAACTTGACCTTTGAATCCGTGTGATGCACGTGAAGTTCCGATCGGCCCGAGCCAACTGACGGCCGGCCACAAGCGTCGTAACGACCGCGGCCCGATCACCCAACGAGCCGCTTCCATGGTCATGGCATTCATTCCCTTGTCGGCGGCAACTTCAGCCCAGGAGGCGAGAAGGTCACGTCGCCAAGGATGATTTCGACAGGCCGTGCACACAAGTGAAAGTGATCGCACTCGGTCGGGATACTTGACGCCGATGATCTGCGTGATCGCTCCGCCCATCGAAGCACCGACCACGTGGGCAGAGTCGATACCCGCATGGTCGAGCACTGCAATCGCATCATCGGCCATCTGTTCGAGGGAGTAGGCCCCAAAGGGCTTGTCACTGCGTCCGGCCCCGCGGTTGTCGTGTGCGATGACGCGATAGCGAGTGGCGAAGTAGTAGCGCTGCAGGTCCCACAGATGTTTGTCGGCACCAAGTCCTTGAATCATGAGGAGGGGTGGTGCTGATGGCAGGCCGATCTGGTCGTAGTGAAGGCGAATCCCGTCGGAGGCCACGGCGAATGTCATGACGCCACTTCCCATTCGCGTTTCGGTGCCACCCGTACGACACCCTCCCACGAGTACAGGGACGACACGATCTCGTCGGTCGTCATCTCGGGATGCCAGCCGAGTAGATCGTCGATACGCGTACTGATGGCCTGTCGGCCATGATGAAGGACTTCCATCACGTGTTCGGGAACCGGCGCGCCGAATAGATGGGCGATGCGACGCGTGATCATCCACTCGGGACCGACGAGAGGCAACGGAATCTTGCGACCAGCGCGCACAGTGGCAAATCCACTGACGGCACCTTCGGCTACCACGTTGACGGGCGTGCCAGGCGTGTCACGTGTTGCCAGCACGAAGGCTCGAGCGGCATCACTTTCGTGCAAGAGGCTGAACAGCGGTGGTTGTAGAACATTGAAGGGGACGAATGGGAGCCGCAAGAGACGTCCGAGAGGACTCGGAACATGCGGCCCGACCACTGGTGCTAGGCGCAACGACGTCACTCTGACCGATGTGCCATTGAAGGCACGATCGGCAGCGTGTTCGAGATACATGAGCATGCGTCCGTACTGCGATGTGGGTCGCATGGCCGTGCTCTCATCGGGAACCTTCGGACGGTCTCCGGCGCGTCCGTACACCTCGATTCCTGAGCGCAGCACCACATGCCGAAGTGATGCAGTTCGCTTGGCGGCGGAGAACACTGATTCAGCCGATTGTTGGGTGAGAACTTCGGCATGACGAGGTGCGGCGCGAGCATCGGGCTCCCAGACCCCGAGGTGCACGATCGTGTGGGGGTCGACGTCCCGCACCAGAGCCGCGGTCCCGAGAGTGTCGCTCGGGTCGAGCCGGTGGAATTCGGCACGGTCGAGGCGGCGTCGAGGCGGATCGGTGTCGAGGCCGACGACGGCGTCGACCCACGGCTGCTGCTCGAGCTCTCGGGCGACAAGCGATCCGAGCTGACTCCCCATCCCGGTGATCAGGATGCGTCGGCCGTGCTCGGTCGCCACATACTCACCCTAGCCAGGGGGCTAACGGAGTTCGTGTGCTCTCAAAATCAGCGCCCGAGCGGCTGGATCGAGCTGGTGACCGGCGAGTTTCTCGGCCACCATGATCGCCTCGGTGGGTTCTTCCACCAGACCTGCCCACCGGATGAACGCGCCCATCGCACCCATGATGCGGTCGCCGACCTCGTCACCGTGAACGATCACCTTGGACTTTTTGCCGAGCAAGGTCTTCAGTTCGTTGAAGAGACCCTTGGCCCAATCGTCGACGTTGTCGGGCGAATACGGATGGTGCAAGTAGGTCACGCCCATCTCGTCGTAATTGTGAAGATTGTGGGGGGCCGAGATGATCGACACCAGGCATCCGAAGCCGTTCTCGCGAATCCAGATGATCTCTTCTTGTCGACGGACCCGGCGGTGGTTGTCTCCGTAGCCGCCAGGTCGCTCGCAGACCGCAAGACGATCCTTCAGGATCCACGTGAAATGTCGAGGTGTGATCCCCAGGGCCCACTTTCCTCGTAATTTCGGCGGCACGTCGTGGAAATCTAGTCCTGTGAGACGGCCCCGTTTCGAAAAAGGCGCTGATTCTTTCTCTGAACACGATTCCCACCCGGAATCTCACAGGCAACGGCCTCACCTCGAGCCACCGCAAGAACACGTTCGACGGTCGCAGCGTCAGGCGGATGATCGGTGGTGAGCCATGATCTGATCGCTCGACGAGCCAATGACGGTGGTGCGGTCGCAAGAGCACGAGCGTCAGTTGGGTCGAGTTCAGAGGCGAGCGAGTCGAGCAAGTCTTCATCGTCGGCCATGAGGTCGGCCTGGCGCGTGACGATCTCCACCAGGTCGCGTCCAGCCGCGTCGATCAGTAGTGGAAGCACATCGTGTCGTACTCGATTGCGCAAGAGCCCGAGATCGAGATTGGAAGGGTCCTCGAAAGGAGTCCAGCCGAGTTCGGAACAAACAGCTCGAGTTTCATGACGCCGAACGTGAAGTAGTGGATGTACGACTCGACCCGACGGTCCACCGACCACGTTCATTCCGATCAAGCCGCTCACTCCGGCACCGCGCAAGAGATTGAGGATGATTGTCTCGGCCCGATCGTCGGCAGTATGACCGGTCAGGACGTCGACGGGGAGAGTGGCGTATCGAGCAGCGCGAGCCCGCGCCTCGACATTCGGTCCGGGTTCGACCACCACTCGTCGTGCCTCGAACGAGGCACCCACATCGCGAGCACACCTCTCGACCAGATCGGCCTCACACTCCGACCCGGCACGAAGTCCGTGATCGACATGAATCGCCGTGACCTCGAGTCCGTGGTGAACGGCAAGGGCCAAGAGGGCGAGCGAATCGGCTCCACCCGATACCGCACACGCAACTCTCGCCCCGGGGTCGGGAAAGTGACACCGATCGAGAATCGATGAGAAGGAGTCGGAGCGCAGCGTCATGAGCGCTCCTACGGCGCGTCAGCCCTCGGAATGACCGCGCTGCTGACGCTTACCCGGGAAACGGGTAGCGGAGACTTGCTTCAGATAGCCCGCACCCATGGCAACCACGGTGAGGACGCCCACGACGGAGAGGACGACACCAATCCACCAATGCCATACGTATGCAGCGAACATGGGAGAGAGCGTAGCGACCATCAGCCGTCGATGTCCATGTCGAAACAGTCGAGTAGGCGTTGGCGCAATTCGTCGGGGAGAGGTTCGTCGGCGGCCCGAGCACGAATTCGTGCTTTCAAGGTGTATTCGAACTCCACTCGGTCCTGACAGTCGGGACATTCGTCCAAATGGGTGCTGATTTGGACGCGCAGGCTCTCTTCCAACATCTCGTCGAGATACGAATACAGCTGTCGGATGGTCTCGCGACAATCAGCCATCGATGAGTCCTCGACTTTCGGCGAATTCGACCAAGGCCTTTTGAAGTGCCTGTCGGCCACGGTGCAATCGACTCATGACAGTCCCCAACGGGATGTCGAGCATGTCGGCGATTTCTTGATACGAGAAGTCCTGCACGTCGGCCAGCAGAACGGGGAGCAAGAAAATCTCCGGTAAATCTTCGAGCGCTGCTTTGACTTCGTCGTCGGTGAACAGGTCGATGACCTCTTCTTCGGCGCTGCGACCTTCGAGACGTCTGGCAAGGGCCGGGGCCCTGGTGTAGAGGTAGAACTCGTCGAGGTCACCGAAGTCTGACTCCTGGGGTCGCGCCTTTTTGGCGTTGTAGCGGTTGATGAACGTATTGGTCAGGATCCGAAACAGCCAGGCCCTCAGATTTGTTCCCGTCTCGAACGATTCATAGGCGCGAAAGCCCTTCAACATGGTCTCTTGCACCAAATCCTCGGCATCGGCCCGGTTTCGGGTCATGCGCAGTGCGGTGCCGAACAGTTGAGGGGCATAGGGCATTGCGTCGTCGGCAAAGCGTCGTCGATCGGCCACGAGAACCGTCGGTTCAGGGCTTGGCGCGGTGGGTGGCCACGAACTCGTCGAGTGCCATGACGAATCGCTCGAGATAGGCGGCCAACTGCAGTCGTTCCTTGCCGTCGTACGCCTCCATGATGGCGCGGAGTGCGTCGAGGCGACGGGCGTGGGCTTCGGCATGGCGTGAGCGACCGTCATCGGTGACCGACACCATGACGACTCGCTTGTCCTTGGGGTTGGCGCACCGAGCGGCGAGACCGATGCGTTCGAGGCGCTGGACGGCCCGAGTGGCAGTCGACGGATCGACACGAAGGGCTTCGGCGAGGTCACCCATTCGCCAGGCATCCTGCTGAACGAGAACGTCGAGGGTGTCCATTTGACCGCTTTCCAGAGCGTCGTCGCCGGTGCCGAAGAAATATTCGACGAGTGCGCTCATCGATGCCCCGCGGCGGATGTCGCGCCAGGCTCGTCCAACACGTTGCGCGACCTCGCGCTGTGCAGGATCGTCGAAGTCGATCGGCGTTGGGCGGGGGGTCGCCATGGCTTTTGTAGGGTACAAGCGGTGGAGCCACCGCTACATGCTCTGAACGTCATTGCCACGCAATCGGCGATGATCACGCCGACACTCCGCCATGTCGAGATGTTCACCATGCGAGGAATGGTGTCGTTGCTGTGGCATCAAGTACCAGCAGGTCAGACGGCACAACCAGCGGCCATTGTGGCGTGTGGTGGTGCGATGGGCGGCTTGCTCGGTCCTGGTGAAGGTTTGTATCAGAACCTCGGAGAAACCTGGTCGAAACGCGGTGTACCCGTAGTTCGCGTGTCGTATCGCCGACCGAACGATCTCGATGCCTGTTGTCTCGACGTGGCGGCAGCTGTGCAGTTGGTAGCCGATGCCGGTGCTCAGAGAGTCGTGGTGATGGGACACTCGTTTGGTGGTGCAGTCGCCGTGCGCGTCGGCGTTGTCATGGACGAGGTAGCAGGTGTGGTCACCTTCGCCACACAGTCGGCTGGATGCGAAGTGGCGCCCGGTCTGCGCGGTAAGCCACTCCTCTTGTTTCATGGTGATTGCGATGAAATTCTTCCGATCGAATCGAGCCATGTGGTCGCAGCAATGGCTGGAGTTGGTGAAGTTGTCGTCTGCGAAGGAGACGGACATCTTCTTGCCAACAGTTCGACCCTGATGAGTACGCGAATCGACGAGTGGATTCCGTCGGTTATCGGCTTCTGAACTTTTTGTTAGACGGCTCTACTCACTGACGCGCTGACAAGTACGTTGGCGCTGTGGGGTTGGGCGTTCCGTGGGCGCCCACCCCACCGTTCTTCACGACTCGGTGCAGGTGTATTCGTTGCAACGAATGAGTCGTAGGTCGGTGTCACCACTGGCGTACGACGCGATTACCGGCTGACGATCGCGTCCGACGGTGATCGCCACCTCGTTCGACGGCTCATCGTCCACGTACGTCGTGGTCGACGAGGTGCACGCGTCGTCGTGGCGCCACGGTGTCGAGAGCTGGGACGCGCTCGCCGAAGCG
>RFSV01000045.1 GCA_009923785.1 Acidimicrobiia bacterium | reverse complement strand
GCCGACTGCCAGTTCATGAGTCGCAGCACGTCGAGTTTCGCGTGCACTCGAGCGAGGTTGAGCTGTACCCATTCCTGATCAGCGACTCGACGTCCATCGGGCAGGGTGGTGTTCTTGGCCCACTCGAGCGTGTCAGCGAGTGCGCGCTCGACCACGCCAGTGGAGCACAGAGTGACGCGCTCGTGATTGAGCTGATTGGTGATGAGCGTCCAACCCTTGTTCTCGCCACCCACGCAGTTGGCGACGGGGATGCGTACATCGTCGAGGTACATCGCATTGATGTCGTGCTCGCCGATGAGGTTGAGGGGCTGCAAGGAGATCCCGGGTGTGTTCATCGGCATGATGAGGATCGAGATGCCCTTGTGTTTGGGTGCGTCAGGATCGGTGCGAACGGCAAGCCAGCAGTAGTCGGCATCGCTCGACAACGACGTCCACATCTTCTGACCATTCACCACGTACTGATCGCCGTCGCGAATGGCCTTGGTCTGGAGTGAGGCCAGGTCGGTGCCGGCGCCGGGTTCGGAGTAGCCGATGCAGAAGTGCAGGTCGCCGGTGAGAATCTTCGGGAGGAAGAAGTCTTTTTGCTCCTGAGTTCCGAAATTCATGAGAGTTGGTCCCACGGTGTTGATACTCAGCATCGGAACGGGCGCACCGGCGCGCATCGACTCGTCGAAGAAGATGAACTGCTCGATCGCGCTACGGCCTTGGCCTCCGTATTCCTTCGGCCAGCCGATGCCGGCCCAACCGTCGGCGCACATCTGCTTCCAGACGCGACGAGGCGCCTCGCCGATTCCATGACTCGTGCCGAGTTCGGCCACCGTTTCCTCGTCGAGCAAACCCTCGTAGTAGCCGCGCAGTTCGGCGCGTAGCGCTTCTTGTTCGGGCGTGTATCCGATCTCCATGGTCTTCTGTCCTATCACGGGTGACCCGCTGCGTTCATGGCGAACTACCGTGGGTCGGACGGGGGAGGTCGCTCGAATGGCGCAAGATCTGAAACTCGGTTGGCACATCGGTTACTGGGGTCGCTCCATGCCGGTCGGTGTTCCCGAGACACTGTCGATGATCGAAGGTCTCGGCTACGACTCGGCCTGGACGGCGGAATCGTGGGGAAGTGACGCCATTTCGCCTCTCGCGTGGTGGGGTGCCGGAACGTCGCGACTGCGGCTCGGCACCAACATCGTGCAGATCTCGGCGCGTACTCCGTCGGCCACTGCCATGGCGACGATCACCATGGACCATCTGTCGGCAGGGCGGTTCTGCCTTGGCCTCGGCGTGTCAGGTCCGCAGGTGGTCGAGGGGTGGTACGGACAAAGGTTCAACAAGCCTCTCGCTCGCACCCGTGAGTACGTCGACATCGTCCGCAAGATCCTGGCTCGAGAAGAGAGGCTCACGAACGACGGCCCCGAGTATCCGATTCCGGCCCGTGACGGTCTTGGTCTCGGCAAGGCCTTGAACGTGATGACGCACCCATTGCGTGCCGACGTTCCCATCTTCCTCGGAGCCGAAGGCCCGAAGAACGTTGCCTTGGCGGCCGAGATCGCCGATGGTTGGTTCCCGATCTTTTATGCGCCGCGGCACGAAGAGTTGTATGCGGCATCGCTCGAAGAGGGCTTCGCTCGTCCAACAGCTCGTCGCCGGCCCGAGGATTTCGAGATCTTGGCCACAGCCACCATCGCCATCGACGACGACATCGACCGCGCCTACGACCGGGTACGGCCCACGCTCGCGCTGTACGTGGGCGGTATGGGCGCGCAGGAGATGAACTTCCATGCCGACGTCTTTCGCCGACTCGGCTACGAGGAAGCCGTGGATCGCATTCAAAGTCTGTTCTTGAACGGCAAGCAGGCCGAAGCAGTCGCCGCCGTGCCGAATGCCATGGTCGACGAGATCTGCCTCGTCGGTCCGCCGGCCAAGATCAAAGATGACCTGGCGGCCTGGCGTGAGAGTCGAGTGACGACTCTCATCGTGGGGGGCTCTCCCGATACGTTGCGCACCATGGCCGAACTGGTGAACGGTTGATCCGATGGCACTTCCCGACTACGTCCATGAACTCGCCGCCAAAGTGTCGAATTGGGGTCGATGGGGGGCCGACGATCGGCGCGGCACTCTCAATCTGATCGACGTCGATGCAGTGCGCCGAGGTATGGCCGCGGCCCGGCAGGGCAAAGTCTTCTCGCTCTCGTACCCGTTCGACGAAGACGGCATGCAGCTCGGCTACATCCCGGGCCGCATCAATCCCGAGCGCACGATGGTGTCGATCAACCAGTCGCTCACCGGAGACCCGGGCGACTTCACATCGAGTGACGATGCGGTGTCGATGGGAATCCAGGCGTCGACCCACCTCGATTCACTCGCCCATGTGGGTTACGACGGACTCCTCTACAACGGCGTGCCGATGAATACGGTCGACGAGGCTGGAAGTCACGAGCTCGGTATCGAAAAGGTCGGCCCGGTCGTGTCGCGTGGTGTGCTTCTCGACATCGCGCGTCTGCACGGGGTCGACCACTTCGACGACATGTACGCGGTCACGGGCGACGATCTCGAAACGGCGGCGACGAAGGCGGGCCTGACGGTGATGCCCGGTGACATCGTGTGCGTTCGCACCGGTCAGATGCATTGGCTGCGCGTCGGCGACAAGGTTCACTATTCCCATCCCACCCCGGGCATCGGCCTGAAGAGCGTGGAGTGGATTCGCGACCACGACGTGGCGATCGTGGCCACCGACACGATCGTGTTCGAGTGTTATCCGCCCGAGGATCCGGCAGCGCTGTTGCCGGTGCACATGGTGAACATCCGCGACATCGGACTCACCCAGGGTCAGAACTGGGTGCTCGACGAGTTGGCCGCCGACTGCGCGGCAGACGGGCAGTACGACTTCTTGTTGACGGCGACGCCGTTGCCGTTCACTCGTGGTCTCGGCGGTCCCGTGGCCCCCACCGCCATCAAATGACTCGACCCTTGAGGTGAGTCAGCGAGTCCAGGCGGAGGCGAGCGGAGTGGGATGTCGATCCCAGTCGAGAAATGCCGATTCTTGAGTTGCTTTGTTGGCGGCGATTCCGGGTTCGACGAACACGTTCTTGATCGGAATGCCGTCGGACACGACATGATCGACAGCCCGTTTGGTCGCCTCGGTCAGCACTTCGGCATCGCGCGCCGTCTCCGAACGACGTGACCGACTGACGCGGTACGCGGCGACGGCGATCGGAAGGTCGGGACCTTCGTCGGTGACCCGATGAAGCATCATGGCGGCGCGTTCCTGCCAACGACGCAACGATTCGTCGTCGATACCGGTGTCGGATCCGAGATCAGTGCGTAGTCGCACGCCGACGATGTCGATCGCACCGGCCAGATCGGGTATTTCGCGATCGGCTCGTCCCGGTATCACGAGCGTTCCGTCGCGCAGTCCGCACAAGAAGGTTCGCCACCGGAGATGATCCTCCCGTCGGGCGGCTTCGGCCGCCGGACCCGAGTCGTCGGCTGGTCGCACCGTGCGGATAGCGAACGATCCGGCGACTGGGGGGCCGCCCCGCAGCACCCGCCACGAGTCACGCCAGGCTCGCACCATGATGTCGACCACCTCGCCGTGTCGCACGACGTCGTCCGGTTCGAGGCGTGCTGCGTACCCGATGGGGTCGTCGATCGGGAACCAACCCGCCACCAGGTCGCCGAAGGCGCCGGCCGACGCCTCCACGAATCGGGGCCAGTAGCGGTCGGCGGTCTTGGTGTCACGAAAACCGCGTTCGTCGTCGAACCAACGCGGTACGTGACGTTCGAGGAGTCCGGCCCACACCTCGATTCCGGAGGCCCGGGCGGCGCTCAGCACATCGCGATACCACTCGACCCACTCACCATTGAGCTCGTCGCCCATTCCCGAGCGGGGCTGAAGCCTCGACCAGTCGAAGCCGAGTCGGAGATGGGTGATGCCGTGGGCAGCGAGGGCCCCGAGATCGTCGGCGAAGCGAGTGTGAAAGCCGTTTCCGGGGACGGGTGAGCCGTCGACGTCGGACGTCGAGGACGTTCCGAGTGCCACGAGGCTGGGGAGCGAAGCTCCGAGTTCGATCACGACCGATCAGACGTAGGGGAGTCGAGTCCAGAGTTCGCCGGTGTCGTGCAGACCTCCGAGCGACTTCTCGGCCGTGAGGTGAACGACGTCGATCGTTCCGAGACCGCGCAACGTGAGTGGCGAGTGATTGTGCTCGTTCACTCCACGGGGCGGACGTGGCATGTCGGCCCGGGCGATGAGCACTTCGTCGGAGTCGGCGGCGTCGCACAGGCGCGATGCCTGGTTGACCGAACTGCCGATGTAGTCCTCGCCCTGGAACATGAGGACTTCGCCAGTTGCGATACCGACCCGCACTTTGAGCGGTGCGCACACGTCTTCGCACTGCCGCTGTAGATCGAGGGCGAAGCGGATCCCCTGTTCCTGTTCGACCGCCACGATCATGCAGCCGTCGCCGAGCCATTTGTCGACGCGTACTCCACACTTGGCCGCTTCGTCGCGAACCTGGGCTCGGAACCGGGTGAGAATGTCACCGGCCGAGGAATCACCGTGCGTGGCGGTGAACTTCGTGAACCCCGAGAGGTCGACGAAGACGAAGGTTCGTTGAACTTTCATGGTCGGGGGCAGGCTACCGGTCGGGCCCGAGGGTCGCCGGACGTTCGGCCAGGACTAGCGTGCGTTCATGGCCGGTCGATTCACCTATTCGCGCTGGGACGGCACCCAGCAGGGATTCGATCTCGACAACACCTCCTTGTTCGAAGAGATGTCGGACGATCTGCTCGCGTACGGCGACCTGCGGGGTGCGCTGAGACGGATGATGAACCGGGGTCTCACCGACCCGAACGGTGAGCGCCTCATGGGCCTGCAGGAGATGCGTAAGCAGCTGAAGGAGCGTCGCCAAGAACTCCTCGACCGTGGCGATTTGGGTGGCGTCTACAAGGAGATCGCCGACGAATTGAACGACATCGTCGACGAGGAGCGTCATGCGATCGATCAGTCGGTGCGCGAGGCCAACAAGAGTTCCGACGCCCGTCGTCAGGAGAGCGCTCAGAGGTCAGCCGAAGACCGCAACTTCCGACTCGACATGCTCCCCGACGACCTGGCCGGCAAGGTGCGTGAACTCGACGCCTACGACTTCGAGTCGAAGGAAGCCGAACAACGTTTCGAGCAGCTGAAGGACAAGTTGCGCAATCAACTCGCTCAGCAGATGGTCGATCAGATGTCGTCGGCCATTCAGAACATGACGCCGCAGGACATGCAGCGCATGAAAGAGATGATGACCGCGCTGAACGAGATGATCGACAAGCATCAGCGTGGCGAAGATCCCGGTTTCGACGAATTCATGAAGGAGTTCGGCGACTTCTTCCCCGAGAATCCGCAGACGATCGAAGAACTCCTCGAACAGATCGCCCAGCGCATGGCGGCCGCCCAGGCCATGTACAACTCGATGTCACCCGAACAAAGGGCCCAGCTCGAGGAGTTGTCCCAGCAGTTGATGCAGGACATGGATCTGCAACAGCAGATGGGTCAGTTGAGCGCCAACATGCAGTCGATGTTCCCGTCGCTTCAGTGGGAGCAGGGCTACGAGATGCAGGGACAGGATCCGATGGGATTCGAGCAGGCGATGCAGACCATGCGCGATCTCGGCGATCTCGATCAGCTCGAAGACTTGTTACGCAACCCCTCGACACCACAGCAACTGGCCGAAGCCGACATGGATCGAGTTCGCGATCTCATGGGTGACGACGTCGCCAACGCCATGGACAAGCTGTCGAAGCTGGTCCAGGAACTCGAGCGTGAGGGTCTGATTCGCCAGAAAGAGGGCAAGCTCGAGGTCACGCCGAAGGGTATGCGTCAGATCGGCTCCAAGGCTTTGCGCGACATGTTCTCGCGACTCGCCAAGGACAAGTTGGGCCAGCACCAGATCAGTCCGATCGGCCAAGGTCATGAACGCACGTACGACACCAAGCCCTACGAATACGGCGATCCGTTCAATCTCGATCTGCAGCGGACCATTCGCAACGCGTTGAATCGAAGTGGCAAGGGGACCCCGGTGCGGTTGTCCCCGGACGACTTCGAGATCGAGCGGACCGAGCACCTCACGCGCTCGGCCACAGTCCTCATGCTCGATGCGTCGTACTCGATGTATCGAGACGATCGGTGGGGTCCGGCAAAGAAGGTGGCCGTGGCACTGCAATCGCTCATCTCGTCGCAGTATCCCCGTGACTATCTCGGCATCTTGATGTTCGGACATGTTGCCTGGGAGATCAAAGCCGACGAATTGGTCGAGGCCACCATCCCGGGTATGCAGGGCACCAACATGCACCACGCGCTCGGGCTCGCCCGCAAGATGTTGGCGCGTCAGCACGGCAACAAACAGATCATCATGATCACCGATGGTGAGCCGACGGCGCACATCACGCCGTACGGTGACGCATGGTTCACGTACTTCGACGGCTACGAAGCGCAGCAGTTGACCGTGGAAGCGACGTTGCGGGAGGCGGTGCGTTGTTCCAAGGAGAACATTCGCATCAATACCTTCATGCTCGATGCCGACGTGTATCTACGACGCTTCGTCGAACAGATGTCGTCGCTCAACGGTGGTCGAGCGTTCCTGACCAGCAGCGACAACCTGGGTGACTACCTGCTCGTCGACTTTCTCGAGCACAAGAGAAAGACCTCGCGCGGCGGGCGCAACCGGCGCGCCTCCTGAGCGCTCTCCTCAGCTGAGAGCCGGGTGATCGTGGGCGAAGATCCCGTACGGGTTCTCCCATCCCGGAACCACCCAGGCGCGGATCATGTAGGACACTGTGTCATCGCGTGTGCCGTTCACGTTTTGGCAACCCGAGCCCGTCGTGGGTTCGTCGAGCGGAACCGCGTATCGACCCATTGGGCCGTCGACCACACAGGTACCTCCGTGAAGGTGCCAGAGCGACTCTTGTCCGACGAAGCCCGACGGACCGACATCTGTCGACACCCACTGTGAGTACTGGACGCCGACGACTGGGGCATCGGAGTCGGACGATGCGTAGATCAGTCCGTGGGGGATGTTCACGTCGAACTCGAAGGTACGAAAGTCACGCGATCCATCGACCACCAATTGGCCGGCGCCTCGCGCATACTCGCCCGACAGGATCCACCCGGCATCGAGAGCTGATTCGAGTGTGGGGTACGCCAGCGCAATTTCTCGTGCGCGTGCCACGTCGTTGCCGAGTTCGGCTCGCTCGTCCCATGTGAGTTCGTCGCCGCCGATCGCAAGAGTGGAGGAGACATGAACGTGTCCGGAACCGGTCAGACTCGAGGCATTGTCGACCCAACTGGTAGCGGCCAGACCCGGCATCGCCGCCACGACCACGACGGCCGGCGCGATGGTGTCGAACCGCCAGCCGGCGCGACCGATGACGTCGACGTCGACCAAGAGCACACCGCCGACGAGAGCGCCCGCGACCAGTGAGAGTCCGAGAATCGTGAACTCGTACGACGACAGCGTGGGGGCGTACCCCGAGAACGGGCCGAAGGGATAGCCGACCGTTCTCGTGTACACGAGGGAGGCAGCGGCAACGGCGAGCCAGACCAGAATTCCGGCGTAGAGACGTGGCCGCGTCGAGACGACGAAACCGACGGCGGCCAGGAGATGGGTCAGTCCGGCCACCGCGAGAATTGCTCCCTCGAGAGCCCAGTCGTGGGCCCGTCCGACGGCCACCAGGAGATGGAGGACACCGAGTCCGACGAGGACGGACGCCACGATGCCGCGGAGGCTGATGGTGCTCACCGACTGGGGGGATGCCACGGATCGAGTCTGCCAGTGCTCGGCCGGGACAGGCAGAAGTGGCTCGCCCGGTTACCCATGGGTAACCTCTGGTCATGGCCGATTTCAACCTCGCTCTCAACGACGACCAGATTCAGTTGAAGGATTGGATCCACGAATTCGCCAAGGACGTGATGCGTCCGGCGGCCGAAGAGTGGGACGATCGCGAGGAGTTCCCATGGCCGATCGTGCAAGAGGCCGCCAAGATCGGTCTCTACGGCGTCGACTTCATGATGAACGCCATGAGCGACAATTCTGGACTCACGCTCCCGGTCGCCATCGAAGAGATCTTCTGGGGTGACGCCGGACTCGGTATGGCGATCATGGGATCGGGTCTGGCCGCCGCCGGAATCAGCGGCAACGGAACACCCGAGCAAGTCATCGAATGGGTGCCGCAGTGTTATGGAACCGCCGACGATGTGAAGCTCGGCGCGTTCTGCGTGAGTGAACCCGATGCCGGATCCGACGTGTCGTCGTTGCGCACGCGTGCGGTGTACGACGAGGCCAACGACGAATGGGTGCTGAACGGCACCAAGGCCTGGATCACCAACGGTGGAATCGCCGACGTCCATGTGGTGGTTGCCGCGGTCGATCCCGAACTGAAGGGTCGCGGTCAGGCGTCGTTCGTCGTCCCGCCGGGAACCAAGGGTCTGTCGCAGGGACAGAAGTACAAAAAGCACGGCATCAAGGCGTCGCACACCGCGGAGGTCGTCCTCGACGACGTGCGTGTTCCTGGCCGCTGTCTGCTCGGTGGCAAGGAGAAGCTCGACGCCAAGCTGGCCCGTGCCCGGGAAGCCGGCCGTACCGGTGAAGCTCAGCCGGCCATGAAGACCTTCGAGGCCACCCGCCCGGCCGTGGGTGCGCAGGCACTCGGTATCGCGCGAGGGGCTTACGAGATCGCCCTCGACTACGCCAAGGAGCGCGTGGCGTTCGGCAAGCCGATCATCATGAACCAGGCCATCGCGTTCAAGTTGGCCAACATGGTCACCCAGATCGACGCTGCTCGTCTGCTCATCTGGCGCGCCGCGTGGCTCGCTCGTAACGGTGGTTTCAAGAACGGTGAAGGCTCGATGAGCAAGTACTACGCGTCGGAGACCGCCGTGCGCGTCACCGAAGAGGCCATCCAGATTCTCGGTGGCTACGGCTACACCCGCGAGTACCACGTCGAGCGCATGCATCGCGACGCCAAGATCCACACCATCTTCGAGGGAACGAGCGAGATCCAGCAGTTGGTGATCGCCCGCGCCATCTCGGGCTTGCGCATCGAGTAGTCGTCAGCGGGCGCCAGCTCGCTGATACAAGCGAGTAGCGATCGGCGCGAACACCACGATCAAGATCGCTGCCCACACGAGCGTGTAGAGCGTGGCGTTCTGCAACGGCCATGCCGTGGGCTCAGGAGTGCCCACCGGCAGATTGCCGAAACCTTCGCGAACCGCCTGGGTGAGCGTCGACACCGGATTCCATTCGGCGATGGGCTTCAAGACACCAGGCAGGTTGTCGGATGGCACGAACGTGTTGGCGATGAAGGTGAGTGGGAACAACACCACGAACGTCGCGTTGTTGACCACCTCGGGTGTCGGCACGAGAAGTCCGATGCAGGCCATCACCCATGAGAACGAATAGGCGAAGAAGAGCAGCAATGCGAAAGCGACCACGGCGTCGAGAAACGACCCGCGGATACGCCAACCCACGGCGAGGCCGGCCAACGACATCACGATGATCGACAGAGCGTTGTAGACGACGTCACTCACGGTGCGGCCGGCCACCACCGCCGAACGCGACATGGGCAGTGAACGGAAGCGGTTGATGAGTCCCTTTTGCATGTCTTCGGCGAGACCGGCGCCGGTGAAGGTGGCACCGAACACCACGGTCTGGGAGAAGATGCCGGCCATCAGGAACTCGCGGTAGTTGCCTCCCGGAATGTCGATGGACCCGCCGAACACGTAGGCGAACAACAACACGAACATGATCGGTTGTACGACCACGAAGGCCATGACGTCGGGGACGCGACGGATGCGGATCACGTTGCGTCGGGCGATGGTGGCCGAATCTCGGAGCAGGTTCACGAGGAGACCTCCGCTTCGGCCTCATGACCGGTGAGTTCCATGAACACGTCGTCGAGAGTCGGTCGACGGAGTCCGATGTCGACGATCGTCACCTGTCGTGATTCGAGTTCTCGCAGAACCGTGGACAGTGCTTCCACTCCGTTGGAAACGGGAGCGGAGAGCTCGCCATCGTCGTGGTGGATGCGAAGCGGACCGGTGGCGACGGCGGCCAGAATCGACTCCGTCGTGGCGACGGCGCCGTCGCCGCTCACATGAACGTCGAGATGCTCACCGCCGACGCGTCGTTTCAGTTGTTCGGCCGTTCCTTTGGCGATGGATCGACCATGGTCGATCACCACGATCTCGTCGGCCAGTTGGTCGGCCTCTTCGAGGTACTGGGTGGTGAGAAGGACCGTCGTTCCACCCTTCACCCGCTCGCGGATCGCGTCCCAGAGTTCGCCGCGACTTCGCGGGTCGAGCCCGGTGGTGGGCTCGTCGAGGAATAGCACCGGGGGATCGGCTACCAAGGCGCCGGCCAGGTCGATGCGGCGACGCATGCCGCCCGAGAACGTCTTCAGTGGTCGATCGGATGCTTCCATGAGTCGGAACTGCTCGAGCAAGTCGAGGCCGCGTCGACGCGCCTCGCGACGGGGCATGCCGTAGAGGCATCCGATCATTTCGAGATTCTCGGTGGCCGTCAGGTGTTCGTCGACAGCCGCGTACTGACCCGAGAGCCCGATGCGTGAACGAACACCACGTGGATCGGCCATGACGTCCACGCCGGCAACATGTGCGGAACCCGAATCGGGACGCACGAGTGTGGTGAGAATCGACACGGCCGTCGTCTTGCCGGCACCGTTCGGGCCGAGGAGTCCGAGCACCGTTCCGCCCGGTACGTCGAGATCGAGCCCGGCCAGAGCGGTGACCTCTCCGTACGTCTTGATGAGGCCGCGTGCGGAGACCGAAGTGTCGGAGGGGCTCGACGTCACGATCTCGACGCTACCGCCGAGCGCAGATCGTCAGGGGTGTCGACTCATGATCGCGGGTACGACGGCGCGGCACGATTCAACATCACATCGGCGCGCATACGGACCATGTCTTCGAAGCGTCCTTCTTCCACCATCCAGAATCGGTCGTTCAAGAGTCCGTCGATCACGGTGTCGGCCACTTCGGTCAGTGGTGTGAAGGTGACGGGCGTTCCGGCAGCTTCCATCGACTTGATCCAATCCTGCATCTTCGATTCGGTGTCGACCGGCTTGTCGGTCGCGTACTCGGCTGGTCGCTCGCGTGTCTTCCAGATTCCGGTGTCGAGCAATCCCTTGGTCTTCCCACTCGGAAAGAGAACCGAGACACCGATATCACTGCCGACTTCCCGGAGTTGCCCCCAGAGACACTCGGAGATCGTCACCACAGCACTCTTACAGGTGGCGTAAGTAGCGCTCGACGCGATTGGCGCGAATCCGCCGTTGTGCGAGGAAGTGTTGACGACATGGCCCTCGTCGCCTCGCTCGAGCAAGGTGGGCACGAAGGCCTTGATCCCGTTGATCACGCCGTACACATGCACACTGAAGGCGAATCGCCAGTCGTTCACTTCGTGTTCCCAGATGCGTCCGTAGGCGCCCGACGCGACGCCGGCGTTGTTGCACACGACGTGCACCCCGCCGAAGCTTTCGAGAGTCCGGTCGCGCAGGTTCTCGACCGATTCGAGACGTGACACATCGGTCGGCACCCCGATGACCTCGCCGCCTCGTGTCGTCAGTTCGTCGACGGCCGATGTCAGCAGGTTCTCGTCGATGTCGGCGACGACGACTTTCATACCCTCGTCGAGAAATCTCTCGACCATGGCCCGTCCGATTCCGCCGGCCCCTCCGGTCACCACGGCGACGCGATTCTGTAAATGCTTCACGAATCCCCCCATCGAGCGAATGTCGTCGCTCCGAGGCGAACCTAGCAGTGGGCCTTTTCCCGGCAGGTCGCGACTGATACGTTCGTCGTGTCGTGATCGAACAGAGGGGGTTCTCGTCGTGACAAGACCAGCTGTGGTCACCGATGCCGCCGGAGACGATCGCTACATCGTCGTGTCGTCGGACGGCCACGCCGGGGGAGACATCCCCGACTATCGCCCCTATCTCGAATCGAAATGGCTCGACGACTTCGACGCCTGGGCCGCCACCTTCGAGAACCCGTATCCCGACTTGGAGGGTGATCTCGGCCCGCGCAACTGGAACTCGGCCCGGCGCGACGGCGACCTCCTGCAGGACGGAATCGTCGCCGAGGTGATTTTTCCGAACACCGTTCCGCCCTTCTATCCCAAGTCCTCTCTCACCACTCAGCCGCCGGCCATGACCCGAGCCGATGCCGAACGGCGTTGGGCTGGATTGCGAGCCCACAACCGTTGGCTCGCCGATTTCTGCAACGAGACACCCGGCCGGCGAGCCGGTGTTGCTCAGATCAACATGCTCGACATGGACGCGACCGTCGCCGAAGTGAGATGGGCGCGCGACAACGGTCTGCGGGGTGGTGTGCTGCTCCCTGGAACACCACCCGGCGGCGAAGCACCGCAGTTGTACGAGCCGTACTACGAGCCGCTCTGGCAGGTGTGTGAAGAACTCGGCATGCCTCTCAACCACCACACCGGATCGGCATCACCGCCGATGGGCCCCGAAGATCTCGACGCCGTGATCTTCATGCTCGAGGTGTCGTGGTTCGCCCATCGGGCTCTCACTCACCTCGTCGTCGGTGGCGCTCTCGATCGCCATCCCGATCTTCAGTTGGTCTTCACCGAGCAGGGCACGGCGTGGGTCCCCGAAGAATTGAAGCGTCTCGACTTCTTCTTCGATCGCATGGCCACCGCCACCGGATCGCAGGAAGCCGAATGGGGTCGAGCCATCGTGACCGGATTGTCGGCCAAGCCGAGCGAGTACTGGGCTCGTCAGTGCAACATCGGTGCCAGTTTCATTCGTCCGAACGAAGTTCTTCTCCGCCACGAAGTCGGTATCGACCGCATCATGTGGGGAAGCGACTATCCGCACAAGGAAGCGAGCACCCCGTATTCCGAGCTGGCGCTGCGACTGGCCTTCGGTCCGGTTCCGGTCGACGAGACGGCGATGATGGTGGGCGGCAACGCCGCCCGTCTGTATGGCTTCGATCTTGACGCCCTGGCACCAGTGGCCGCGAAGTTCGGCCCGAAGGTCGCCGACGTGCATCACCTCGTCGATCGAGCCGAGATTCCGCTCGAGGCGTACAAATGTCCGGCATTCGCGCCGCAGAACGCGGCTTAGGAGGAACACCATGACCGTCACCGAAGACAGAACCGCATCGGTCGATCACGGTTCGGTGAACGATCCGTACGTGATCGTCGCCGCCGACAGTCATGCCGGACTTCCCACCGAGCAATACCGCACGTACCTCGAGAAGAAGTATTGGTCGCAGCTCGACGAGTTCCTCGAGCAGCAACAGGCTCTGATCGAAGCCTCGACCAAATTGGGAGTTCGCGACTCGAAGTTCGCGAAGAACTGGTTCGACGAGCACGGTGAGGAGCTCGCCGGTGGTTGGGACGCCGATCGTCGTGATCTCACGCTCGATGCCGATGGTGTCGCGGCCGAGGTCGTCTACCCCGACGCCGACGCCGTCGAGAGCAGGACGGCGGTTCCCTTCGGCGCCGGTCTCGGATTGTCTGGCGATCTCGACCCAGAACTCGGTCTCGCCGGTTCGAAGGCGCACAACCGTTGGTTGAGCGAATTGGTCGCCACGAGCCCCGGGCGACGTTGTGGCGTGGCTCTCGTCCCGATCACGGGTGATCTCGACGATGTGCTGGCCGAGATCGATTGGGCCAAGGAGAACGGACTCGGCGCGGTGATGATTCCCGCCCGCTGGTGCAATCAAGCTCCGTATCACGATCGTCGCTACGACCCGGTGTGGGCGCGTTGCGAGGAATACCAGATGCCGATCGTGACGCATTCGGGTTCGGCCGAGCGCGATCTGTACGGCGATCACCTCGGCATCTACGTCACCGAGGTGACGTGGTTTCCGGCGCGCCCGATGTGGTTCATGCTCTGGTCAGGTGTCTTCACGCGCTTCCCAGGTCTGAAGTTCTGTGCGACCGAGGGCGGTTGCTGGTGGCTGCCACAGTTGCTCTGGTCGTGGGATCGACTTTGGATGGGTCAAAAAGGTGCCGAGAAACTCGGCAAAGGAGCTTTCGCCGGCAAGGTCGACATGCTCCCGAGCGAGATCGTCGACCGCAACTGCTTCACCGGTCTCGCCAACGTGAAGCGCCGCGAACTCGGAATGCGTTACGAGATCGGTATTGACAACATGTTGTGGGGAACCGACTTTCCGCATCCGGAAGGGACGTGGCCGGCCACGTTCGAGGCGTTGAAGGCCACCTTCCACGACATTCCGGTGCACGAGACGCGTCGCATGCTCGGCGAGTCGGCAGCCGACGTGTTCGGTTTCGACCTCGAGGCTCTGCGTCCGATCGCCGAGCGCATCGGTCACCGGCCGACCGATCTCGGGCAGCTCACCGACGAACGCACCGAAGACGACCTGATCGCCCGTTGGGCCGAGGCCAAGTCGGTCGGCCGTCATTGGCTGACCGGTCACGACTTCCCGCTCTATCCGTTCTGACTTCGAGGAGAGACATGGCCACCACAGTCGGGCAGTACTGCATCTACGTCGACGACATCCAAAAGTCGGAGCGTTTCTACACCGAGGCGGTCGGACTCAAAGTGCAGAGTCGCACCGAGATACCCGATGTGCACGAGATCGTCCTCGCCGCCGACAAGGGAGGAGGACGACTCCAACTCGCCGAGCGCTACGAGGGTCGCCAGTCAATCGACCATGGGTTCGCCTTGTGGAAGATCTATATGAACGTCGACAACTGTCAGGAGATCTACGACCGGTGCATTGCCGCCGGCGCCACGTCGCAGATGGAGCCGACCCGACTCGAGCGTTGGCCGGTGACCGTCGCCTTCGTGATCGACCTCGACGGCTACGTCGTGGAACTGATCGAAACCCACGTCGACAACCGGACCGGAGCCGTCTGATCCCACCCCAGCCCACCGGTCGACATTGAGCCGACGGGGTCGATCTGCGAAACTCGTGCGGTCGCCGGTCGGGGACCGACGACAGGGGGTGCG
>RFSV01000044.1 GCA_009923785.1 Acidimicrobiia bacterium | reverse complement strand
CTCCCGCTAGCCTGCGAAACCTATGTCGAAGAAGACCAAGAAGCGCAAGGCCCGGCTCCGCCGCTCGAAGGCCAACCACGGCAAGCGTCCCAACATGGGCCGCGGCTGAGGTCATTGCTCACCGAACTCTTTCTCGACGTTCCCGTTGCGCCGTGGCGTGACCTCGGATTCGTCACCGCACCGCACTCGGATCACCACCACACGGTGATCGCCGGAGTGCGGTTCGTCTTTTCTGGGGCAAGTTCAGGCGGGCTGACGGGTTGGGGTTTCGACTCCATCGCTGATTCCGTCGAGTCGATCGACGGCATTCCCACATCGATCGCTGTCGCTCCAACCGAAAAATTCGATCATGGTCTCGACGTGACATCGATCGATCACGTGGTGGTCATGACTCCGTCGCTCGATCGCACGTGCGGTGCCATCGAAACGTCGTTGGGTCTACCCCTGAAGCGCATCCGAGAGGTGGGCGGGGGAGTCCGCCAGGGTTTTCACCGTGCTGGGTCGGTGATTCTCGAAGTCGTCGAACGCCCCGATATCTCGGCGGACGAACCGGCGAGCCTGTGGGGTGTGGTGTTCGTGGTGAACGACCTCGATGCGCTGGCCGGTCATGTCGGTGCCGGCGCGCTCGGACCGGTGAAGGACGCCGTTCAGCCCGGGCGCAAGATCGCCACAGTCACCGCGAGCGCCGGCCTTGGTGTGCCGGTCGCTTTCATGACGTCCTGACACGTGCGACCGGGTGAGTCACCAGCCTTCGTCTTCTTCTCGTTGTGTCATGTAGGCCTGGCCCGCCTCGCACGAATCGAGATGAACACACCAGCGGCAGTTCGATCCGGGGCGACGCTCGGCTGTTGCTTTGTGCAACTTGAGTTCGATGGCGCGCACGAGACCCGATTCGAGTCGTTTGGCAGCTGATCGCAGCGTGCCTTCGGTGATGTCTTCGGGATGGATTTCGGCCGAGTCGATGTAGAAGCTGGCGACCTTGCGAGGGGATTGCCCGATCGACAGGAGATCGAGCAATGCGTAGAGGCGTAGATCGTCGCGGTGCGCTCCGAAGACGCTGCCGGTCTTCAGGTCGATGATCACTTTGTCGGGCGGGCGACCGAGGGCGAGGTCGACCTTTCCCGACACTCTCACACGACCTTTGGCGAGATTGACGGTGAGGGCGCTCTCGACCTGTGGATACCACTGCTTCTTGATGCCCGGGAATCCTTCGAGAAAACGGGTGAGCAACGATGAGCAGTCGCCCACGAGTTCGGCCCGGCTGAACTCGTCGAGCGTGACGAGAAAGTCGGCGATCGATTTGTTGGCGTCGTTGGCGAGACGGGAGATCGATTCTTCGACGAGGTCGGTGGGATTGATGGTGCCGCGCGTGTGAATGGACACTTCGATGGCCTTGTGCACGATGGTGCCGCGCGAGTTGGCGAGGTTCCATTCGAAGTCACCTCGGCCGTCGACGAAGTAGGCCTCGCAGGAATGCACGTCGGTGAGCGCTTGTTTGCTGATGAAGAAACGGTTCTCGTAGCTCTTGCCGTCGGGGAGAACGTCGTGGAAGGGCACGAGTGCCGTCTCGAGATCGGCCTTCAGTTCGTCGGCCAGGTCGGAGGGGAGCGGAGCTCCGTGAGGGGCCGGATCTTTGCCGATGGTGGCGATGACCCGCTCCTGGGCCGGCGTGTACACGGGATCGTCGCTCATGGGACGAGATTAGGACGAGGGTGTTGCAGCGTCGGGGGACCGTGTCACACCCCCATGGCAAAGTCGACTTTCCATGAAAGCGCACGTCGAACGCCCCGGGGCCAGCACCCTCGATTTCGCCCAAGTGGCGCGAGTGCTCGGTCACGAAGCGCGGGCTCGCGGTCTGCACGCTCCAGGGTTCCGTTGCCCGCCGCGCATCGTGGGTGTCGACCGGTCGTTGCGACGAAGTGGTGATTTCGCCACCGTCGCGGTGCGAGTGAAGGGTCGTCCGCTCGTCGCTGTGGTGGCCGACATGATCGAAGGTGTGGTGGTGGTCAATCGATTGGTGCCACCGGTGGCCGATCGTCTGCGACGTGAACTCTGGGAGGCCGTGTCGTCTCCTCATGTTGCGCTGTCCTCGCCAGTCGACGTCGTCGTCGGTCGAGATCACGCGGCCTGATTACGCTCGACGTGGATGGATTCGTCGCAACCCTTCGTCGCGGTGCTCGGAATTGCTCAGGATGGAGGGCGTCCCCAGGCCGGCTGTCGACGTGCCTGTTGCGTCGATCAACCTCGTCTGTCGCCGGCCTGTCTGGCCATCGTCGATCCGATCGCCGATCAGCGTTTCTTGATCGACGCCACTCCCGACATCGGCGCTCAACTCGCGATGCTCGATCGCATCGCTCCTCGAGTCGGCGCCGGACGAGTGCTCGACGGCGTGTTGCTCACTCATGCCCACATGGGGCACTACACGGGGCTCGTTCATCTCGGGCGTGAGGCGCTCGCTTTGCCGGGGGTTCCGGTGCACACAAGCGAACGAATGGCCACCTTTCTCCTCGGCAATTCGCCGTGGAAGGAGTTGGTCGACCATGGGCACGTCGAGATCGTGCAGTTCGACACGACCTTCCAGCTGACTCCGTCGATCTCGGTGCGAGCGATACCGGTTCCGCATCGTGACGAGTTGTCCGACACCGTGTGCTTCGTGATCGAGGGACCGAACCACAGGGTGCTGTGGCTGCCCGATATCGACTCGTGGGACGGTTGGGACGTCGACATCGTCGAACTGATCGCCAGCGTCGACGTGGCGTACGTGGATGGAACCTTCTTCGACGACGGCGAACTCGAGCGTGATATGTCGGCCATCCCGCATCCGCGGATCGTCGACACGGTTCGCCGTGTGGCCGACCTCGACGCTTCTCTCGCAGCACGGGTGCGATTCGTCCACCTCAACCACACCAATCCTGCGCTCGTGAGATCGTCTTCTGAGCGAGCGACGGTTGTTGAAGTGGGGATGAGGGTGGCTGACGAGGGCGAAACTGTTTCGCTTTGAGTCCAGAAACCATTGATGTCCCGAACTGGTCGACAGAAACGCCTTCGGGCTGTAACTCGGCAGGGCTTGAAGTGAGCCCTGCCGAGTCCGACCAAAGTTCAGGCGAAGCGACGGGCGTAGCCGATTGACGTTCCGGGTTCGAAAAGTTTGGACGCGTTCGCGAATTCGGTCGCCCACTCTTGTGATTGAGCCCTGGCTGCCCAACCGCGCTCGATGTCGGCAGACGACTTGTATGCGGTGAACAACGTCAATTCGTTGACTGGTCCAGCCGATGTTGCGGTGATGACAACATTGATGTCACTCATTCGTGTCACCATGTCCCCCAATCGCGTGATTGCAGCAACTGCGTCTGCAACGCGATCGGGGGAAGCGATCACGCGCGACATCCCGACGTAGGAACCCACTGGCGTATCGCCGCTCGGGGTGCCGTGAACGATCGAAAGAATTCGATCTGGTGAGGTCTCTGCCACGTATTGCGCACCTCTGTCGACCAGCGCATTCAGATTGGCGTCCAGTGCCATTGCCTCGTTCACTTGCTCGAGCTCGCTCAGATGTTCGACTGCTGCCGACCAGCCGATCGTCCCGACCGGGTATCCGAAGGAGCCCACCCACAATGAGACCTCAGACGCCGAATGCGTGTTGACCGCCGCCGTGACCTCGGCCGCCCACGCGTACGCCGCTGATCCACCGGTGACCCGCATCATTCTTTGGAAAATAAACATGGTTCCTCCTTGGCGTGTCATCGACACGTATTGTGCGAACCAGCCGTTCTGGTGCGCAGATCTGGTGATAGGCCGACGTCCTTGCCGGACGCTTGCAGATCGACTGCCGAGGCCTGAATTTTTCTTGAATTCGTTGAGGTATTCGACGGGGGAGGGTGTGTCCAAGGCTCCCGACGTGCCATAGCGTGTCGTCGTCGCCCGGGTGGCGGAATTGGCAGACGCGGGGGGCTTAAACCCCCCTTCCCCTCACGGGGAGTGTGGGTTCGAACCCCACCCCGGGCACGTCACTCCCGTTCAGATCACGTTGTAGACCAACCTGGTCCCACAGTTCTTGAGAGCCGGATAGGCGGAGGCTACTGCTGCAGTTGTTTCCGACCACCACGCCGATTCGTTCATCGCGTCCAGGAATCGGCCGTACGCCTCGAACGAGTCGAAGTCGATCATGTATTCGCAACGGTGCATGTCCCCACCACTTGCTGAGCGCATGAGTCTCGGATTCTTGGCACCGAAACCCTCATGGATGGGAGCGGCGGCTTGAGAACCGGCGACCAGACCCTCGAGTGCTGTCGGAGTTCCTTCCCAAGTCGTAATAGCTGTGATCAGCATTTCATTTCCCTCACCTCTCGGATTGACGACGATGTATTGCACGAGGCGGGCACGACACCTGTCAGGAGATCGTCTATGTGTGGGATGCGTCCGTCAACTCGCGAATTTGTCGCGACGAAAATCAGTGTCCGTCTTGGTATAGGTCGTAAACGTCAGATGTCGAACTCGTGTCCGGCAGTTGACTCAGGCACGTCGAAATGTGTCGGCGACGTCGATCGAATCGGGTGCCATCGACAGGTGCAGAGTTGAGCCCGTGTAGAGATGTGCCATCAGAACGGTCTCGTTCACCTCGACGCCGAGGCCCGGTCGGTCGCTCAGGTGCAGCCGACCGTTGCGCCAATCGTGGGGTTCCTCCAACAATTCGGCGTGGAAGCCTCCACAGTCGCGGATCGTCTCGAGAATCAAGAAGTTAGGCGAGACGGCGGCAATGTTTGCGTTGGCGGCCAGTCCCACTGGACCGTTGTAGCAATGCGGAGCGATCTGAGCTCCGAAGGCCTCGGCCATCGAAGCAATCTTGCGACCTTCGGCGATGCCACCGCATCGGCCGGCGTTCAACTGCAGAATTCCGGCCGCTCGCTGCTCGAGAACGCGGGCGAATTCGTAGCGCGTGGTCAGGCGCTCACCGGCGGCGATCGGAATCGACGTCGAACGAGCGACCGTGGCCATTCCGGTCACGTCATCGGGTGGAACTGGCTCCTCGAACCAGAGTGGATCGTGCGGCTCAAGGCGTTGGGCTAGCCTCGCTGCGCCCGACGGCGTGAATTGACCGTGAGTGCCGAATAGAAGATCGGCCCGAGTTCCGACGGCTCGTCGCGTGGCGGCCAGGAATTCGACGCACAGTTCGGTTCGATCGAGAGACGGCTGATGACCACCCATCACGGTGTACGGGCCGGCTGGATCGAACTTCACGGCGGTGAATCCGCGCTCGACCTCTTCGAGTGCCCGTTGCGCCGCCAACTCCGGATCGAGGTACACGTCACTGCGATCGCCGGGCTCCGGATACAGGTAGGTATAGGTACGCAGTGACTCGTGCACCTTGCCGCCCAGAAGGGCGTGAACGGGTAGACCGAGTCGCTTTCCGGTGATGTCCCAACAGGCCATCTCGAGCGCGCTGGTGGCCGCCATGAGCGTGACATCAGGGCGCTGTGTGAACCCGCGCCCATAGCACCGCCGCCAGAATGATTCGACGTGCATCGGATCGTGCCCGACGAGAAACTGCGCGGCGAGATCTTCGATGGCGGCCGTCATCACTGCCGGACCGAACGTGGCGCCGTAGGCCTCGCCCCAGCCGATCGTTCCGTCGTCGGCCGTCACCTTCACCAAAGTGAAGTACGTGCCACCGAACGACGGAGGAGGGTTCTGGACGGCGAATGCCTGCACCGCCGCCACCCTCGTCGTCTGATGAGTCGCTCGTTTCATCACGAACTCTCCTTTCTGTCGAACACCACGACGTTGCGTCGAGCCGAGCCGTTCTTGGCGTCGGCAATCGCCTCGTTGATACGTTCGAGTGGATAGGTCGCCGAGATGAGTTCGTCGAGCATGAGCTTGCCGGCCCGATGAAGTTCGACGAGTTCGCCGATGTCGCGACGAGGATGAGCCGAGCCCATCTTGGAACCGATGATGCGCTGATCGGCGGCAGCGAGCGATCCGGGATCCCAGCCGAGCGATAGTTCGTCGGCCGGCATGCCGACCGCCACGAGCGAACCTCCGACTCCGACGAAGTCCGTCGCGCTTCGGTAGGCGCTTGGCGCACCGGTTGCCACGAACACTGCATCGGCGAGGTCGCCCGAACAGGCATCTCGGACGAATGCCACTGAGTCGTTCTGTGTCGGATCGACGCAATGGGTCGCGCCGAAGGTCAGGGCGGCTTCGAGCTTCGACGAATCGGGGTCGACGGCCACGATCACCTCGGCACCGGCGATTCGCGCACCTTGGACGACGTTCAGTCCGACGCCACCGCAGCCGATCACCACGACCCGATCGCCAGGCTCCACGTGGGCCGATCGAAGAACTGCCCCGGTTCCGGTGATCACGCCGCAGGCGAGAAGGCTCGCCGGCGTGGCGTCGAGATCGATGGGGGCGAGTTGTGAATGGTGAACGACCACCTGCTCGGCAAACGCCCCACAGAACATCCCCTGGCCGACAGTCGCGCCGTTGGCATCGGCGATCGGTGAACCTGGATCGGGCTTCGACGAGCAGGCGACCGGCCGCCCTCGTTGGCAAGCCCGGCATTCGCCGCACGATCGAATGAGAGTGACGACCACGCGATCACCGACTGCCACGTCGCGCACGAGTTCCCCGATCTCGACCACTCGTCCGGCCGCCTCGTGACCGTAGACGGAGGGGAGTGGTCCGCCCCATCCACCGTCGATGTACGTGATGTCGCTGTGGCAGATCGCCACTGCATCGATTTCGACACGTACTTCCTCGGGCAGTGGGTCGCGCAGATCGACGTCTTCGATCACGAGTGGCTCGCCGAATTCTCGGAGAACGGCTGCCCGTACTCGAGTCATGTGTTCGATACGTCGATCAGGCTCACGACTTCATGGTAGGCGTCGAAGAATCGTCGAAAGACAGGCGGATGGAGATTTGTGCCCCCACTTTCGGGTGTCGAGACATGGCATGCAGAAGAGATCCCGGCGTGGAACGATGGGAGGTGTGGTGAAACGCATTGGTTCGATGCTCGTCGGTCTGACCGCTGTGTTCGTCGTCGGGTGCTCCGGGCAACAGAACAGGGCCCAGTTGCCGCCTCCGACGACAGCGCCCGAGAGCGCGATCGCATCACCAACCGACCCGCCGGCGACTATGCCACCCACCAGCACGGCCGAGAAGGTGATTCCCGAGAGTGGAACTCCTCCCACCGAATCGGTGTATCTCGAAGTCGATGCCGACGACGTGGTGCCTGTTTTGGCGTCGGCCGTCGTCGGGTCGCCGGTGCGCATCGTGATCACGACCGAGATTGAGCGAAAATTTCGTTTAAAGAGCGACGGCACCGAACTGTCGGGGACGGCGGTCGCTTTCGAGTTCGTGGCTGACGACGAGCGCCTTTACGAAATCGTCGACGTCGCTACTGGCGACGTGGTCGTCAGCCTCGAATCGATTTTCGACTGACGACCGCGTCGTTTCCGCCTGAGATCACGACGGTCGGCAGGGCTGGCCGCGCAACGCGCCGCAGGCCGGAACACCTGGCGGAACCGGAAGGTCTCGCACGATAGGAAGCACGACCGCCGACGGATGCTCGGCGTCGTGCACGATCGAGACGGATTCGCCGGCGCTGAGAGTACGGAACTTCCACACTCCTCGGTTTCCACCAGGAGCGTCGATCGTCACGCGAAGACGTGATCCCGAGCGGATGGGGTGAGCCACGGGGAAGATGTCGACGCGGACGGCCGTGATCTCTCCCGGAGCCAGTTCGACGGCATCGGCCGCAATATGCGTGTGCACAGGCTGAAGCTCGGTCGACTTCGAGTCGTCGAGGACGCGATGGCTGGCGCGCAACCATCCGCTCTGGATGTAGACCTCGGAACCGTCGGGCCTGATTTCGCTGAGCGTGACCTCGAGATCGGTGTCCTCGGCAGAGCTGGTGATCCAGAGATCAGCCGAACCGGGTCCGAGGATCACCGCGTCGTCGGTGAAGGGGTCGGAGGTGAATACGGCGGCGGTTCCTTCGGGATTGCGCACCCAGTCGTATTGCACGTCGGCGCGCCAGATGCCCGACCCTGATCCTTCGTAGAAGGTTTCCGGAACGGCCGTCGGATCGGCCACGTACGAGGTTTCGCCGGTCGTGGCGAGCTCCTCGCCGAGACGGCCCCCGTCGCCGAGCAGATAGCGGATTGCCGTGGCCGATGCGACTGGCCACGAGTCGAACGAAGCTGACCAGCGCGCTGCCGGCGACGCGGGGTCCAACCCGTCAGCCGCGCCTTGTTCGAACAGCACGACGTACGGGTCTTCGTTCTCGAAAGCGGCAAGCGCGTCTTCGTAGCTCAGACCTTCGAATCGATTCGTCGAATCAATGGGAGCAACCGTTCCGTAAAGACCGGCACCAAGCGGCCCGGCGATCAGTGGCAACACCGAGAGATCAGGTGTCTTCTTAGCGACGTACAAGCTGAGGAATTCAGCCATGCGCGGGAACACCGACGGGCTGAGCGATTCGGTGTGCAGGCCGTTCACCATCGTCACGTAGAGGTGTGGAACCGATGTGAAGTCGTCGATCATGGCCGGGAAGTGGCCGCCAGTTTGCTCATCTTGCCAGGCGCCCGCCATGAAGACGGGCACGTCGATCTTCGGGACGAACATGAGCGGGTTGATCTCGTCGCCGATGTCAGCTGTGTAGAACGGGTTGTCGTCGATCTCGGCGGTGAGGTCGGGATTCTGCAGTCGCAGCATTTGGTTCTCGGCACATACTTCGTCACCTTCGTCGGCCTGCTTCTTCGTCCACTCCTGCCCGTACATCTGGGATTCCTGCATTCGCTCGGCTGTCCACGACACGGCGAAACCGGTGTTCAAGATGCCGCCGGGGTACAGGGTCGAGCGGTACGAGTCGTCGAGTACTGAGATGGGTGTGATCGCGACCAGACTCGGCGGCTGTGTCGACGCCACGAACAACTGGCTGATTCCCGGGTACGAGATTCCGACCATGCCGACTTCGTTGTCGAGAACCCAGTCCTGAGCGGCGATCGCTTCGATCACGTCGTAACCGTCGACGAGTTGGGCTTCCTCGAAGAAGCGGTAACTGCCTCCGGAACATCCTGTGCCGCGCATGTTCACGCCCACGTAGGCGTAGCCGAGCGTGTTGAAGAGCAGACCGAACGTGGTGTTGGACGGATCACTCGGCGAGTAACCCGAGTATTCGACGACGGTGGGGTAGGGACCGTTCGCGGCCGGTCCGGGAAGCATCACGTTGGCCGACAGCAGCGTGCCGTCACGGACCTCGACGTAGCCAAAGCCTTCGCCGATCACCTGCTCGTCGTAGAACGATTGTTCGGGAAGTTCGTCGGCTCCATACACGGTCACGACCGGTGTGGCCGCTGATCCGTCGGCCGTCACGACTCGGTAGTCGCCGGGTTCGACACGGCGGAACAAGAGGGCGCCGTTGTCGTCGACGAGCCCGGACGCGACCTCGGCTCCTGATGTGTCGAGGACGATCAACTCATCGGCTGCGACGGCCCCGGTGACTGTGATCTGACGGACGCCGGGAGTGGCGTCGAAGTCGGCGGGGGCGGCGTCGGCTGCGATGGTCGTGGTAGGTGCCGGCGCGGTCGTGGCGGGCATCGACGAATCCGATGACGAGTCATCACCTCCGCACGAAGTGGCGAGAAGGGTCGAAACAAGGGCAAGGACGGTGAAACGCGAGTTCCTGAACATGGCGAACCTCTCTCGACGACAGCGTTCGTCGTAGTCATCCGACTTTAGGGTCCGACATCGGCCAGAATGTAACTGTGAGCGATCAGCCGACTCCTGCTCCCGTTCAGATGATCGACGATCTTCGCGGTCTGGTCGAGATCGAGTCCCCGTCCCGAGACGTCGAGGCGCTCACTCGAAGCGCGGCCCAACTGTCGAGGCTCATGAGCGAACGCCTCGGTTCGGCGCCGACGATCATCGATGGTGACGACGGTCCGCACGTGTGGTGGTCGGGAGGCGGGACGCCACGAGTTCTGCTCGTTGGTCATCACGACACAGTGTTTCCGCTCGGGGCTCTGGCGACGCGTCCTTTCACAGTTGCCGACGGGCGGGCGACTGGCCCCGGGGTGTTCGACATGAAGGGCGGAATCGTTCAGGCGATCCACGGCGTGGCCGGACTCGCCGATCGCTCGGGCGTCGAAATCCTGATCACCGCCGACGAAGAAGTCGGATCTCGCACCTCACGCGACTTCATCGTCGAGCGCGCCAAGGCCTGTGGAACGGTTCTGGTGTTCGAGCCCAGTGCCGATGGTGGAGCGTTCAAGACGGCGCGCAAAGGAACCGGAACTTTCGAAGTGATCGTGCACGGCCGAGCGTCACACGCTGGTCTCGAACCCGAAAAAGGTGTGAACTCACTCGTGGAGGCATCGCATCAGGTCTTGCGCATCTCCGAATTCGGCGACGCGTCGCGTGGCACGACAGTGACCCCCACGGTGTCTTCGTCGGGCACCGCTGACAACGTGGTTCCGGCCGAGGCGCGGGTGTTGGTCGACTGTCGCGTGGCCGAAATTCCCGAAGGCCACCGGGTCGAGAAGTTGTTCGGCGAGTTGACACCGGTGCTTCCTGGTGCCTCGATCGAAGTGAAGGGCGGAATCAATCGTCCGCCGATGCCCGAGTCGACGTCGGTCGAACTTCTCCCGCTCGCGCAAGCGGCGGCGCGAGATGCCGGACTCGGTGATGTGGCCGGAGTGGGTGTGGGCGGCGGATCCGATGGCAACTTCACAGCGGCGGCCGGGGTTCCGACGCTCGACGGCATGGGCGCTGTCGGGGGAGGAGCACATGCCGATCACGAGTGGATCGACGTCGAGGCCATGCCAGCCCGAGCTCTGCTGGTGACCAACCTCCTCACCCGCCTCCTCCACCGCTGAAAAGCGCGCACTCTGATGCGCAAGGTGCGCAAAACCGATGCTTATGCATCAGAGTGCGCGAATTTTGTCAGGTTGGGGGGTTGTCTCGGTCGTCGAGGTAGCGCTGGAATTCAGCCGCCAGGTCGTCTCCGCTTGGCAGCTCGGCCTCAGCGCGCCGGTCGAACTCGATCTCGAGCATTCGCACGTACGCGCGCGCCTTGTCGTCTTCTGACACCGCTTCGTCGTGCAGTGATCTCCAGCGCACGATCTCGTCATCGAGGTCGCCATGCCGCGTGGGCACGCCGAGCACGTGCTCGAGATGTCGGAGCAAGGCCGCGGACGACTGTGGATGGTCGGCATTTCCCAGGTAGTGAGGAACGCCAACACGCAGAGAGATAGCCGGCAACTCCTCACGCTCGAACTGCTCCTGGAGAACTCCTGCGACGCCAGTCATGCCTTGGGCCAGTCGTTCGTCGGACGAACTTCCCACCACCGGGGGAACTCGTGTGTGAGGGACGGCGTCGGCGGCTGCGCCCACCGTCACCAAGGCCTCGCAACCGAGGCGTGTGTACGTGGCGAGCACGCAGCGAACGTAGGTTTGCCAGCGAATGTGAGGCTCGACTCCTGACATCACGACGATGTCTCGAGATCCGTCAGGGAAGCGCAGAGCCAAAACGTCGTTCGATGGCCAGACGATGACGCGCTCACCGTCGTCGTCGAACCGAGCTTCGGGTCGAATCTGGGTGAAGTCGTAGAACGGATCGGCATCGATGTACGCGACCTCCTCGGCGTCGCGGCCTTCGACGAGATGCTCGAGAGCCATGGTCGCAGCCCGTGCCACGTCGAACCATCCGGTGAGAGCCACCACGAGCACTGGCCGACGCAACGGTGCGGTCACGCCGTTCCATGTGAGCACATCGGCGACTTCCATATGGATGAGTCTGTCAGCCCCTCAGGCGTTCGACCACCTCGTCGACACATCGAGTGAGCGCGACGACGTCGTCGGGTTCGACGGCAGGGAACATTCCCACCCTCAACTGGTTGCGGCCGAGTTTCCTGTAGCTGTCGGTGTCGAGAATTCCGTTGGCGCGCAGGGCCGCGCAGATCTGGTTGGCGTCGACACCACCCTCGTCAGGCGACGCGATGTCGATCGTGCCGACCACCTGAGATCGCATGGCTGCATCGACGACGAACGGCGACGCCCATGTGCGCGATTCGGCCCATGAATACAAGTAGTCGGACGACATCTTCGATCGGGCGTTGCAGGCGGATAGTCCGCCGATCTCGTTCATCCAGCGAACCTGTTCAGCGAGCATGACGAGTGTGGCCACAGCAGGTGTGTTGTAGGTCTGGTTGGCGACCGAGTTGTCGAGAGCGATCTTCAGGTCGAGTGACGCTGGCATCCAACGCTTCGACGCGTGGATGGCGGCGATGCGCTCGAGTGCGCGCGGCGAGCAGGCCGCGATCCAGAGTCCGCCATCGGAGGCGAAGCACTTTTGCGGAGCGAAGTAGTACACGTCGACTTCCGACGGCGACCAGAGAAGGCCGCCAGCCGCCGACGTGGCATCGACGACGACCAATGCGTCACCCGAACCCGTCGGTCGAACGAGAGGCATCATCACCCCGGTCGAGGTCTCGTTGTGCGTGAAGGCGTAGACGTCGACTGAAGGATCGACCACGGGGGAGGGGTGGGCGCCGGGGTCGCACTTGATGACGACTGGATCGCCGAGATGAGGGGCGACTGCCGCTGCTTCGGCGAATTTCGACGAGAACTCGCCGAACACCAGATGCTCGCTCCGAGCCGACACCAGCCCGAAGGTGGCGACGTCCCAGAACACGGTCGAGCCACCGTTGCCGAGCACGATCTCCCAACCCTCGGGCAACGAGAAGAGATCAGTGAGGCCTCGACGAATTTCTCCGACGAGATTCTTCACCGGGGCCTGCCGGTGCGAGGTGCCGAGAAGATTGCGTCCGGCTGCCGACAACGCATCGACCTGTGCATCGCGCACCTTGGAGGGTCCGCACCCGAAACGTCCGTCGGAGGGCAGAAGGTCGGAAGAAAGGCGAATGGAGGAGGGATCGATCGCGCTCACTGTGTCAGCATGGCAGGTATGAGTTCGTCTCCCCAACGGAATCGCACCTCGGCCCGTCTGGCCGCCATCGCCGAATCGGCCACCCTCGCCGTCGACGCCAAGGCCAAGTCTTTGAAGGCCGCCGGGGAGAACGTCATCGGCTTCGGCGCCGGCGAACCTGACTTCCCGACGCCCGAACACATCGTGGAGGCTGCGGTCAAGGCCTGTCGCGATCCGAAGATGCATCGCTACACGCCGGCAGCGGGCCTTCCCGAGTTGCGCGAGGCCATCGCCGTGAAGACGTTGCGGGACAGCGGCTTCTCCACCACAGCCAACCAAGTGCTTGTCACCAACGGAGGCAAGCATGCGGTGTACACCGCGTTCGCCGCGCTGTGCGATCCGGGGGACGAGGTCATCGTTCCGGCGCCTTACTGGACCACGTATCCCGAGGCGATCACCCTCGCCGGTGGAATTCCCGTAATCGTCGATACCGACGAGGAAACCGGATTTCGCGTCACCATCGAGCAGCTCGAGCGGGCGCTCACGCCACGCACGAAAGTGTTGCTGTTCGTATCACCCGACAATCCGTCGGGTGCGGTGTATCCGCCGGAAGAAGTCAAGGCGATCGGCGAGTGGGCAGTCGCCAACGGAGTGTGGGTCATCACCGACGAGATCTACGAACATCTCACCTACGGGCCTCATCGGTTCGCCAGCATGCCGACGCTCGTTCCCGATCTGGCCGACCAGTGCCTGATCGTCAACGGAGTGGCCAAGACCTACGCCATGACCGGTTGGCGCGTGGGTTGGATGATTGGACCATCCGACGTGATCAAGGCGTCGATCAACTTCCAGAGTCACGCCACGTCCAACGTGAGCAACGTGGCGCAGGCTGCCGCTCTTGCCGCCGTGTCGGGGGATCTCACGGCCGTAGCCACCATGCGCGAAGCGTTCGAACGTCGCGGCAAGAAGATGCACCAGATGTTGAGTGCCATCCCCGGAGTTTCGTGCCTCGAACCTCAGGGTGCTTTCTACTGCTACCCGAACGTCTCGGGTTTGTTCGGTAAACCCCTCAATGGAAAGGTCGCCAACTCGAGTATGGAGTTGGCCGACTTGATCCTGTCTGAAGTGAAGGTCGCCCTCGTACCGGGCGAAGCCTTCGGCACCCCGGGGTACGCCCGGTTTTCATTCGCCCTCGGGGATGCCGATCTCGAAGAGGGGATCAGGCGCATCGCCGACTTGGTGACCGGCGCCTGATCGAGACCAGGCCTCGAGAAATTCGGGACGACGACGAACGTGTTATGTTCGCCGGGTCGGCAATAGTCGGCACGCTCGAAACCAGCGAAGTCCGGTGAGAATCCGGCACTGTCCCGCAACGGTGGTCCAACACGCACAGTCGTGTCGGCGAGTCCGGTCGCCTGGCTCGGGTGCGATACCTAACCCTCGAGGCAAGGGTGGATCGTGGTCGACAGCGGCCGCACTCCTCTTGCCTCCTCAGAGCCTGAGGAGGCCCCATGAAATCGATCAGTCGGCGACGGTGGTTAGTCGCTGTTCCCTTCGTGTTGATCGCCGCTGCGTGCGGAGGTGACGACTCCTCGTCGAGTTCGACGCCGTCATCCGGTCAAGTCACGGTCGAGACGACGTCGACACCAGATTCTGACGAAGTCCCCCAGCGAATTCTCTCGTTGTCGCCCACGCACACCGAGATGCTCTTCGCCCTCGATGCGGGCGACCAGATCGTCGCTGTCGATTCGTTGTCGAACTATCCCGAAGAGGCCGAAGCCGTTCGCACCGACCTGTCGGCCTACGAGCCGAACGTCGAAGCGATTTCGGCCTACGAACCCGATCTGGTGGTGATCGGCGACGACTTCACCGGACTCGCCGACCAGATGGCGTTGCTCGGAATCGATACCTGGACGGGGGCTACTCCCACATCTCTCGATGACGTGTATGCGCAGATCGAAGATCTAGGAGCGCGAATCGGTCGAGTTGACGAAGCGGCAATGACGGTCGGACTCATGCGTTCGGCGGTCGAGACCATTCTCGGTCAGTCACCCGGGCTCGATCTCGGGCTGACCTACTACCACGAGCTCGACAACACGTATTACTCGGTCACGAGCAACACCTTCATCGGCCAGTTGTACTCGCTCTTCGGACTCCGGAACATCGCCGACGTGAGCGAGGGAACGAGCGACTACCCGCAACTCTCGGCTGAGTTCATCGTGTCGCAGGATCCGGATCTCGTGTTCCTCGCCGACACGGTGTGCTGTGGGGTCACGGCCGAATCGGTAGGCCAACGTCCGGGTTGGGGCGAAATGTCGGCAGTACGCGCCGGTCTCGTGTTCGAAATGAACGACGACCTTGCATCGCGTTGGGGTCCGCGCATCGTCGATTATTTGTGGGCTATCAGTGAGGCCCTCGAGGCGGCGGTGTCGATCGACTCGTGAGCACGTTTGCGACGAGCACCGACCAGTCCGCTCCGGTGAGCGAGACGTCCGGCCGCCGATCCTGGTGGATACCAGGCGCGGCGGTGGCACTCGGCGTCGCCTTCTTGTTCGGCGCGATGATCGGTCCGGCCGGTCCGGCCTGGCACCAGGTGCCCGGTGAGATTCTCGATCG
>RFSV01000043.1 GCA_009923785.1 Acidimicrobiia bacterium | reverse complement strand
TCGTTGATGCTCAAAAAGTTGCTGCCGACCTTGCCGGCATCAAGATGAGTGACGATCGCGTGGTTCGACTGACTTGGGACTTCGACTACGACAAGACCTAGCTCTGCCCCTGGTGCAGGTGACGCTGAATTACGAGGTTCGCCAAGGCTTGAGTCCTCGATAGACATCAGCTCACCCCAGCTCGTGACCGACCGACATTCGGCCCATCGACCGTCGCCATCGCGCACTTCAGCCACTGACTCCGGGGCACGGCCGGGTCAGCCGCCGACGTAGTGTCGCGCCATGCGCGCTGCCGTCATGAAGAACTGGTCCCTGCGGGTCGACGACATCGCCGTACCCACTCCCGGCAATGGGCAGGTGCTGGCCAAGGTCTTGGCTTGCGGTATCTGCGGTAGCGACTTGCACCTCTTGGTTCACGGCGAAGAGAGCCGTCGGCTCGGTGAGGAATTGGCCAGCGAGACCCCACCCGACGCCATGCGACCAGTCATGTTCGCCCCCGAGCACGACATGGTGATGGGTCACGAGTACTGCTGCGAAGTTCTCGACGTCGGACCCAACGTCAACAATCTGAAGGTCGGCGACACGATCGTCAGCTTCCCCATCGCATTCGACGAACAAGGCGTGCACGGTGTTGGCTTCTCCAACAAATATCCGGGGGGCTACTCCGAGATGCTCGTCGCCAACGAAATGATGGCGATCAAGGTGCCGAACGGACTGTCGCATGAACTCGCTGCCCTCACCGAACCTCTCGCGGTCGGAGTACACGCAGTTGCCAAGAGTCGCATCGCACAAGGTGATGCTGCAGTCATCCTCGGACTCGGGCCGGTCGGGTTGGCCTGTATTGCCGAATTGAAGATGCGCGGTATCGGACCGATCATCGGTGCCGATTTCTCACCGAAGCGCCGTGCTCTCGCCCAACACCTGGGTGCCGACGAGGTGGTCGACCCGCGCGATACGCCAGCAATCGCAGCGTGGCGCAAGATCGACGGTTCGAAGCCGCTCGTCATCTTCGAGGCGGTGGGTGTACCGGGAATGATCGAACAGGCCATGCGTATGGCGCCCAAGGACGCACGCGTGTTGGTGGTGGGTGCATGCATGCAGGAGGACTCGTTCCATCCGATGCTCGGTATTCAGAAGGAACTGTCGGTGCAGTTCGTGCTCGGCTACACACCACTCGAATTCGACAGTGCCCTGCGCGCCATCGCCGATGGCAAGGTCGACCTCGCTCCGCTGATCACCGGCCGCGTGCCGATCGACGGCGTGCCCCAGGCCTTCACCGACCTTGGCGATCCCGAGGCCCACGCCAAGATCCTCGTCACGCCGTAACGTCGTTGGGGTCATGACGCAGCACGACACCTTCCCCCGTCAGTACGCACGCACACAGCGACTCACGCTCGGGGAACCGCGCAACGTGACGGTCTCACCTGATGGTTCGCGTGTCGTGTTTCTGCGCAGCCGCGGCGGCAGTGACCCCGTGAACTGCCTGTGGGTGCTCGATGCAGCTACTGGCGACGAGCGACTGGTCGCCGATCCGAAGGTGTTGTTGTCGGCCGACCTTGGCGCCGACGAGAACCTGCCTCCCGAGGAGAAAGCTCGGCGTGAACGACTGCGTGAAGGAGCCGGCGGCATCACCAGCTACGCAACTGATCGCGACTCAACGGTTTTCGCCTGCACGTTGTCGGGCCGGCTGTTCATCGGTGGACTGCTCACGGCTACGGCGCGTGAGTTGGTGGTGGTTGGTCCGGTGTTCGATCCGCGGCCCGACCCGACAGCCCGGCGCGTCGCTTATGTGCACGGCCGATCGTTGCGGGTCGCCGAACTCGATGGCTCGTCGCACGAAGTGGCCGGACCGGGGGTGTTCGACGAGCCCGACTCGGTGTCGTGGGGGTCGGCCGACTTCATCGCCGCCGAAGAGATGGGGCGTTATCGCGGCTACTGGTGGAGCAACGACGGCGAGAAGCTGGCGGTGTGCCGAGTCGACGATGCACCCGTGCAGCGTTGGCACATCAGCGATCCAGCGCATCCCGAAACGGCCTCGCGTGAAGTCGCGTATCCCGCCGCCGGAACCGCCAATCCGCTGGTGTCCTTGCACGTCGTGAACGCGACCGGCGGTGCCCGGATCGATGTGCGATGGGACACCGAGGCGTACCCATATCTCGCCACGGTCACCTGGTCGGGTGAGCGTGAATTGTTGCTGAGTGTTCAGACGCGCGATCAGACGTGCGTCGTGTTCTTGTTGGCCGATGCGATCACCGGTGCAACGCGCGAAATCGCGCGCGACACGAGTGATACCTGGGTCGATCTGGTACCGGGCTCACCGGCGTGGATGGACGGAAAGCTCGTCACGGTGTCGGATCGCGACGGCTGGAAGCGCCTGGAGATCGACGGCGAGCCGGTCACTCCGGTGGGCGACGATGCGCTGAACGTTCGCTCGATCGTGTCGGCATCGGGTGGTTCGGTGGTGTTCACGGCCAACCTGGCGTCGTCACCGCACTGCTTGTCGGTGTGGCGATGGACGCCGTCGTCGCTCGAGCCACTCACTCCGCTCGATGGCGTGCACACGGTGGCCGCGGGCTCGTCGACCGTTGTCACGCGTCGAGCGTCATCGTCGATGGCCCGAGCAACGACCACGGTTGTTCATCCCGATCGTTCGACGACACTCATCAGTTTCGCCGAGGAACCTCTCGCAGCGCCGTCGGTCGTGTTCGCGCGTCGTGGTTCACGTCGGATTCCGACTGCGTTGTTGATGCCCCGTGATCACCAGCCCGGTACCAAGTTGCCGGTGCTCATGGATCCGTACGGAGGGCCCCATGCGCAGCGCGTGGTCGATTCCTACGCCGCGCACTGCACGTCACAGTGGTTCGCTGATCAAGGGTTCGCCGTGCTGGTAGCCGACGGTCGCGGCACGCCGGCCCTCGGTACGTCGTGGGAACGGAACGCGCCGTGCATCTCGATCTGGCGACGGCGGTTCTGGACGATCAGGTCGACGCACTCCATGCTGCGGCCGACGAGAATCCCGATCTCGACCTCACCCGAGTGGGAATACGCGGTTGGAGTTTCGGCGGCTATCTGGCAGCGCTGGCCGTGTTGCGCCGACCCGATGTGTTCCATGCCGCCGTCGCCGGCGCACCGGTGACCGAGTGGCGGCTGTACGACACGCACTACACCGAGCGGTATCTCGGCAATCCAGCAACCGACGCCGCGCCATACGACGCGACGTCGCTCATTCGCGAGGCGTCGTCACTCACCCGTCCACTCATGCTCATCCACGGTCTCGCCGACGACAACGTGGTAGCGGCGCACACCCTGCAGTTCTCGTCGGCTTTGTTGGCCGCCGGCCGCTCGCACGAGGTGCTGCCCCTGTCGGGGGTCACCCACATGACCCCTCAACCTGAAGTGGCCGAGAATCTTCTTCTGCACCAACTCGACTTCTTGAGGATCTGGGTGAAGAGTCGGCCCGAATCCGACGAGTAATTCACCCAGAACGCCACTGGGCGCTCAAGAAGCGGGGGCGGTGAGCGAGGTCGGAGACGATCTCGATCGACTCTGAGTCAAATCCGGCGCGAGCAATGTCGAGCACGGCGTCACCTTGGCGATGGCCGATCTCGACGAACAACCAACCGCCTGGCACCAACCAATCGCGTGCGCCGATCACGATCGTCGCGATGTCACGGAGTCCGTCATCATCGGCGAACAACGCCGATTCGGGTTCCCATTCACTGACCGAATCCTCCACTTCCGGATCGTCATGAGCGATGTAGGGCGGATTGGCGACGATCACGTTCACGTGTCCGCGTAACTCGGTGGGCAATGCGTCGTACCACGAGCCCTGTGCGATGCGAACGTTGGCCGCGCCTCGTCCGACCGCTGCCACATTGGCGCGCGCCACATCGAGTGCATCGGTCGACACATCAGTGAGCCACACTTCGGTCCCGTCAACGGGTAGTTCGGCCGCCATCGACAATCCGATCGCGCCCGAGCCCGTTCCAAGATCGACCACTACCCGTGGTGAAAACGATCGTGCCGCCGCAATGGCGTGCTCGGCCACCAACTCGGTCTCAGGTCGCGGAATCAGAACGCGCCGATCGACCATGAGGTCGAGAGTGCGGAACGACCATCGGCTCATCACATAGGCAAGTGGCTCACCCGATCGATAGCGACCCACCATCTGGTCGAGCTGAGCAACCATGCGCTCGGTCGGCATCTCGTCGAGAGCAGCCGTGAACTCGTCACCGTCGAGACCGCATGCTGTTTCGCACAGCCATCGAGCTGGACCGCGCTCCCCCAGCACGTCGATCGTCTGTTGCCAGAGTTCGCGCCAGGTCATGCGTCGAGATCAGAAAGTTGACGCGCCCGTTCGTCATTGGCGAGGGCGTCGATCGTGCCGTCGAGGTCTCCGGCCAACACATCGGACAGGCTGTAGATCGTGAAGCCGATGCGATGATCGGTCAACCGATTCTCTTTGAAGTTGTAGGTGCGAATCTTTTCGCCCCGACCACCACTGCCCACCTGCGAACGGCGCACAGCTGACATCTTGGCGTCGGCTTCCTCTTGAGCCAGTTGCAGTAGGCGCGACCGCAGCACCGTCATCGCTCGAGCCCGGTTCTGGATCTGACTGCGCTCGTCCTGCATCGACACGACGATGCCCGTTGGGATGTGCGTGATGCGCACGGCCGAGTCGGTGGTGTTGACGCTCTGGCCACCGGCGCCGCTCGAACGGAACACGTCGACCTGCAGATCTTTGTCGTCGATGTGAACATCGACTTCCTCGGCTTCGGGCAGCACCATCACTGTGGCCGACGACGTGTGAATACGTCCTTGACTCTCGGTCACCGGCACGCGCTGAACGCGGTGCGGACCGCCTTCGTACTTGAGACGCGACCATGCGTCGTCACCACGTACCACGAACGTGGCCTGATTGACTCCACCCAGGTCGCTCGGATCGAAAGCGATGGTCTCGGTCTTCCAACCCTTGCGCGCCGCGTAGGCGACGTACATGTCGTAGAGATCGCGGGCGAACAAGTTGGCTTCTTCACCACCCTCGGCACCACGGATCTCGATGATCACTGGGCGACCGTCGTTCGGATCCTTGGGAAGCAGAAGAACGCGCAGTTCCTCTTCGAGCTGCTCGACCTCGGCCTCGGCGTCGTCGCGTTCGGCACGCAGTTGCTCTCGTTCGGTGGCATCGTCGGTCGTCTCGAGCAGGTCGCGCGCCGCGACGGCGTCGCTACGTCGCGATTCGATACGGCGGATGCACGTCACCACCGGGGTGAGCTCCTTGTAACGGCGCGACACATCGCGCAAGCGCTTCTGATCACCCAACACGTCAGGGTCGCTCAGCAACGACTCGACAGTCACGTACTCGTCGAGCAGCGCGTTCCAGCGATCGGAGGTGTCGTGAGCGGCCATGGCGGTGTCAGGTTACGGAAGGCTGACGCCGAGGACGCGAGCCGGCCGGTGAAGCATGTCGGCCAGCCGCTTGGTCACCGGTGAGGCATCACGCTCGGGCACCACGATCACGAGGTCGTGATCGTCGCCGAGGGCGGCACGCGCGTCGGCGGCAAAGGGCACCACGTCGAGATCGATTCCCGTCGAGAACACGGCAACCGTGGGCGTTCCGTCAGCAGCTTCTCCAACACCCACGCACGGGATCGAATCCTTCAGGTTCGGACGTGGCACAGGGGGCGGCGCGGTGGTGAGTACGCGTAAGCCAGCGATCGATGGATCGGCCACGACCCGGTCGCGCAGGGCACGCTCGGCTCCGAGGCGATTGAGCGGATGCGGATCGGCACCCGGTGTGCGATGGGCATCGACAATCCGCACAATGCGGTTCAACGACTCGGTCGTCGGTGTGTCGCCGTGGATCATGCCGAACGCCTCACGATCGTGCTCCCCCACCCCGACCTCGAGGCGGGGCACACCGGTGAGCGGATCGGTGACCGCACGACACACTTCGAGACCTCGCACTTCACCGGCCAACACGCCGTGTTCGATGCTGACCGTGGCACCCGATTCGACGATGAGCGATTCGAATTGACGATGCTCGACCGGCACCTCGGCCGCCGTCGGATGCGGTTCGGCCACGGCCGGCAACAGCGAACGATCGTCGCGATGCCACACCTGAATGTCGAGATCGAAGGCCTCGGCACGACGGGCCAAGAGTCCGGTCGCTTCCGACGCGATCACATGAAGGGTGCGCAATTGGTGGCGACTCGCCCACGCAAGGGCGGCACCGAGTCCACGCTCGGGTTGTTCATCGACCAGAACGAAGGCCGCATCGTCGGCGACTCCGGCGGCACCACGCGACAAGCCAGTGGCGGCTGTGAACGATTCGACGCCGAACTGCTCGCGCACGAGCGACTGCAAAGTGAGAGCGAGAAGACGAGAACGACGATCGGGATCGTCAGCGAGACCGGTCACGGCTGATCAGTGGGTATCTGGAGCGGGATCTTCACCAAACGGTGAAAATTCCTCACCAGAACACCGGGTCAGGACTTCTTTTTGGCGGAGCGGTCGCCGTAACGCTTGTTGAAGCGCTCGACGCGTCCACCGGTGTCGACGAGCTTCTGCTTGCCGGTGAAGAAGGGGTGGCACTCGTTGCACAGTTCGAGGCTGAGCTCGCCCGGGTTGGCCGAACGGGTCTCGAAGGTGTTGCCGCAGGTGCAACGCACGCTCACGACGTCGTAAGTGGGGTGAATGTCAGCCTTCATGGTGTCGTCCTTCTCTCGCCCGGGGGCTCAGAAAGTGTATCGGGGGGTCACCAGGACCCCCACCGGTCACATCATCGGGGTCTTGGCGATCTCGGCCAGGAATTCGTCGTTGTTCTTGAACTGCTTCAGGCGGTCCATCAGGAGTTCGAGGCCCGGGGCCGGGTTGCCGTCGGAGGCCAGGCCCGACAGGACTCGGCGCAGACGCCACACCATCTGGAGCTGCTTGCGGTCGAACAGCAGCTCTTCGTGACGGGTGCTCGACTGGTCGACGTCGATGGCCGGGTAGATCCGCTTCTCGGCCAGACGGCGGTCGAGACGGAGCTCCATGTTGCCGGTTCCCTTGAACTCCTCGAAGATCGCCTCGTCCATTCGGCTGTTCGTCTCGACGAGCGCCGTCGCAAGGATCGTGAGCGATCCACCTTCTTCGGTGTTACGGGCCGAACCGAAGAACTTCTTCGGCGGATACAACGCGCCGGCGTCGATACCACCAGACAGGATGCGACCACTCGCCGGGGCGGCGAGGTTGTACGCACGGCTGAGTCGGGTGATGCCGTCGAGGATCACGACCACGTCCTTGCCAACTTCGACACGACGCTTGGCCTTCTCGATTGCGAGTTCGGCCACATGGGTGTGCTCGTCGGACGGACGGTCGAAGGTGGACGAGATCACTTCGCCGCGCACCGTGCGTCGCATGTCGGTCACTTCTTCGGGTCGCTCGTCGATGAGCAACACGATGAGTTCGACTTCCGGGTTGTTGCGCTCGATCGCCGTAGCAATCGTTTTCATGATCGTGGTCTTACCGGCTTTGGGCGGCGACACGATGATCCCTCGCTGACCCTTACCGATGGGTGACACCAAGTCGATGATGCGCGCCGTCATGTCGCCCGGATCGAGCGGGTTCTCGAGCTTCAGCTTTTCATCGGGGAAGAGCGCTGTCAGATCTTCGAAACGAGCACGACCCTTGGCCGACTCGGGATCGCCACCGTTCACGGTCTTGATCTCGACGAGGGCGGGATTCTTCTCGTTGCGACCGGCTGAACGAGACACGCCGGTCACGTGATCGCCCTTGCGCAATCCGTACTGACGGGTCTGCTTCACCGACACGTACGCGTCGTCACGACTCGGCAGATAGCCCTTCACGCGCAAGAAGCCGTAGCCCTCGTCGCGCAGGTCGAGGTAACCCTCGACATCGACGTTCACCGGTTCGTACGAGCCTGTCTCGCTCGGCTCGCGCTGCAAGTAGTCGCGATCGTCGCCCTGCGGGCCTTCGTCGCGCGGACCCTTACCACGACGGCGACGACGACGATTGCGTCCGTCACCCTCGAAGCGATCACTGTTGCGGTCGTTACGATCGAAGTTGCGCTGACGATCGCCGTTGTTGCGATCGTTGTGCTGACGAGGACCGCGGTCGCCCTGCTGGCCGCGATCACCGCGGTCGTTGCGCGGGCCACGTTCGCCGGATGGCGCACCGTCGCCCCCCACGGCTTCGGTGGTGGTGGAAATGCCCTGGCGCACGAGTTCGGCTTCCCATTCGGCGAGGGGTTCGCCGTCGGCTCCGAGCACCACATCGGCACCACCTTTGGCGGCCGCAGGCTTCGACTCGGATTCGGCCGGGGGCGGGGGCACCACGGCTTGCGCGCTCTTCGGCGGGCGACCGGGGCCACGTTTGGCCGGTGTCTCGGGAGCCTCGACCGGACCGCCAGACGGACCGACAGTGTCGAGGATCTTCTTGATGATGTCGTCTTTTTTGGAGCGGGCGACCGACTTCAAACCGAGGGCCGTCGCGATGGCGACGAGTTGTTCTTTGTCCTTCGATTCGAGCACGGACTGCTCGAGGGCATCTGATGCCACGGGAACCTCTTTCAGGAGGGGAATGAGACTTCGTGTGAAACACGCACACCGACGATCCCCGTGTCGGTGAAAACATCTCGATCGATCAGAGCGACTCGAGGCGGTTCGGGAATCCGAACGAAAACGACCCTAGCCCCCGACCCCCAGCTCCACAACGCATACCGGGGATCTCGGGGATGACGAATGTCAGCTGGTGGCCACCGATCGGACGAACTTCTGCACCGTGGCCAGGTCGTTCGCGAGTGCCGTCGTGCGCTCAGGACGATCGAACAGGTCGGCCAGGTGGTCGGGCAGAGCCGGGCGACGGCCGGTAGCTCGTTCGACGGCATCGGGGAACTTGGCCGGATGCGCCGTGGCCAGCGTGACCACCGGTGACGAATGCGGGGCGCACTGACGGGCCGCCGACACGCCGACGGCGGTGTGCGGATCGATCTGCATGCCGGTCGTGCGATACACGTCGGCCATGGTGGCCACCGTGGCGTCGTCGTCGCAGCGGGCGGCGCGGAACACGGGCTCGATCCAGCGTGCGTACTGATCGGGTTCGACGTCCATACGTCCCGACGCACGAAAGCGATTCATCTGTTCGGCGGTGGCACCGCCGTCGCGATCGTTCAACTCGAACAACAATCGTTCGAAGTTCGACGACACCTGGATGTCCATCGACGGACTGAGCGTGGGAACCACGCCCGACGCCACCATGGCGTGTGAATCGAAGAACCGCGTGAGGATGTCGTTGGTGTTTGAACCCACGACGAGTTCGTCGACCGATGCACCCATCTCGCGGGCGATCCACCCAGCGAGCACATTGCCGAAGTTGCCGGTAGGCACGCTGAAGGTGACTGGTTGTCCGCCGAGTGCATCGATGGCCGCCACGTAGTAGACGATCTGGGCCATGACACGGGCCCAGTTGATGCTGTTGACCGCCGACAGGTTCAACTCGTTGCGGAAGGCCACATCGTTGAACATGGCCTTCACGAGGTCTTGGCAATCGTCGAAGGTGCCGGCGACCGCCACGGTGTGCACGTTCGGTGCATCGACCGTGGTCATCTGCTTGCGCTGAACGTCACTGACACGACCCTCGGGATAGAGGATCACGATGTCGACGTTCTGACACGCCTTCACACCGTCGATGGCCGCCGAACCAGTGTCGCCACTCGTGGCACCAACGATCGTGATGCGTTCACCGCGCTTCGCGAGAACATGATCGAACATGCGGCCCACCAACTGTAGGGCGACGTCCTTGAACGCCAGAGTGGGTCCGTGGAACAGCTCCATGAGCCATTCGTCGGTGTCGATCTGCACGAGAGGAACCGTGGCCGGATGGCGGAACGTGGCATAGGCGTCGACGCACATGCGATACAGATCGTCGGACGAAATCTCGCCAGCCACATACGGTGACATGACGGCGTGAGCCAGATCGGCGTAGCGCCCGTTCGGCAGATCGGGCAACGACGGATATTCGCTGGGAACATAAAGACCGCCGTCGGTGGCCAGACCGGCGAGAAGCACGTCGGCAAAACCGAGTTCGGGCGCGCTCCCCCGCGTGGACACGTACTTCATGCGATCAGGATCCGATCACACGCAGAATGGTCCCGACCTGCTGCACCACGTCGAGGTCTCGTAGCTCGCGCACCGTGGACTGAACATCGGACTCCTTGGCGAGGTGTGTGATGAACACGAGCCGTGCCTCGTTGCCGATGCCTTCTTGTTCGGCGGCGCGAATGCTCACACCGTGACGAGCAAAGGTGCCGGTGACGGCATGGAGTACGCCCGGCTTGTCGGCCACTTCGAGCGACAGCAGATATTCCGAACTGGTCTCGTCGATGGGCAGCATCTTGGCCTTGCCGAACGAGCCGATCGTGCCGTGCGAACCCTTCGACAGGTTGACGGCGGCGTCGATCACGTCGCCGAGGACGGCACTGGCCGTCGGGAAACCACCGGCGCCGCGGCCGTAGAACATGAGCGAACCGACCGCCCCGCCCTCGATGAACACGGCGTTGAAGCTGTCGCGCACGCTGGCCAGCGGATGATCGAGCGGAACCATGGCCGGATGCACGCGCACGGCGACGCTTCCGGTACTCGCATCGCGCTCGGCGATACCGAGCAACTTGACCACGTACCCGAGTCGACGGGCCACGGCGATGTCGGCGGCCGTGATGCGGCTGATTCCTTCGTGATACACGTCGCCGGCGACGACTTTGGTGCCAAAAGCGATCGACGCGATGATCGCCGCCTTGGCGCCGGCATCGAATCCTTCGACATCGGCGGTTGGATCGCGCTCGGCATAACCGAGTCGCTGCGCTTCCGAGAGGGCGGCGCCATAATCGGCGCCATCCTCGGTCATCTTGGTGAGGATGAAGTTCGTCGTGCCGTTGATGATTCCCATCACACGACTGATGGGTTCACCACGCAGGCTCTCGCGTAACACGCGGATGACCGGAATACCGCCAGCCACCGCCGCTTCGAAGAGAAGGTCGACACCACACTCGTCGGCCTTGGCGAAGAGTTCGGTGCCAACGTTGGCGAGCAACTCCTTGTTGGCCGTGATGACCGGCTTGCCAGAACTGAGAGCCGTGGTGATGAGTTCGCGAGCCGGCTCGATGCCGCCGATGACTTCGACCACCAGATCGATGTCGGGGTCGGACACCACGGCGTGGGCATCTCGAGTGAGTACTCCCTCGGCCAGATCGACATCGCGCTCGCGTGACATGTTGCGAACGGCCACTTTGTCGACGCGCAGACGAACGCCGGTTCGGGCCTCGATGTCGTCGGCTTGACGATCGACGAGTTTCACGAGGGCGGCACCGACGTTGCCGCATCCGAGAACGCCGATGCGGACGAGTCGCTTCTGATCAGACTGCGCAGTCACGCCTGGCAGGCTACGGCAGATCGAGGCGGACCAGGTCGTCCATTGTTTCGCGACGCACCACGAGTCGAGCCCGTCCGTCGGCCACGAACACCACCGCCGGTCGCGGCACCTTGTTGTAGTTGCTCGCCATCGAATGACCGTACGCACCGGTGACCGGGGTGGCGACCAAGTCGCCCACCTTCACGCCAGCCGGCAGGGCCGCATCGAAGATGAGGACGTCGCCACTCTCGCAGTGCTTACCCACCAGACGGGCGTGGTCGGGCCGCTCGGCGGCCACGTCAGTCACTCGAAACGCTTCGTAGCCACTGCTGTAGAGAACAGGACGCGGGTTGTCGCTCATACCGCCGTCGACGGCGACGAAGCGACGAATGTCGGGGATGTCCTTCACCGTTCCCACGCGGTACACGGTGATCGCCGACGACGCGACGATCGATCGGCCCGGCTCGACCATGATCTTCGACGACAGTCCGAGGGACGCACAGGCGTCGAGAAGCACATTGCCCCACGACGCGATGTTCGGTGCTTCCTCATCGAGTGTGTAGGCCACGCCGAGGCCACCACCCAACGTGAGTTCGGGAAGCTCGTAGGGCTGGGCGAAGCGGGCCATCACCTCGGCGGCCTTAGCGAAGCTGTCGACAGCGAACACGTTGGACCCGATGTGACAGTGGAAGCCCACCAATTCTCCGCAGCCGGTCTCGTTCACACGCTCGACGGCGCGAGCGGCGTCTCCGTTGCCGAGATTGAAACCGAACTTGGAATCGTCCTGACCGGTGGCGATGTACTCGTGCGTGTGTGCCTGCACACCGGGTGTCACGCGGATCTGCACACGCGGAACCGGAAGTCCGCGCTTTCTCAACTCGGTGAGGCGATCGATCTCGTCGAAACTGTCGATCACCACATGGCGAACGCCCGGTCGTGAGCCACCTTCGGCGGTGAGCGCCATTTCCAGTTCGTCGAGACTCTTGTTGTTGCCGTGGAACACCAGACAATCACCCGGAACACCCGCGTGACGAGCGACGTACAACTCACCACCGGTGGCGACGTCGAGCAGCAAACCTTCGTCGTACACCAACTTGGCCATGGCAGTGCACAGGAATGCCTTCGACGCATAGATCACCTGATCGGGTCCGAAGGCGTTCACGGCCTCACGACAACGGGACCGAATGTGGTTTTCGTCGTACACGAAGAGTGGCGTGCCGAACTCCTCGGCAAGATCGGTGACGCGGCACGACGCGATCGACAAAGAGCCGTCGGTCTCGACGGCGGCACCGTCAGGCAACAGGCGCATCGGAACAGCAGGGGTGGTCACGAGTTCGTCCTCACATCTGCTCCGGCGCGTCGATACCGAGCAGGCCGAGACCGGTCGCCATCACACGAGCAGTCACGTCGCACATCACGAGGCGCGACAAGCGTGTGGCTTCGTCGGCCTTCAGCACCGGGCAATGTTCGTAGAACGACGTGAACGATGTGGCCAGATCGTACAAGTACGTACACAGACGATGCGGGCTGTACTTCTCAAGCGTGTCGGCGACGGCCGAGTCGAAACCGAGGACTGCCAGGGCGAGCGCACGTTCTTGAGGTTCGACGATCGAAGGTTCGCGATTTCGCAACGATGTGCGATCGATCTCGGCTCGACGGAAAATTGAGCAGATTCGCGCGTGCGCATACTGCAAATACGGCGCCGTGTTGCCATCGAACGACAGCATGCGATCCCAGTCGAACACGTAGTCGCGCACGCGATCAGTCGAGAGATCGGCGTACTTCACCGCACCGATACCGACCTGGCGAGCGATCGTCAGTCGATCTTCCACACCGAGATCGGGGTTCTTTTCGGCGACCGACGCCTCGGCGCGCACGAGTGCTTCATCGAGCAGATCGATGAACTTCAAGGGTTCACCACTACGGCTCTTCAACATCTTGCGGTCGGATCCGAGCACACTTCCGAACGCAACGTGCACGGCCTGGGCCGGTTCGGCGAGCCAACCAGCCATCCGCGCCACGTCGAACACCATCGAGAGATGTTGAGCCTGTGGTGCGCCGACGACATACAGAAGTAGGTCGGCGTTCAGACGTTCGATCCGGTCGATCACACACGCCAGATCGCTCGTGGCGTAGTTGAAGCCACCGGTTCCCTTCTGCACGATGAGCGGAAGTGGGTCGCCGTCGCGGTTCGTGTAGCCAGGCGGAAACACCACGTCGGCGCCGTCGGACTGTTGCAAGAGTCCGAGTGCGTCGAGTCGGGTGATCACCTGCGGGAGAAGTTCGTTGTAGGCACTCTCTCCCATGAGATCGTCGTCGACGAGCAACACACCAAGTCGTTCGTACACGGCGTTGAAGTGCTTGGTGGAGAGACCGACCAAGAGCTTCCAGAGACGAAGAGTCTCGGCATCGCCGCCCTGCAACATCACGACTCGGGCGCGCGAGCGCTCCTTGAAGGTGTCGTCGGCATCGAACTTGGCACGTGCCTGTTTGTAGAAACCGTCGAGGTCGCCGAGTGACAGGTGTTCAGCTGCCTCGGTCTCGCCCAGATCGAGCAGATGCTCGATCAGCATGCCGAACGGTGTACCCCAGTCGCCGATGTGGTTTTCGCGAATTACGTCGTGGCCGACGAACTCGAGTATGCGCACCAACGAGTCGCCGATGACCGTGGTGCGCAAGTGGCCGACGTGCATCTCTTTGGCCACGTTGGGAGCCGAATAGTCGACCACGACACGTCGAGTCGGTGTCGCCGATCGCACACCGAGGCGTTCATCGGACGACACTGCAGCGATCTCGTCGGCCAGGAAGTCGTCGTGCACGACGATGTTCAAGAACCCGGGACCAGCCACCTCGAGTGTGGCCCGCAAATTCGCGATCTTCAGGGCTTCGGCGAGAACAGCCTCGGCAACTTCACGCGGTGGGCGACCCAACTCTTTGGCCAAGGCCAAAGAGCCGTTGGCCTGGGCGTCAGCTCGATCGGACGGGCGAACCACCGGATCGACACCTGTTCGACCAGCCACGGCGTCGAACGCCGGCTGCAGACGAGCCGCAAGGGTGACGAGGGGGTCGGCCATGGACGTCCATTGTGGCCGGAGTCGGTGCGTTTCCCCCGCTTCTTTGCCTGGTCAGGGCTCGTCAGTTCAACGGCGCGTACAGGTAGCACGTGGCGAGCAACCCGGTGAGCGAGCCCCCGTTCACGGCGATCCAGACCGGCCACCGACGAGATCCGGCGAGAGGCGCGTCCCAGGGCTGTTCGGCGCATTCCACCCCGTCGTATTGACGCCACGAATCCTGATTGATGAACTCCCAATCGTCGGCGAAGGGCACCGATCGGAGACGGTTCGTGTTGTCCTCGGGGTACCAGTCGGGACGCGACTCGTAGTCACAGTCGCGAGAGACCGTCTCGCATTCAGAGAAGAGTTGGGCTCCGAGTTCTCCGGTGTACACACACCACAAGTCGATCTCCACACCCGATTCGTAAATGCGTGCGTATCCGTAGTCGGCACCCTCGGCCGATTCGTAATCCTCGTAGATCGGCCCCAGAGTTCCGTACCAGATGCCATCAGGAAGCTGATCGCCAAGAGTCGGATCGCCGTCCTGACCGCTCCCACATCCCGTCCCCCGAATGTTCGGATTCCCCAAGGCCGGCATGTCGTGGTAGTCGAAACCGGACAACGAGTGCACGATCGTGGGCGCGGCCGTGGTGGTGGGGGCCGATGTCGTCGTCGGTGCAGCCGTCGTCGGAGCCGCAGTCGTGTCAGGCGTTGCGGTCGTGTCGGGCACTGCGGTCGCGACGGGAGCAGTTGTCGCGACCACCGCCGACGTCTCGGGCGCTGTTGCCGCGACCGCCGACGACGCCGTTGCATCGGCGCTCGTCCCGTTCTCGGAGCCCCCACACGACGCGAGGGCCAGCAGGGCGACGACAAGTACTGCTCTTCGTGCCATGCCTCGACCCTAATCAACGGAACTCACCACGAAATCCGACCGCTAGCCTGACGCCGTTGCCCACGTAGCTCAGTGGATAGAGCGTCTGCCTCCGGAGCAGAAGGTCGTAGGTCCGATTCCTACCGTGGGCGCGCTGATGCCGTCTTCTCGTCGTCTCACGGCCCGCCTCGTGTTCGGGTGCTCGCTGATGACCAGCGCGCTCGTCGGTTGCGGTGACGATCCGGACTCCGTTCCGGCTGCTCGCGGTTTCGACACGTCGTGCACGAGTCGCGTCGTGCGTGGAACGGCAATTCGACTTGCCGACGACATCTACCTGACAGCCGCCCACAACGTGCGTGATTCGCGCACCGTCGATGTCGTCACTCACGCCGACTCGATCGACTCGATGACCTACGTCGCGTCCGACGACCGTGCCGACCTGGCACTTCTCGTCGCGGACGACGGCGCCGACCTGTCGACG
>RFSV01000042.1 GCA_009923785.1 Acidimicrobiia bacterium | reverse complement strand
TGAGCAGTGAACGACACCGGGCCGCTCGGGCCGTCGACAACCGTCGGTGTGACTCCGTCGAGCGAATAACGCACTTCTGTTCGCGTACGGCGAAATTTTCCGCGAACCTTGGTCGACCACACGAAGGTGACACTCGCGCCATCGCTCTCGATCTGCAGGACAGTGTGATTCACGAGAGCATCAATATTGGTAGTCGCGTCGTCGGGAGTTGCTCCTCGATGGGTCAGCCACTCGTGGAATCCTCGCTGTTCGATGAGTTTCCACGATCCAAGCCACAGTTGGTCGGGGCTGGTCATCTGCAGTTCCTTCGCTCGGGCTCCATGACGGAAACGTACACACCGAGACGACCGCTCTGCGAGACATCCGCGTGCCTCTAGGCTCGCCCGATGCCCGAACGTGACCCGAGCCGAGAGTCCCATTTCCCGACGATCGAGAAGAAATACGGGAAGCCCATGTCGCACTGGCACCGCCTCATGAAGACGCTCGCTGGCCGCAAGTACGACGAGCAGATGGGGTTACTCATGGAGCAGCACGGGTTCACCCGTGCGCACGCCAACGCCCTCGTGATGTACTCGCGTGGCTCCACCACCACCCGCCGCTTCGCCGATCCTGAGGCCTATTTCGCCAGTCTCGACGCCGTGAAGGCTCGCACGATGCGAGCCGTCTTTGCGTCACTGCACAAGGACTTCCCCGACCTCGAGTTGGTGATCGCCTGGAACCAGCCGATGTTGAAAGTCGGAAAGCGATACGTGTTCGGGGCCATGGCCGCCACGAACCACATCTTGTTGGCCCCGTGGGACACATCGGTACTCAAGAGCCTGAGCCATCGACTCGAGGGATACGAAGTGAACAAGAAGACCGTGCGGGTTCCAGTCGACTGGAAAATCGACAAGAAGCTCCTTCGCGACATGGTCGGACCACAGCTCGACTCCTGACGGGTCGCTAACCTGACCGATGCGGCGTCCGTAGCGCAATGGATAGAGCATCTGACTTCGGATCAGACGGTTGGGGGTTCGAGTCCCTCCGGGCGCGCCAATATCTCGTGAACGCGTCAGCTTTTGGCGAGTGAATCGTCGAGCGCCCTGATCGCCTCGGTCGGTTTGGCGGCATTCAAGCCATCGGCACCGAGGGCTAGCAACTCCGCGTACAGCTCGTAACTCTCACCACCGTTCGGCCACACCCACGTAACCAACCCGGCCGCCTTCGCCGCTTCCACGTACGCCGGCGTGAAGACCTCGATCCCTTCGTACACCGGTGGTACTTGCAAGATGTGAGCCCACTCGGGAGGCACCACGCCACCGAGTGCGAAGGCGGTCGTCATGTCGAGACCGGGTGTCATGGCAACGGTCGGTGCGATCTCGTGGAAGTACTCGACCACGCGGTCGTCGAACGAGGTGACGATTGCTCGGTCGAGGGCGTCGTACTCGGTGAGGAGTCGCGCCAGTTCGTCGGCTGCTTCGAAGGCCTCGGGTGCCCGACGCTTGATCTCGATGTTCAGAATCCAGCCCGGGAAGGTCTGCAGCACTTCCTCGAAAGAGGTAATCGCAAAATCGTCGGTGGTGAAGCCATCGGGGGCCGGTTGATCGCCAGTACGCACGCCACGCCACACGTAGGCATCGTCTGGCTGATCGGTGCACGTACAGGTATCGGTGAACCAGTAGGAGTTGTCGAGTGAACGCACCTCGTCGAAGGTCGCTTCGTGCACGACGAGGTCACGGTCGGCGGTCCGGCCAGTGTCGTCGTCGTGATGTACCACGAGAACACCGTCAGCGGTGAGCCTCACGTCGAGATCGAGCGCGTCGACACCGGCGATCGCCGCGCTGATGAAGCCGTACATCGAACTGTGCGGATGCTCTTCCTCACCGCTCGCGTGAGCCAGCACGATCGGTCGAGCCAGACCGAGAAGGTCGTCGACGGTCGACGCCACCGGATCTGGAATCTCGCCGCGGGCCGAGGTCTCGGAGACTGGTGTTGTCGTCGTCGCCGCGACTGTCGTCGTGGTCGGTGCAGTCGTCGTGACCATCTCGGTGGTGATCGGTGTCGAATCGTCCGACGAACCACAGGCGCTCACGGCGACGAAAGCACCGACCAGAAACACGGATGTGAACTTCATGTCGAGGCTGCCAACGTACGACGGCCACTCAGGAACGCTGCGGTGTACAACAACAGAGCCACGATCAGAAGATTTCGGTACCCGAGGACGAGTGCGGTGTACTCGAGCACACCTCCCACCATCGCACCGATCAGGTTGGCGGCAAAACCAGTCATCGAATCTCCCGCATCGCGGAAGCGCTGCGAGAAGATCACGTTGGCGATGAAGATCGGCGCGAAAGCAATAGCACAGGCCGCGAGCAGACGAGGCCAGAAGCCGAGCGGCAGCAACGAGTTCTGCGGAATCAGCCAGCCGATGACGATCGAGATGGCCAACAGCCCGTACATCAAATTCAGATTCTTCACGCGCACGCGCTTCGACACCACTACCGCCAGAAGCACCGACGCGATCACACCCGAGAACACGAGGGCGTTCACGAACCAGGTGGTGCCGAACAACAGCGCGAACTGCACGATGTTCTTGGTTTCGAGCAACATGAACGCCACACCCATGAAGAAGAGATCGGCGTAGCTGCGCATCGCTCCCATCGGCCCACCGACGAGACGTACCAGTACCACCGAGGCGAGCAGGATCAGTCCGAGGGCCACGATGTAAAAGGTCGGGATCGACGGCGTCTTGAGGTACGGGAAGGGACGATTGTCGGAGACCGGTTCTGGAGCGTCGACTGATGCCACCCATTGCTCACCGGGAGGACAATTGACCGCTGATGGATCGACGCCCACTACGAGAACCGCCACCGTGCCTTCGAGCTTCGTCATACACGGTTCGTGACCGAAAGCATCGGTGAGCGTCTGCGCGTACCGATCGACAAGCCAGGACTCGCGGTAGAGGTTGTACATGGCGAACACACCGTCGTCAGTCAGATGCTCGCGGTAGGCCTCGGCAGCTTCGACCGTGAACAGGTAGCTCTCGAGTCGAATCGACGACGCGCCCTGAACGAGCGTCAGCGAGTCGGGAAGCGCAAGCACGATCTGATCCCACGATTTGTCGGCTCGTTCGAGGTACGCACGGCCGTCGTCGACATGAGTATCGACACGAGGATTCCCATAGGGATCGTTTGGGTGGTACTTCTTCGCCAAATCGAGGAGTCGGTGATCGATCTCGACCGCATCGACGTGCTGCGCCCCATTGGCCAGAGCCACCGCGACGTCGTTGCCACTACCCGACCCGATCACGAGGAGATCTTCCACGGGATCAGACGACGCCCGTCGTTCGTAGAGAGTCTGATAGAGCGGCCAGTCTTCGTCGGACGTCTGGAACCAGTGCGGGACTCCGTTCACCAGTACGCCGGCGCCGCTGTCACCAAGCAGATAGTTGGCCTTGTAATACGGCGTCCAGAGAACATTTTCTTCTCGAGATTCGATCCCCCACGTGGCCAGCAGGATGAGGAGCGGAATCGCCAACAACGCGCCATCGGCGATCTGTCGCGGCCACAGCGTCCACACGAACACGACGGTGACGATGATTCCCCAGACGATCGGTGGCGCACCCACGAAAGACAGCACGGCGAATCCGACGATGCCGATGAGTGATCCGATCAGGTCGAACTGATAGGCATCGAGATTCTTCAGCTGCCGAAAGGTATGGGCGATTCCGTTGCCGATGCAGGCGAGGATGAACGCAACGGCCAAAAACACGGCCGGGAGCGCAAGTTCTCGGGGTGGTCCCGACGGTTTCAGTTCGGCGCCGAAGAAGATGAGATCGCCGCCGGTCGACACCACGGTGACCGGCACGTTGTGCACGAACACGACGAGGGCGGCCAGGGCCAGCGGAGCGAACTTGTAGATCTGAACCTCGGAGCGCTTGGCCCAGAGAAACCCGAGCCCGATGCCCAGAAAACTGCCGAGCAGAACGATGTTCGAGAAATAGGCCAGGTAGAGGACGTTGCCGCCGAGCCAGCGAATGAGAGCCAGCTCGACGAAGAGCATGAGGAAGCACAGAACGACCAGTCGAATGCGAAGGAGACGGGCGTTCGAGTCCACGGCTCGCCCAACATAGTGGCTTGTGCGGGGGTGCCTGCGGATCGCGAACCTAAAGAGAGGGGCTCAACGAACTTCGCGTCCGGCGACCCGCCGACCATCGACCCATACGTTGGTGATGTCACTCGATGCGGCAACTCGCACGATCTTCTCGAAGAGACGCGCTTCGTCGTCGACCTCGTCCCACTGACGAAGTACTGAACCAGGAGTCTCAAGGTCGACGCTGAAGGCATCGAATTTCCGCCCGACTTCGAATGATCCCACCGGGATGCCGAGTAGTTCAGCCCCGCCCGCAGTCGCCACATGAAACGCCGTGACTGTGTCGATCCGTGACTCAGGCACACCGCGCTCACCGGCTGCACGACGCGGGTCGACCCCATCTTCCAGCATCCGCGACACGGTCACTGCGTGCGAACACTGGGGAAGAAGTCCGACCGTCGGACCTCCGGCCACATCTGACCCGAGACCGACGCGTACCCCCCTGTCGAGGGCCCGTCGAAGGGGAAACACAGCATTGGCGAAATACGAGTTCGACAGCGGACAGTGGGCGACACCCGCAGCGCGCGCACGCACGCGATCCATGTCGTCGTCGGTCAGATGATCAGCATGCGCGAGAACGGTCGACTCGCGTAGAAGTCCGAAACCTTCCAACACTTCGGAGTCGGTACGACCGAATCGTTCGAGTACGTAACCGTGAGCCCAGTCGGACTCCGAGCAGTGCGTCTGGACGATTTGTCCGGTGCTGGCCGCGAGATCGCCGAGTCCGCGCAACAACTCATCGGTGCACGCCGGAACGAAACGCGGCGTCACGATCGGACGAACACGCGTTGGATCGGCCCCGAAACGTAGAACGTCATCGATCGATCGCGCCGATGCATCGATACCGGTAGTCGCCGTGACGTCTCGGTACCACTCGGGAGTTCCTTGCGGGTGATCCATGGCCACGCGGCCGACGAAGGCTCTCTGGCCGAGTTCACCGCACACTTCGGCCAGTCGTCGAGTCGAAGATTCGTGAATGCTCGAGAAGTACACCGCCGTCGTGGTTCCATGGGCCAACAGAGCCGGCACCATGTGGCGCCACACTCGATCGGCGAACGCCTCGTCGGCGTAGCGAGCCTCCAGCGGAAAGGTGTAAGCGAACAGCCATTCCTCCAGCGGGAGGTCGAGGCCGGTTCCAAGTTGCGGCCATTGCGGCGCGTGGATGTGCGTATCGATCAACCCAGGTAGGAGTCGCTCTGAGCCAGCAAGGCGCGCGACGTGCCGGGCCGTCGCCAAGATCTCTCTGGCCCTGCGCCCGTTGTCCGGAACGACGTCGACGATCACACCTGCCGTATTCACGGCAATCACCTGGTCGGAGAGAACGTCGAGTCGGTCCACCCGTGGCGTGTGATAACCCGTTCCCACCACTGCGAGATCGACGTCGTCCGACATGCGATGAGCGTAGTCAGGCCGTCGTTTCGCAACCGTTTCGCGACAGTTTCTCGGAATACACGAGATGTCGGACCACCCAGTCCTAGTTTCGAAGCATGATTGCACTCACCCGAGACGAAGTCGTGTCCTGGCTCGGGGACATCGCCGTTCCTGCTCTACGAATCCTGGTGGTCGTCATCATGGCCGAGGTGGCGGTGATCGTCCTGCGCCGTACCACCCGCGCTGCGTTCCAGAAACTCGTCGAACGTGGTGACAGCCCGCTGGTCGGTTCCCGATTGGTACTCGAAAAGCTCGGTCTGGCCGACGGCGAGGCACCGCCTCGAGAGCTGACGGCCAACCGCAACCTCAAGCGAGTCGATGCTCTCTCCGACATCACGAACAATCTCATCAAAGTCGTGGTGTGGCTCATCGCCATCTTCATGATTCTCGGAACCCTCGGAATCAACCTCGGGCCACTCGTGGCCGGAGCCGGTATCGCCGGTATCGCCCTCGGCTTCGGAGCTCAGAGCATCGTCAAAGACTTCTTGAGTGGCATCCTCATGTTGGTCGAAGACCAATTCGGAATCGGCGACGTGATCGACGTCGGTGAGGCATCAGGGGTCGTTGAATCACTGTCACTGCGAACGACCCGCCTCCGTTCGATCGATGGCACCGTCTGGCACGTTCCCAATGGTGAAATCCGCCGAGTCGGCAACATGAGTCAAGGATGGTCGCGATCGGTGATCGATGTCGGCATCGGATACGGCTCCGACATCGACACGTCGTTGGCCATCATGAAAGGTGTCGCCGAGGGTATGTCGAACGAAGAAACGTGGAACACCAAGCTTCTCGAGAAGCCTGAACTCCTGGGGGTGCAGGAACTCGGAGATTCATCGGTCGTGCTTCGGATGTGGGTGGTGACCGAACCCGCTGCACAGTGGGACGTCTCGCGTGAACTTCGTCGACGAATCAAGTATGCGTTCGATGCCGCAGGCATCGAGATCCCGTTCCCACAAATGACGGCACACCTTCGACGCGATTGAGGACCGACGTCCCTCGGCGAGCTGTGAACTCGTCCATAATTTGAGAACGTGGTGACGGACACGAACGAAGCGATCGTCGTCGATGGCCTGACCAAGAACTACGGACGCCATCGAGGCGTGGAGGACGTGACTCTCACCGTCGCGTACGGCGAAATCCTCGGCTTTCTCGGCCCCAACGGTTCGGGGAAGACCACGGTGTTGAGAACGATCATGGGTCTCCTCCAACCCACACACGGACGAGTGTCCGTCGGTGGTGTTCCCGTGACCTCCGACCCGCGGATCTGGCGCGCCTCCACGGGATACCTACCTGGTGAACTCGAGCTACCCCCCAACATGACGGTGAGGAGATACTTGGAATTTCTCACGCGCCTTCGCCGGCTGAGCTGCGACGACGAGATCGACCGTCTGGCGCAGCGCCTTCGACTCGATCTCACCGCTCGTATCTCCGGTCTGTCGAAAGGCAATCGACAAAAGGTGGGGGTCGTACAGGCGCTCATGCACCGCCCGAGCATCGTCGTACTCGACGAACCCACGTCGGGCCTCGATCCGATCGCCCAAGAAGAGTTCGCGCAACTCCTCGACGAACGTCGACAAGAGGGCACGGCAGTCGTGCTCTCGACTCATGTTCTTCATGAGGTCGAAGCAGTCGCTGATCGTGTCGTGATTCTCGACGAGGGACGGGTGCTCGCTGTCGACACGGTCGATCGACTGCGAGAGCGAATTGCCACTGAGATACGCCTAAGCTTCGAGAACTCGGTCGATGCAGTCCGCTATCAGACTTGCGCCGGAGTCACCAGCGTGAGCGTCGAGGGCCTCGACGTGATCGTGCGGGCAACAGTTCCTCACACTGAAGTTCTCCGCCAGGCTGTTGGTGACGGCGTAGTGAAAGTCGTGTCGCACGAGCCCACTCTCTCCGACGTCTTCATCGCTCTCACGAGGTCGAACCATGATTCTTGACGCGATCGTCAGACGGTCACTCCGAGACAGATGGCGAAGTCTTGTGGCCTGCCAAGTCGGACTTCTTGCTCTCGTCACGGTTCAGATGGCGGTGTATCCCACCGTGCGCGACACCTCGACCGATTGGGAAGGTGCCGTCGAGTCCTTTCCAGAAGCTCTCCGAGAGATCCTGCGCCTCGAGGACTACACCTCGCCCACGGGATACCTCTCCACAGAACTTCTGTCCTTCGTCGTTCCCTTCATCTTCATGACCTTGGGTGCCACATGGGGTGCGCGCGTCACGGCCGAAGAAGAAGAGGGTGGAACCGCCGACATCACCTGGACACTCCCCATCACCCGACGTGAATATTTGGCCAGTCGATGGACCACCGGCATCGTGGTTCTCGTGATGACGACGCTCGTCTTCACTAGTGCGCTCTGGATCGGCAACCTTCTCCTCGACATGAGGATCTCCATCGATCACTTTGGCAACGTAGGTCTCATGCTGTTTCTCACCGGACTCACCAGTTTCGCTCTGGCCGGCACGGTCGGAACCTCGACGGGACGTCGCAGTGTGGGTCTTGGCGTCGCCATGGTTGTTCTGATCACCGGATTCGTCTTCTATTCGCTGGCCCCACTCGTCGACTTCTTCGCATCGATCAATCCCTACAACCCTCTGCAGTGGATGCTCGGGGCCCGCCCCCTCACCTCTGGGGTCTCGATCGGCTACGTCGCGCTTTTGATGACGCTGTCAGCCGTCGGATTCGCCTCCAGTGATGGGGCTTTCCGGGGTCGCGACATCCGGGTCTGAAAGATAATGCCGGGATATCGTGCCGCCATGGCTGACAGCCCACGCAACTGGACATTTCTGAGCAACCATGCTCACGTCCTGGTGTGCTTGGCCGCCGACCCAAATTCGCGCTTACGCGACATTGCAGCCGAGGTGGGCATCACCGAACGCCGAGTGAACGGCATCCTCGCCGACCTCGAACAAGCAGGGATCATCACCGTGTTCAAGACCGGTCGGCGGAACTCCTACAAGGTCGAACGTCGAGCCCGTCTTCGACATCCGCTAGAGGCCCACAAATCGGTCGGCGACCTACTGAAAGGCGTCCTCTAAACGAGTCGGCCAGTATTAATAGAAATTGATTTCATGTAATAAATATCGCTAGTTTCTCGTCGTGCCTCTTTCCGAGTTGGTCATCGACAATCTCACCTCCCCAGCGGTCCTCGCCTTCGTCCTCGGAGTTCTGGCCGTTGCCGTACGCGGCGATTTACGACTTCCCGAGCAGGTCTCCTCGCTGATCTCCATCTACCTGCTGCTGGCGATTGGCATCAAGGGAGGAACCCGGCTCCGCGAAGCCGAGTTCACCGACATCTGGGCACCGATCCTCGTCACACTGGCCCTCGGTGTGATCACCCCGATCGTGACTTTCGTAGCCGCACGACGAATCGGTCGCCTCAACACCACGAATGCGGCCTCACTCGCTGCCCACTACGGCTCGGTGTCGGCCGTGACGTTCACCGCAGCCGAGGCTTTCAACAAGAACTCGGGAATTCTGGACGAAGGCTTTCTTCCCGCTCTCGTGGCCATTCTCGAGATTCCAGGAATCGTCGTCGCACTCGTGATCGCCAGTCGCCATCTCGGCTCGACCGTGAGGACCGCCCTGCACGAAGTGCTGACCGGAAAGAGCATTCTTCTGCTCGGCGGCGGGCTGTTGATCGGCGGAATCGGATCTCGTGACGCAGTCACCGCAGTCGAACCCTTCTTCATCACATTGTTCCCAGGCTTCCTGTGCCTCTTTCTTCTCGATCTCGGAACTCTGGCCGGACAGCGATTCACCTACATCCGGCGGGCCGGGACCCGACTGGTAGTGCTCGCTATTGCTCTGCCGGTTTTGTTCGGAGTTCTCGGGACGATCGCCGGAACTGTGGCAGGCCTGTCGACCGGTGGTGCCGCAGTACTGGCAATCATGTCGGCAAGCGCGAGCTACATCGCCGCTCCAGCGGCAGTGCGCGTAGCTCTTCCGGAGGCCGACCTCGGTGTGAGTCTCGGCGCGGCGATCGGTGTCACCTTCCCTTTCAATCTCATGATCGGTATTCCACTGTTCAGCGAGCTCGCACAGCGAATCGCCTGACGTTCGTTGGTCATCGCGGGGCGAGAGCCACTCGAGATGACGATGGGAGCACGGGAAAATATGCGCATGCCTACACGCACACACGAGAAGAAGCCCACGACTCCACCCGTCTACCGCATCGACGTCGTCGAGCGAATCGACGATTCACCACGACGGCGTCCCGACCTTCCATCGCTCGATGTCGGACTCACGATCGCCGAACCCGGCCCTCAGCTCGATGTGGTCTGGGATCGCAGACGCAACAAGAATCCCGACCGCTGGGGTGTGATTCGCTACGACCTCATGGACGATCGATGCTTCGACGACCGCCTTCTGGCCAAGGATCATCAGCACATCGTCATTCGGCGACTCACCCGCGCCGGGCACGCCGTGAACGGCTGCTCGACCGTCTACCGCACGTATGTGATCGAACTCGACGGCTCGAAGAAGCCCGACCATCACGGCTGGCTCTACGTCGGCCAGACCTCGAAGTCGTTCGAGGAGCGCCTGGCCGAACACCTCGACCCCGACAGTCGCCTCGGAAGCCCCAAGGTTCGCAAGAACTTCCTACGACCTCGTCTCGACTTGGCCGACACGAACGTCCTGTTCGACCAGGGGGACGCGCTCATCGCCGAATCCCGGCTGCGAGTCCGCTTCGAGAAGCTCGGCTATGCAGTGGATGGGGGCCAGGAGTGCTACCAGCGTGCTCTCGACGAGACCTGAAATACCTGTTCAGAGGCACTTTTCTCATAATTCGTTTGCGGACTCGTCGTTAACGTGGTTTCCTTCGAGACCGTTATGTCCATCTCCGTGCGCTCCTTCGACTCGATCACCGGCTCGGCCGGCGCGTCGTCGCGTCTCGGTTCGATGTGGCAGAACGGCTCCGCAGCGTCGCATGCCATGTATGCCAACGCTGATGCGGCCGTGGCCTTCGTGAAGCCCGCCTTCACGGCGACCAAGCGCCCGCCCCAGCGGCTCGGAGAGCAACTCACGTAAGTCACACGACACGTCGAGACAGCCACCGAGGCCGCTGGGATCAGAAACCCGGCGGCCTTTTTCGTTGTCCCGAATCAGACCCACTCATCATCACACACATCGAGGAGAACACCATGACCATCACCGACATCACCACACAGCCCACGATCGCATCGTCCGACTTCCTAGAAGCCGGCCCGATCGCCAAGCCCGTCGCTCGTTGCGGTGACGGTCACGGAACCCTCACCCCACTCTTCTTCAGCGACGACATCGTCGACATCGCCCGTGCCAAAGCGATCTGCGCGCGTTGTTCCTTACGTGGACCCTGTCTCACCGGAGCACTCGAACGCGTCGAACCGTGGGGCGTCTGGGGAGGTGAACTCCTCGAGAATGGTCGCATCGTCCGCGACAAGAAGCCCCGCGGACGTCCGGCCGTGCTCCCGAGGCCCACTCTCGTGATCGACGAGGATCGAACGATTCGACCGGTCACCGATCTGGCCGACAAGGGTGAATACGAAGTCGCCATTCGCGTGGCCTGATCGCCCACACTCACAATCGTTCACAGGCCAACCGTTCACCACGGTTGCGGATGACGCTCGACGAATCCGCAACTGCTTGGGATCCCGGTCGTGATCGCCGTCTCGAATCCCCCCGCGAGACGGCGATCACGGCTGCGGCTCCCCACGACCACCGGCGAGGGACTCCGAGTAGTCGTTAGCCTGGAATCGTGTCGAAAGTGCTCCGAATCGTCGCCGTCTGTCTGCTGGTGACATTCGTATCCACTGCCTGCGGCTCGTCGTCCGACGGTGTCGAGTCGGTTCTCCTCGACGAACCTGGTGAATATCAAGAGCCTGGTATTGCGGTCAACGAGCTCGTCGAGGGCACACGTTTCGAAACCGCGGTCGTTCGAGGATCCGACGGGTCCGACGTAAACATCGCTGATTTCTTGGGTCGTCCCATGGTCGTCAATTTCTGGTTCTCGGCCTGTCCCCCGTGCAAGCGGGAGATGCCCGCCATCGAAGAAGCTCATCTTCGTTACGGGGACTCTGTGTCATTCGTCGGTGTGAATCCGGTCGACTCCGAAAAGCGTATGAACGACTTCGCATCCGACATCGGCGTCACCTATCTCCTTCTCAGCGACCCCGACAGCCAACTGATGGTGGCCAACGGCATCGCCGCTTTCCCCACGACACTCTTCATCGACGCCGACGGAGTGGTCGTCGAACAGATCTCTGGTGAGGTCACCGCCGAGATGCTCAGTCGAACACTGGACGGTCTCGTCCTGTGAACGTGGTGCTGTTGGCGACCACGAGCGATCGGCTGTGGCTCAGCTTCGGTAGCGGCTTGCTGGCTGCCGTGAATCCCTGCGGATTCGTTCTCCTCCCCACGTATCTCATGTATTACCTCGGTCTGTCAGGACGCCCTGGTGAGTCGGGGGCACGGGAAGGAGCCGTCGCTCGCGCCCTCGTCGTCAGCCTGTCGCTGTCGGCCGGATTCATGTCGGTCTTCCTCGTGGTCGGATCGATCAGCCGTCTCTTCACCGACTGGATCAACCAGAACGCCAAGTACGTATCGCTCGTCATCGGCCTGGCACTCGTCGTTCTCGGCGTCTCCATGTTGTTCGGGTATCGCCTTCCTCTCACCACACCGAAACTCGACGTCGGTGGACGAACCAAGGACCGAACCGTTCTCTCGATGTTCTTGTTCGGTGTGGCCTACGCCGTGGCTTCGATCGGATGCACGATCGGGCCGTTCTCGGCCACCGTTCTCGGCACCATCGACACATCCGGATTCGCGGCCGGCCTCGTAGCCATCGTGTTGTACGGCGGCGCGATGTCGCTACTCGTCACGGCACTCACGGTGTCATTGGCCGTCGCTCAGGGCGGGCTCCTGAAGGTCCTCCGTCGAGGAATGACTTATGTCGAAGTGGGCTCGGCGATCGTCATGATCCTGTCTGGTCTCTACCTTGCCTGGTATTGGTTCAACGACATCCGCGAAAAGTATGACGATGAGATCACCGGCAACGTGATCGGCTGGCAGGAATCCCTTGCCAACTGGATCGACGGCAATCGATCGAGCCTGGCCATCGTGTTCGGTGCGGTGGTGATCGCCGCTGTATCGACCACCGTCGTCCACCGTCGCCGACACAGCCATTGACATGTCACGATTCCGCGATCTCCTCGCCCATCCCGACGTCGACGAAGTGTGCGTCCTGCGCAACCACGACGACCCGCGAGAACGGCGAATCGGATTCATGGCCTACCACGGTGGAGGTCTCGAGGCGATGACCGATGTGATCGCGCGCGAGGCTGCCGATCGATCAGGGGTCAGTTACTACGGCGTCCATCAGCCGCCCGGGATGGAGGACCACATCCCGTCGATCGACGTGTCACCGGACCACTCTCCGGCACTCTCATCCTTCATCGATCATGTGCAGTCCGTGATCACCATCCATGGATACGGGCGGCGCGGGCTCTTTTCGTCGCTTCTCGTCGGAGGTCGACATCGTGAATTCGCCGAGCACATCGGCTCCCACCTTCGCGAACACCTCCCGGCCTATTCGATCGTCACCGACATCGATGAGATCCCGAACGAACTGCGCGGTCTCCACTCGCGCAATCCGGTGAATCTTCCTCCAGGCGCCGGCGTACAGATCGAACTGCCACCCCGCGTTCGCGGATCGAGTCCACTGTGGTGGGATTGGGAAGGTCCTGGCCTGACACCGCATACGCAGTCACTCGTCGATGCACTCAGCTCAGCGGCCTCGACGTGGATCACGGGTTGAGACGGGTGATCGACCAGTCGCTCGTGGGAGTGAGCGCGTAGCGGAAGCGGTCGTGCAAACGACTCGGTCGACCTTGCCAGAATTCGAACACCTCGGGTAACAGACGCCAACCACCCCAGTGCGGTGGGCGCGGTACGTCGTCTGGAAAACGAAGTTCGACTTCGGCGAACTTCTTGTCCAATTCCGCCCGGTCGATCAACGGTCGACTCTGCTCAGAGGCCCACGCGCCGATCTTGCTATCACGTGGACGAGAGGCGAAATACGCGTCGCTCTCGGTGGAGCTCAACACCTCGACACTTCCGCGAACTCGTACCTGACGATGGAGATCGAGCCACGGAAACACCAACGATGCCACCGACCGCTCGAACAGCTCGACACCTTTGGCACTTTCGTAGTTGCCGTAGAAGAGAATGCCACTGTCGTCGACACCGCGTGCCAGCACGACACGTGCATCGGGAACTCCATCGACCCCGATGGTTCCGAGCACCATCGCATTCGGCTCGGCGACGCCAGCCTCCACAGCGTCGGCGTACCACCGGTGCCACATGACGATCGGTGAGGGATCGAGGTCGTCCACGTCGAGACCAGCGGTCTCGTACTGAACTCGTCGATCACGAACGTGGTCGTCGTGGCGATCGTTCGAGCGTTCCGACATCGCCTCAGGCCGTGATGCGCTCGAGGCCGCGCATGTACGGCCGCAGGACGTCGGGAATGATCACACTGCCGTCCGGTTCACGGAAATTCTCGACGATGGCCGCCCACACTCTCGGCACAGCAAGGGCCGAACCGTTCAATGTGTGGGCGATCTCGGTGCCCTTCTGTCCGGCACGACGGAACCTGATGTCGGCCCGGCGGGCTTGATAATCGGCGAACCAACTGATCGACGACACCTCGAGCCACGCATCGCACCCTGGTGCATACACCTCGATGTCGAAACTGCGGTGATGACTCTGACCCATGTCACCAGTGCAGATCTCGATGATGCGATAGGGCAAACCCAATGAGGCGATGGTGCCTTCGGCCCGGTCGACGAGTTCGGTGAGCAGAGCCGGTGACTGCTCGGGGGTGGCCAGTGCCAAGATCTCGACCTTGTCGAATTCGTGGGAGCGCAACATGCCGCGTGTGTCGCGGCCCGCCGAACCGGCCTCACGTCGGTAGCACGATGTGTAGGCCATGAGTCGAAGCGGGAGCTGTGACTCGTCGACCACTTCACCGGCGTACATCGACGTGAGCGGCACCTCGGCCGTGGGAATCATCCAGAGATCATCGCGTTCGATCGCGTACGCGTCGTCGGCGAACTTCGGCAGATGCCCAGTTGCTGTGAGTGTCGAAGTACTCACCATGGTGGGAGGACGGACCTCTTCGAACACGTCGGCGTTGCGATCGAGAGCCAACTGACACAAAGCGCGGGCCAGAGACGCCCCCGCTCCACGCTGCATCGTGAACATCGAGGCCGCGATCTTGGTGGCTCGCTCACTGTCGAGAATGCCGAGTTCGGCCGCCGTCTCCCAGTGCGGAACACGTCGATGATCAGCGAACGACTCGGGCATCTGAATCGGGCCCTTGACGAGAGGGTTCTCGTGGTCGCCCCCACCATCAGGAGCATCGGGATGCGGAAGGTTCGGGATACGGAGAAGAACCTCACGCAATTCGTTCTGAACGTCGTCGGCCTGGGCGCCCAGTGCATGCTCCTCGGCTCCGAGCTCCCGACTCTCGGCCTGAGCCGCCTCGGCGGCCGCCTCGTCACCCGAACGCTTGGCCAGACCGACTGCCTTCGACAGCTCGTTGACCTTGGCGCGGATGTCGTCGCGCCGAGTCGAGATCTGGCGGGCCTGGACGTCGAGAGCGATCGCCACGTCGAGCTGTTCGAGCAATTCAGGTTTGTAGCGACGGGCGAGTGACACCCGAACTCCGTCGGGATCGATGCGCAGAAGTCGGACGTCGATCACAGGTAAGTGAGGTTACCGCCCACCATCGGAGCGACTCGGTGTCAATTCACGGTCGATCACTCGGCACTAGCCTCGAACGAGTGAGTTCGGGAACCGCAGCAACCACCCCTCTCGGTTCCCGCATCGTCTCGGGCTCGATCGACAACGTGGTCGAGGTACACGACCTCACCGTTCGCTACGGCCGCGGTGACCGCGCCGTGACTGCCGTCGACGGCGTGTCGTTCTCGGCCCGGGCTGGCCAGGTGACGGCCGTTCTCGGGCCAAACGGAGCCGGAAAGACGAGCACCATCGAAGTGTGTGAGGGGCTCCGCCGACGGACCTCGGGGGAAGTACGCGTCCTCGGACTCGACCCGGCCGGCTCTCGACGCGACCGTCGCACTCTCGCCCGTCGAGTCGGCCTCATGCTGCAAGAAGGTGGCGTGTACCCGTCGGCCCGGCCACTCGATGTGATGCGTCAGTACTGCGGAATCCACCGAGTGTCCGACTCGGCCGCTCCCCGTGATCTTCTCGAACTGGTCGGTCTCACCGACCGGGCCCGCACGTCGTGGCGTCGATTGTCGGGAGGCGAGAAGCAGCGACTGTCTCTGGCCATGGCTCTGGTGGGCCGACCCGATGTGGTCGCCGACGAGCTGCTCGCCACCGTCAAGAGGCTGGCCCCGGCAATCCCGCAGATCGCCGAACTCTTCGGCGTTGAGGTCGTCGAGGGCGCTGCCATGCCGAAGCCGCTACGTCCGACTCGTCCGGGTCCCGCCAAGAAGGCGGCCCGTCCGGCCTCCGGAGACGGCGCTCGGCGACGTGCGAAGAAGGGCG
>RFSV01000041.1 GCA_009923785.1 Acidimicrobiia bacterium | reverse complement strand
CGACCGTCTCGGAATCGTGATCGCCCGCTTGGGCTCCCGACGGCCCTTCTCGGATGTGGTGGCTCGGGTGCGCGCCGCCTCGGCGGAGATCGACGACCTGGTGCACGAGATTCGCGCCATCGGAGAATCGTGTGACGACGATCCGGAACGTCTGGCCGCGGCCCGCTCGAGACGTCAACAGCTGCGAGATCTACGTCGCAAATACGGGGAGACCCTGGCCGACGTTCTCCAGTACCTGGACGACTGCCGATCTCGGTGCGACGAGCTCGAATCCCACGAGGAGCGGGTCGGCGTGCTGGAGGCCGAGCGAGCCGAGGTACTGGTCGCCGAACGGGCAGCAGCGGCCGTCGTGGCCGCGGCCCGCCGACGTGGAGCTGGCCGACTCGGTGAGGAGATCACCGCCCATCTCGGCTCGCTGGCCATGCCACGAGCCGTCGTCACGGTGGCCGTCGACGGCGACGATCCGGCCGACGAGGTGACGTTTCTTCTGGCCGCCAACCCGGGCCTGCCCGCCGTCCCACTCGCCCGAGCGGCATCAGGTGGCGAGCTCGCCCGCACGATGCTCGCCACCCGTCTCGTGCTCTCGGCTGGTCCGCCCATCTTGGTGTTCGACGAAGTCGACGCCGGAATCGGAGGTCAGGCGGCATCACATGTCGCCGAGGCACTGGCCACTCTCGGTCGTGAGCGTCAGGTCCTGGTGGTGACCCACCTGGCCCAAGTCGCAGCACACGCCGACCATCATGTTGTGGTCGACAAGGAGTTCGTGGAGCATGGGGGAACCGAGTCGACAGTGGCCCGAGCGTCGATGGTCGACGGGACCGCACGGGTCGAAGAGATCGCCCGAATGTTGTCGGGGGACACCGACAGCACGGCTGCTCGCCGCCACGCCAAGGAACTTCTGTCCGGAAAATCGCGTCGGCCCTGATCGGGGGGTCGGCGAGTGTCGCTCTGGTGAGGTGAAGGCGGGTATGGTGGTCTCCCGTCATCGGTGATGCAACCGGACGGGAGGTCCACATGCCCAAGCACATCTTCGTCACCGGAGGTGTCGCCAGTTCGCTCGGCAAGGGTCTGACCGCTTCGTCACTCGGCCGTCTGCTGAAACTGCGTGGTCTGCGCGTGACCATGCAGAAGCTCGATCCCTACATCAACATCGATCCGGGCACGATGAACCCGTTCGAACACGGTGAAGTGTTCGTCACCGACGACGGAGGCGAGACCGACCTCGATCTCGGACATTACGAACGATTCATCGACGAGAATCTCACGAGAAATTCGAACGCCACCACAGGCTCGATCTACCAGGCGGTTCTGGCCGCCGAGCGCCGTGGTGACTACCTCGGCAAGACGGTGCAGGTCATTCCTCATATCACCGACGAGATTCGCCGGCGTATTCGGCGCCTGGCCACCGATGACGTGGACGTCGTGATCACCGAGGTCGGTGGAACCGTCGGTGACATCGAAATCCTCCCGTTCCTCGAGGCCATTCGACAGTTCCGCAAGGAGGCCGGACGGGACAACGTGTGCTACGTGCACGTCACGCTTGTGCCGTTCATCGGCCCCTCGGGCGAACAAAAGACGAAGCCCACGCAGCACTCGGTGACCGAGTTGCGGAGCCGAGGAATCCAACCCGATGTGATCGTGTGCCGGAGCGAGGAACCGCTCAGCTCGAGTCTGAAGCGAAAGATCTCGAATCTCTGCGATGTCGACGAACGAGCTGTCGTGAATGCCGCCGACGCCCGCAACATCTACGAGCTTCCGCTCATCCTTCACGACGAAGGACTTGATACCGTCGTATGCGACGTGTTGCGTCTCGACACTGCCGTCGATCTCTCGTCGTGGGAGAAGCTCGTCGACACGGTCGAGAACGCGACGCGTCCTGTTCGCATCGGTCTCATCGGAAAGTATGTCGAATTGCCCGATGCCTATCTGTCGGTCGTCGAGAGCATCAAGCACGCCGGCTTTCATCACGGGGCCAAGGTCGAGATCGACTGGATCCAGGCGGAAGAAGTGGAGGGCCTCCTCGCGGCCGGCCGACTTGCCGATCTCGACGGCATGGTGATTCCCGGCGGTTTCGGCATCCGTGGTGTGGAAGGAAAGATTGCGGCCGCGAAGTATGCGCGAGAGAACGGCGTGCCCTGTCTTGGCCTGTGTCTCGGGATGCAGGTGATGACCATCGACTTCGCTCGTCACGTCCTTGGTCTGGCCGATGCTCATTCCACCGAATTCGAACCCACCACCACCCACCCGGTGATCGATCTCATGAACGATCAGCGTGACGTGACCGACATGGGCGGCACGATGAGGCTTGGCGCCTATTACGCAGTTCTGCAACCGGGAAGCAAGGTCGCCACGGCATACGGTGAGCCTGTCGTCAGCGAACGGCATCGTCACCGCTACGAATTCAATTCACAGTTTCGCAGCCGATTCGAAGACGAGGGATTTCTCTGCAGCGGAACCTCACCCGACAAGCGTCTGGTCGAGTTCATCGAACTCGCCGATCACCCGTTCTGGATCGGCACTCAGGCCCACCCCGAGTTCAAGAGCCGACCTGATCGACCTCATCCGCTGTTCCGCGACCTGATAGGGGCGTCGCTGTCTCATCGTGACGTTCGGGTTCCGCTCGGGGCACCCGTGTCGCCTCGGACGTGACCGCCGGTTCGTTCCGGCATGAAGGGGACCGGCCGGTCCACGACGGCTACGTGTGGAAGGTGGTCGTCGGGGAGTTCACCGATCCAGAGGGTCGGCCGTTCACGCGTGACATCGTTCGCTCACCGGGAGCGGTTGCCATCGTCGCCATGTTCGAAGATCGCACCACGTTGCTGGTTCGTCAGTATCGAGCGGCCTTCGATTCGTTCATCATCGAGATTCCGGCCGGAATGCGCGATGTCGAGGGAGAGGATCCCGAGACCACCGCAGCACGCGAGTTGGCCGAAGAAACCGGATTCGAAGCGGGGTCGTGGAAACTTCTTCATCGCTTCTACCCCTCAGTCGGGATGACCGACGCCATGTTGTACGTGTACCTCGCAACCGAGCTGCGGCCCGTCGGCCGCTCGGCGCACGGTCCAGAAGAGGAGCACATGGACGTGATGCGTGTCCCATTGGCCGAGGCGCTGGCCATGGTGGAACGGGGGGAGATTCGCGACGCCAAAGCCACGATCGGACTCCTGTTGGCCGATCGCCTTCTCGGAGACATGTGAACACCTCGATCGAGTGTCATGGTTGACCGATCGTCGTCCGGACTCCCTGCGGAGGTCGAGGAGTATCTCGTGTGGCTCGTGGCCGAACGAGGTCGGTCTCCCAACACCGTTGCGGCCTACCGTCGCGATCTGAGGAGCTATGTCGAATGGTTGAGCGGCCACCGTCTCGACGTGCAATCGGTTGCTCCGTCAGACCTCGATCGATTCGTGAACGACCGTCGCGCGCACATGGCCCCGGCGTCGTTGGCGCGCCAGATGACGTCGATACGTAATTTTCATCGCTTTCAGGTGGCCGAGGGCACGCGCCGCGACGATCCGACGGCCGATCTCGACGGTGTGCGAGTGCCGGCCGGTCTGCCCAAACCGTTGTCCGAAGAGGACGTCGAGCGTTTGATCGCCGCTGTAGTGGGCGACGATCCGATCGCCCTCCGGGACCGCGCGCTCCTCGAATTCTTGTACGCGACTGGAGCGCGTATTTCTGAAGTGTGCGGACTTTCTCTCGGTGATGTGGACGTTGAATCGGGGCTCGCCAGGCTCTACGGCAAAGGGGAGAAGGAGCGGCTCGTTCCCGTGGGAAGTTGCGCCCGTCGCGCCCTCGACGTCTGGTTGCGACACGGACGGCCCGCAATGGTGCCGCCACATTGGAAGCGACGCGGGGACGCCGAGGCGGTGTTCCTCGATCGTCGCCGCGGCCGACTCGGTCGTCAGGCGGCGTGGGCGATCGTGGTCCGCCACGGTGAGCGGGCCGGACTCACGGCGCATCTGTCTCCGCACGTTCTGCGACATTCGTGCGCCACGCACATGCTCGATCATGGAGCCGACCTGCGTATCGTGCAGGAGATGCTCGGACATGCATCGATCTCGACGACGCAGGTGTACACGAAGGTCTCGCAGGAGCGATTGTTCGAGCAGTACGAGAAGGCCCATCCACGAGCCGATGTGGAGCGCGGTTCGTGAGAGCCGCTCGTCGCGTTGCACATCTCGTCCGTCGATGGCGGACGAGTCTCGACCGTTCGCCTCTCGTTCCCACGGACGTCGACTTCGTGCGTCGAGTCCTCTCTCCGTCGGAATGGGAATTGTGGAGCCGAATGGACATCGCTGACCGGCGACATTCACTACTTGTCGCCCGGCGCTTCGGCGAGCTCGTGTCCGGGGCCATCGACGCCGACCTGGCGGCTGCGCTCTTGCATGATGTCGGCAAGAGCGTTTCGTCCCTCTCGACGTCCGAGAGGGTCGTGGCGACTTTGGTAGCACCGTTCGCTCGTCCGCGACGTTTCGACGCGTACTACCGGCATGAGGAGATAGGTCTCGAACTCTGTCGCTCTGCTGGAAGCTGCGACCGTACGTTGTCGTTGTTGGCCGATCCGGGTCACCCGCTGGCCGAAGCGCTCCGCCGAGCCGACGACTTGTGACGGACTGATTCGTCACCTTCGACGTCTTTGCTGGGAGGGGACCAGTCGGAGGTTCTACCCTTCCTCGAATGCCGCTCGTACGACTCGTCGACACCCGTCGCCTGTGGGTGGTCGTTGCCGTCATTGCGAGTGTCGTCGGCCTCGGAATCGACGCTGTCGAGGCCGAGTCGGGTGTGGTGATGTCGTCGTCCTCGGAGACCTGGGCGACCTCGGCGTTCACCGCCGTCGACCCGGTCCGGGTGCTCGGCGCCGATCAACCGGTGGCTGTGAGCAGAGGTCGTATCCAGTACCTCACCTTGGCCGGCCGCTTCGGCCAGCCGTCCGATGTGTCAGCGGCGCGGTTGGTCCTTACCGTGGCGCCGACCGAACCTGGTGTCGAGATCACCGTTCACCCGTCCGGGGGAGTCGTTCCACTCGTGGCGGCCGTTCGTGCAGGAGAAGTGGGTCGACCGGTAGTGCGCTCGATCAACGTCGCCGTCGGGACCAATGGACAGATCGAGTTCCGCACATCGGGAGGGGCGGTTCTGGCCGTCGACCTGGTCGGCGTATACCGACCAGCCTCGTCGTCGTCTGCGGGTCGCTACGTGTCGATCGATCCGGTGTCTCTCGGCCAGATGGACGGCCGCGAGATCGACTTTGCTGTGCCGGCGTCGGTGCCGGCCGACGTCGAAGCCGTTCTGGTGTCGATGACGGCGTGGAACGCGCCGTCGCTCGGAACCTGGAGCAGGATCGACGACGTGCCGTCTCTCGTTGTCGGGCCCGGACGGATCGAGGGTGGTGAGGTGCTCGTACGCGTCGTCGACGGCCGTGTTCGACTTCGTTCGAACGTGACGAGTCGTGTGGCGCTCGATCTCGTGGGGTGGTTCACCGGGCCATCGGCCCCGGTGAGTGCTGACGGTCTGTACGTGGCGACGGCACCGACTCGTCTTCTCGACACCACGACGACTCTCAACCCGCTCGGGGCGGGAGTCGCTCTGCACGAACGCTGGGCGGTCGAGAACTCCCTCGCAGCGTTCAGTGCTGCGAGCGCCGTCGACGTTCGTATCGGAATGCATGCTGCACACGGTGCGGGCTCCGTCGCTGTGTACGCCTCGGGTCGTGGAGCTCCCACCTACGGACAAGTACATGCTCCTTTGGCCGGTGCGGTCGATGTCGCTCATGCAACTGTGCGCGCTGCTACGCGAGGCGTCGCTGCCTATTCGAGCGGGGGAACAGATCTCACGCTCGACGTGATCGGCTGGTACACCGGGTCTCGTGCGGTGAGCGATGGGGCGAAACCGGTCAATGTGATGCCATCGGGTCATGATTTTCCGGGATTGATCGCCATCCCTCGCACCCGAACCTTGTCGTATGTGCTTCACGATCCTGATCTCGTCGACATCGATCCGGTACACCTTCCCGAGTCACGATCACCCAATCAACCCGGCAACACGGCGATCTTCGGACACCGCACATCGCATGGACGCGAGTTCCGCAACATCGATCGTCTGCGCGTCGGCGATCCGGTGTATCTGGCCGTCGGTGGACGCATCTACGTCTATTCGACGACCAGTGTCGAAGTACTGAGTCCGCAGGATCCTCGTTTGTACGCCTCGAGCTCGAACGATCAGACGCTCACCCTCGTGGCTTGTCACCCACCCGGAAGTATCAAGTTCCGAGTGGTCGCCTTCGCTCGATTGGTCGACACCATCCAGTTCTGAGGTGAGGCCCTAGACGTCGAGCGGGAGAAGTCCGATGTTGCGGTAGGCGCGGGCCAGTGTGGACGACGCGACGACGCGGGCTTTTTCGGCACCCCGTCGCAGGAGACGGGAGAGTTCGGCGCGGTCCTCGAGGAGGGACCGATGACGTTCCTGGATCGGACGCAGGACTTCGACGACCGCTTCACCGGTGTCGTTCTTCAACGGGCCGTACTGCTGGTAGCCCGCCGCCACTTCTTCGGGAGAACGGCCGGTGCAGGCGGCGAGGATTTCGAGAAGGTTCGACACCCCCGGCTTGTGAGCCCGATCGAAGTGAACTTCGGAATCCGAATCAGTGACGGCCCGCTTGAACTTCTTCATGATCACCGATGGATCGTCGTGCAGGTAGACGATTCCAGCGTCACCTCCCGACGATTTCGACATCTTCGACGTGGGATCCTGGAGATCGGTGACCTTCGCGCCGGCTTTCGGAGTGACCATCTTTGGAACCACGAACGTGGCGCCGAAACGGGTGTTGAACCGCTCGGCGATATCGCGTGTGATCTCGATGTGCTGGCGCTGGTCCTCGCCCACCGGTACGTCGTCGGCGTCGTAGAGCAAGATGTCGGCTGCCTGAAGCGCGGGGTAGGTGAACAGGCCAGCTGATACGAAGTCCGCCTCACGTTTTGCGGCCTTGTCCTTGAACTGGGTCATACGGCTGAGTTCGCCGTACGACACGGTGCACTCCATGATCCAACCGAGCTGGGTGTGTTCGGGGACGTGGCTCTGCACGAAGACAGTGGCCACCTCGGGATCGAGCCCGACTGCGAACAGCGTGGCCGCCAATTCGAGAGTGTTCTCGCCCACGACGCCCGGGCGGTCGGTCACGGTCAGGGCGTGCAAATCGACGATGCCGTGGAAGGCGTCGCACTCGTGTTGGCCGCTCACCCAGTTGCGAAGGGCCCCGAGGTAATTGCCGAGATGAACCGGGCCGGTGGGCTGGATGCACGAGAGGACACGAGTCACCCCGTCGAGGTTAGTGGTGTGGTCACGGGAAGACCGGGTGGATACGGCGGGGCCGATTAGCCTCTCGTCGTGGCCGTCGATGTGAGCACTCCCGTCTTCGAGGGTCCTTTCGACCTGTTGTTGCACCTCATCTTGAAGGAGCAAGTCGACATTCACGAGGTCAACTTGGCCCTCATCGTCGATGCCTATCTGGTCGAAGTCGACAAAATGGAATTCCTCGACCTCGACGTGGCGACCGAATTCCTCCTGATCGCCGCCACCTTGGTCGAACTGAAGGCGCGTCGACTCCTACCGGGGCGTGAAGACGTCGATCTCGACGAGGAGTTGGCGTTGTGGGAGGAGCGCGATCTTCTCCTCGCCCGTCTGCTCGAGTGCAAGACGTTCAAAGACGTCGGCCGTGTATTCGGGGCTCTCGCCGACGAAGCCGATCGCTGCTTCGCCCGCTCGGCCGGCCCGGACGAACGTTTTGCCGAATTGATGCCCGATCTTCTGGAAGGGGTGAAGCCCAAACAGGTGCACGCGGCCTACCTCCGGGCCACGACCCCGAAGCCCGAACCCAAGGTCGACCTCTTTCACGTCGGCGCCATCAAAGCCAACGTGGCCGATGCGCTGGCCGAATTGGTGGACGAACTGCCACGCATTCGCAGAATCTCGTTCCGTCGACTGACAGCCGATCTGGTCGATCGCATCGAGATCATCGTACGATTCCTCGCTCTGCTCGAACTCTTCAAGCAGGGTTATGTCGAGATCGATCAGGCCGAGAAGTTCGGCGACATCGACATCGTCTGGATCGGCGAAGAAATGGTGTCGGTCGGGGCGATCGCGATCGACGACTACGAAGGCTGACGAATGAACGACGACACAACATCCACATCGACCGTCGATGCCGACATCGTGCGCGCCCTCGAGGCCGTTTTGCTGGTCGCGACCGAACCCGTTCCCGTCCCGTTGCTCGGTGAGATCCTGGGTCTGGCCGGCGACGTCGTCGAAGGACTGTGCCGTTCGTTGGCCGAGGCGTACGACGAGGCGGGACACGGTTTCGAGCTCGTTCGCGTGGCTGGTGGCTATCGATACCAGACTCGTGCCGAGCTGTCGCCGTACGTCGAGAGATACATCCTCGACGGCCAGCGGGCCCGTCTGTCGGGAGCTGCTCTCGAAACGTTGGCGATCGTCGCCTACAAACAGCCGATTTCACGTAGTCAGATCGCGTCGATTCGCGGTGTCGATCCCGATGGTGTACTGCGCACGTTGCAGAGTCGCGGCTACATCGATCAGGTTGGTCGTGACCCAGGGCCCGGTCAAGCGGTGATGTGGGGAACTACGCCGGCCTTCCTCGAAAAATTGGGAATCGATTCGGTGAACGATCTCCCGCCCATCGCGGAGTTCGTGCCGGGAGCCGAGGTCGTCGAGGCTCTGGAAGCCGGATTGCGGATTCAAAAAGTCGACGACCTCGTCCCCGAGTCCGGGTCGGTGGAGGGAACGGACTCGGCCGAGTCGAGCGACTGATGGCCGAGCGCCGACGTCGGCCCGAACCCCCGCTGTGGGAACAACTCGCCGAAGCATCTCGTGCACTGCCGCAGGGGGAGCGCCTCCAAAAGGTCTTGGCCGCTCGCGGTTTCGGGTCACGCCGGGTCTGCGAAGAGATCATCGCCGCCGGGCGCGTACAGGTGAACGGTGAGGTTGCCGTACTCGGTCGACGGGTCGACGTGTCGGCCGACAAGGTGACGGTCGATGGCGAGCCGATCGGACTGCGCGACGACCTCGTCTATTACCTCGTGAACAAACCCATCGGAGTCGTGACGACGGCCAGTGATCCGCAGGGGCGTCCCACCATCGTCGAGCTCGTCCCGAGTGAGCCCCGAGTGTTTCCGGTAGGTCGCCTCGACGTCGACACCGAGGGCCTGATCGTTCTCACGAACGACGGTGATTTCGCGCAGTTGATCGCTCACCCGTCTGGTGGCATCGACAAGGAATACCTCGCTCACGTGGAGAACGGTCGCGTGTCTCCGGCAGGTTTACGACGATTACGAGATGGTGTCGAACTCGAGGACGGTCTCACCGCCCCGGCCCGCGTGTCGCAGCCCGAGGCGGGTGTTCTGCGTCTGACGATCCACGAAGGACGCAATCGCCAGGTTCGGCGAATGTGCGAGGCGATCGGACATCCGGTCACTCGTCTGGTCCGGACACGCGTCGGGTCGGTCGCCGATCGTGAACTCGCTCCTGGCGCGTGGAGACATCTGAGTCTCGACGAAGTACGTGCCCTCGGAAAACGAACCCGAATGGCGCACTGACGGCCGATACGCTCGGTGCGATGGTCTCGCAGAACTCTCCGGCGCGAACGGCCAATGTCGTCGGACTGGGTCTGATCGGCGGATCCATCGCTCTTGCTCTCGGAGAACAGGGCTGGGCGGTATGTGGAGTCGACAGTGACGTAACGAGACAGGATCTGGCCGTCGAGCGCGGTGTGATCGATCGGATCGGACTCGATCCCGATGCCGCTGTCACGTTCGTCGCCGTCCCCCCGAAGGCCATGACCACCGCCGTGGCCGACGCGCTAGCGACGACGCGAGGAGTGGTGACCGACGTCGGCAGTGTGAAGGCGGCGGTGTGCGCCGACATCGACGATCCGCGATTCGTGGGCGGACATCCGATGGCCGGCAGCGAACTCGAGGGTCTCGACGGCGCCGACCCTCAGATGTTCACTGGAGCGGTGTGGGTTCTCACCCCGACGGCAACGACCGAAGACGAGGCATTTTCCGTGGTTGCCGCAGTGGTCAGCGAAATGGGTGCTGAGGTGGTCGGTCTCGCCCCGCGTCGACATGACGATCTGGTCGCCGTGGTAAGTCACGTTCCTCACTTGACTGCCGCCACGCTCATGAGGCTTGCCGGAGTTCGAGCCGAAGAACACGCGGCACTGTTGCGCCTCGCGGCCGGGGGATTCCGCGACATGACTCGTATTGCGTCCGGTCATCCGTCGATCTGGCTCGATATCTGCGACGAGAATCGCCAATCGATCGTCGACGCCTTGTCGTCACTGATCGACGGGCTGTCCGACATGAAATCGGTCGTCGCGTCGGGTGATCGCGACGGATTGCTCACACGGCTCACCTCGGCACGTGAGGCGCGGGCCAACCTGCCGGCCCGCATCAAGCGCCCGTCCGATCTCGCCGAAGTCCGCATTCCGATTCCCGACCGGCCCGGTGCGGCGGCCGAAGTTTTCACTCTCGCCGCCGAACTCGGTGTCAACATTCCCAACTTCGAAGTGGTCCACTCGGCTGAGGGTGATCGCGGTATCGCCGTCGTCTTGGTGGAAGCGCCGATGGTCGACGTCTTCCGCGGTGGTCTCATCGCTCGTGGGTACCGTCCGTCGGTGCAGCGGTTGGCGTGATGGGAGTACGTCTGGCTGTGGCCTCTGGTCCGGTGCATGCGACGGTCGAGGTTCCCGGATCGAAGAGCGTCGCCAACCGCGCGCTCGTGTGCGCAGCTCTGGCCGACGGGATGAGCCTCCTGCATGGTCTGCCGGGCGGAGACGACACCGAGGCCATGCTGGCCGGACTCGAACGACTTGGTGTCCGCATCGACCGGCTCGACGGAACGGAAGTCGCAGTGGGCGGTTCGTCGTCGATCGGCGGCGGGGTCGAAGTCGATGCCCGACTCGCTGGAACGACCTCGAGGTTCCTGACCGCAGTCGCCGCGCTCGGAGAGCGTGACACCACGATCACCGGTGAAGCGGCGCTACGTGCGCGACCGATGGGCGACCTGCACGACGCGTTACGGGCGTTGGGCGCCGAGGTGACTCCGCTCGCCGACCCGGGACGGCTTCCGGTTCGTGTACGTCGAGGTGCGTTCGCCGGTGGATCGGTCGAGATGCCCGGTGACGTCAGCAGTCAGTTCGTGACAGCTCTGATGCTCGTCGCGCCGTGCCTTCGCAACGGTCTGCAGGTCCGACTCACTACCCCTCTGGTGTCGCGGCCCTACGTCAAGATGACGGCAGCGGTGATGGCCACGTTCGGCATCGAGGGCATCGGTGTCTCCGATTCGTTGGTGAGCGTCGAGCCAGGTCACTATCGGCCGACCGAGACCACCATCGAGCCAGATGCCTCGTCGGCGTCGTATCCGTTGGCTTTGGCGGCTATTTGCGGCGGTGAAGTGAGGGTTCCGGGGTTGACGAGAGACTGTTCGCAGGGGGACGTGGTGATCGTCGACATCCTCGGTCGTATGGGATGCGACGTGCGATTCGACGGCGATGGTGCCGTGGTGTCGGGCGAAGGAGCGCTCCAGGGAATCGACATCGACATGGCCGACGTCTCCGACCTCGTTCCGACGGTCGCTGCGGTAGCCGCCTTCGCCAAATCGCCCACCACCATCACCGGTGTCGGTTTCATTCGTGGCAAGGAGAGCGACCGCATCGGCGATCTGGTCGATGGTCTTCGCGCTCTCGGTGTGGCTGCCGAGTCGCTCGACGACGGACTTCGGGTCGAGCCGACCACGGCGGCGGAGCGCCATGGTGCCGAATTGTCGACCCACCACGATCATCGTCTGGCCATGGCCTGGTCGCTTCTGGCGGCTCGGGTCGACGGCATCGTCATCGATCAGTCCGATGTCGTGTCGAAGAGCTGGCCAACGTGGTGGGAAGTCCGATCCTCCCTTCTCGCGACGGCGAGTCGGTAGGGTTCTCCGCCCATGGACCCGGGCTCATTCGACTCGTCCACGAGCCCGCGATCTTCGGCGCCAGTCGTGGCGGCCTTCGATGTCGACAAGACCCTCACCACCCATGACTGTGTCCTGCCGTTTCTGCGTCGTGTCGGGGGAGTTGCGTTCGCCGCCGCCCTCGTTCGGCACACTCCACCCCTTGCCATGGCGGCACTCAAACGTGAACGCGATCGAGCCAAAGTGCTCTTGACTCGAGCTGCGGTAACCGGGCGACCGCTCGCCGACGTCGATCGGATCGCCCACGAGTTCGCCGATCACGTGTGGGCGCGGCGTATGCGCCCGGACACGGTGGCTCGACTGCGCTGGCACGCGCGTCATGGCCATCGAGTCGTGCTGGTGTCGGCGTCGTATCGCAATTATCTCGATCCGCTGGCCGAACGTCTCGGGGTCGAAACGGTTCTCTCGACCGAACTCGAAGTGGTGGACGGGCGGTGCACCGGTGAACTGTCGGGCCCGAATTGCCGAGGTGCGGTGAAAGCGGCACGTCTGTCCGAATGGATACGTCAGGGGCGGGTCGAATCACCGGTGATCTATGCCTACGGTGATTCGTCGGGTGATCGGGACATGCTCGAGCTATCCGATCACCCTGTTCTCGTGGGGTCGGCGCGAATCGATGAATCACCTGGGGTTGTCCGATGAAGTCGGCCTTGTGGCGGGAAGCCCGTCCGAAGCAGTGGCTGAAGAACGTCCTGGTGTTCGCGGCCCCCGGTGCGGCTGGAGTCCTCGACGACGTCGATGCTCTCGTACCGACTCTCGTCGTGTTCGTCGCTTTGTCGCTCGTCGCGAGCGGCACGTACTTCTGGAACGACGTGGTCGACGTGGAGGCCGATCGTCTCCATCCGACGAAGTGCCGTCGCCCCATTGCGGCCGGAGAGTTGTCGCTTTCCGTCGCCAAGACATCGGGAACTCTCGCCGTCCTCGTCGGGCTAGCGCTTGCCTTCCTCGCTGATTGGCGGGCTGGAGTCGCGTCGTCGGTGTATCTCGCCGTCACGGTGTCGTACTCGGCTGGCCTGAAGAAGATCGCCGTCGTCGATCTCATGGCGGTGGCATCGCTGTTCGTGATCCGTGCCGTGGCCGGGGCGGTCGCTGCCGATGTTCCGATGAGTACGTGGTTCCTTCTCTGCACGTCGTTCGGATCGCTGTTCATCGTCACCGGAAAGCGTTATGCAGAACTGGGTGAGATGGGCGCCGATGCGTCGAGTACTCGCTCGACCCTCGGTCAGTACACCGTCGAGTACCTCCGGTCGATCCTCACCGTGGCAATCGGTGCAACTCTCGTGGCCTACTGCATCTGGGCCTTCGAGACGAAGGAGATCTCCGACATCACGTGGCCGTTCTACGAACTGTCGATCGTGCCGATGTTCGCCGCCCTGATGCGCTACGCGCTGATGATCGAGCGAGGTGAGGGGAGCGCTCCCGAGGAGATCTTCTTCCGGGATCGAACGATCCAGGTCATGGGTCTCGTCTGGATCGTGGTATTCGGCATCGGCGTGTACGTGAGCTGACCCGACCGGTCGGGTGTGGTCAGTAGACTGGCGAACTCATGAACCCCGACTATCGCCGTCAGGTCCTGACGGGCTGGGGTCTCACCTCTCCCTCCGCTGCCTTGGTCGGCGAGGTGGTGCCAGGCGAACTGGCCGAGCGACTGAAAGAACCGACCGGACGCGGAATCGTGGCTCGCGGGCTCGGACGTTCGTACGGTGATGCGGCACAGAACGCCGGTGGTGTCGTACTGCGCATCGGCAGTTCGACGAGCGAAGTCGTGATCGACTCGGATTCGGGAACGGTGACCGTCGGCGCCGGTGTGAGCCTCGACGAACTGATGAGGATCCTCGTGCCAAAGGGCTGGTTCGTACCGGTCACACCGGGTACTCGCTTCGTCACGGTCGGAGGAGCGATCGCATCCGACATCCACGGGAAGAATCATCACGTCGAAGGAAGTTTCGGTCGTCATGTCCGTCGCATGAGTGTGGTGGTTGCCAATGGCGATCTCGTCGAATGTTCGCCGGCGGAGAACCCCGACCTCTTCTGGGCGACCATCGGTGGGATGGGACTCACCGGTTTCGTCGTGGAGGCGACTTTTGGGCTGATCCCGATCGAAACCAGTCGTTGTGTCGTCGACACGGTGCGCTGTCGGGACTTCGACGAACTGATCGGCGAAATGTCGATCGGCGACGATGACGTGCGCTACTCGGTCGCCTGGGTCGACCTCCTGGCCACTGGTCGACGATTCGGACGAGGAGTTCTGTGGCGTGGCGATCACGCGAAGCTCTCCGATCTCGATGCACGAGAAGCCGGCGACCCGCTGCGTTACGAGCCTCGTCGTGTCGTCACCGTTCCTCCGATCGTGCCCGGTCGGGGTCTGGTGGGTGCTACGACTTCACAAATCTTCAACGAACTGTGGTTGCGCAAGGAGCCGATACGACGGTCGGGTTCGGTGAAGTCGATTCCGTCGTACTTCCATCCGCTCGATTCCATCTCGTCGTGGAACCACCTCTACGGTCGAGGCGGTTTCGTGCAGTATCAATTCGTGGTGCCGTTCGGAGCCGAAGCGGCTCTGCGTTCGATCGTCGAACGCATCGTGGCGTCTCGCCTCGCCAGTCCGCTCGTGGTTCTGAAACGCTTCGGTGAGGCGAATGAAGCACCACTCAGCTTCCCGATGCCCGGATGGACTCTCACGGTCGACATGCCAGCGGTCGCCGATGGGCTTGCCGAGTTGACCCGTGCTCTCGACGACTCTGTTCTGGAAGCTGGCGGCCGCCATTATCTGGCCAAGGACGCACTCACCAGTGCGGCGATCGTCCGCGCTGGTTACCCACGGCTCCGTGAATGGCAGGAAATCCGTGAGCGGTGGGATCCCGAACGCCGGTTCTGCAGCGATCTTGCCCGCCGCCTGGAATTGATCTGACCGAGGAGCTGGACATGGAAAACGCCGTACACGAACCTCAGCAGATTCTCGTCCTCGGTGGACGAAGCGATATCGGTGTGGCCATCGCCCGTCGCCTCATGTCGCCGAACACTCGATACGTAGGTCTGGCTTGTCGTCGGCCCGAGGATGCGACGACTGCGGTCGAATCTCTGGCACGGCCTGACGTCATCGTCGAGGCGTTGGAGTTCGATGCCACTCGTGTGGATGAACATCGCGGGTTCCTCGATCGAGTGGTGTCCGAGCATGGAGATCTCGACCTGGTCGTACTGGCCTTCGGCCAACTAGGCGATCAGGAACGCTTCGACGAGGATCCGAGGTCGGCTGCGACAGTGGTCGATGTGAATTACACGTCGGCGGTTGCGGTCGGACTCGAAGTTGCGCGGCGTTTTCGCGTCCAGGGCCACGGCACTCTTGTCGTCCTCTCGAGCGTGGCCGGAGAGCGAGTCCGAGCCTCGAACTTCGTCTACGGCTCGTCCAAGGCAGCTCTCGATGCGTTCGCCCAGGGGCTCGGTGATTCGCTCGAGGGAACTGGTTCTCGGGTTCTCGTGGTGCGGCCAGGTTTCGTGCACTCGTCGATGACAGCCGGCTTGAAGCCGGCTCCGTTTGCAACGACTCCTGACGTGGTGGCCGAAGCGGTGGTGACTGGTCTGCGAAACGGACGTCGGATCGTGTGGGCGCCGGGAATCCTGCGATGGATCTTCACGGTGCTACGGCACGTGCCGCATCCGATATGGCGGCGACTGCCTCTGGGTTGAATCCTGTTCCAGCCGGCGCCGGTTCCCCGTTGCAGGTGGGAGTGCACGTGCCGTCGGGACGAGGCGGTACGGGAGTGCGAACCTCGACGGCGTAGTCGACAGTCCCGTCGTACGGCGGATCGTAGGGACCGATACCGTCACCGTTTTCGCATCGCTGATACACGCGCGCCAGGTCGACTTGGTAGGAACCGCGCAGACAGAACTTCTGCTCGACGATCTGATTGGGAAGATCGGATCCGAAGACGATCGAGTCGTTCGGTTCGATCCATTGACTCCAGAACCGCGTGAGAATGAGCCAGTCAGCGCTCGCGACGTCGTCGGCCAGACGAGAGCCGCTTCGATTGGCGAGGCCAGGATCCATCTCGATGAAGTAGGTGGCCGGTTCGAGGTCGGGGAAGAGGTAGTAGAAGAAGGCGTCGCTGTATGCAGTCTGACGAAGGTCGATCGGACCGACCAGTAGTCGTTCTCCGGGCCGCGACCACCGGTCGAGATCGGCGGTCACCTCGACGCTCGCGAGCCACGGGCGGAAGTCGCCGAGGTAGAACTGCCGACCGTTACGTTCCACTGTGAGGGGATCGAGGTCTCCCCGAATCGAGTCCGTCACGAGACCGAGATAGGTCCGCGCCGTGAACGCGGGGATGACCGCCACGATGCCAGCGACCACCAGGGCAACCGAAGCGATGGATCTCGTTCGTCGAGGCGTATGAGGGAATCTGACGCGTGCGATGTCGACGAACGCAACGATGAGAAGGGGAACCGAGATACACGACACCCAATTGAAGTGAGCCGAGTCCGGTCGCTGTAGAGCCTGTGGTAAGAGACCGATACCGAAGAGCACAGCGCTTCAGCGGCAGATGAACGATGCAGAAGATTCAGCAGAATGCACCCTCCAAGAGAAAATCCCACCGCGTGAATCGGTTGACCTTTGAACTGCTGACCGATCCAATCCAGAACCAACTCCGCATCTTGTGTGAACCCGGCGTGGTATGTGACCTTGGTTTTCGGGGGCTCTCCGCCGCAGCTTCGATGGT
>RFSV01000005.1 GCA_009923785.1 Acidimicrobiia bacterium | reverse complement strand
TTCTCGGCCTTGTACTCGGCGATGAGTTCCTGGGCCTTGGCCATGTCTTGGACCATCGGGTAACCGGTGTCCTCGAGATAACCGACCTGACTCGGGGAGAACGGTCCACTCGCCAACTGGTAGACGCCGAAGCTGACCACTTCGTTGGTGGTTGCCGAGTCGGAGGCGTTGGCTAATGCGCAACGTACGCGACGATCGGCGACGGCCGAACCTTCCTTGGTGACATGCAGCAACGAGTAGGTCGTTTCGCCGTTCTTCGTGACCTCGATGGTGTTGAATTCTCCAGAGTCACGGAACTCGGTGATGACTTCACCGTTGTTGATGTGAAGGGCATCGATGTCACCGGCCTTCAGGGCGTCACGACGCTTCAGACCGTCGGCGATCGGGATGAACTCGACCTCGTCGAGGTAGGGATACGGCTGGTTCCAATAGTCAGCGTTCTTGACGCCTCTGTAGAACTCGTTCGGCTTGTAGTCGTCGAACACGAACGGCCCGGTGCCGACGGGCTTGGCCGCCAGGGCGGCATCGCCGTCGACGGCGGCCAGCCAGGTGGGCGACGCCATGTAGCCGATCTGGCCAGTGAGGTACCACGGGAACGTGGCCCACGGCTTGTTGGTGGTGGCCACGGCCGTCATGGGGTCTGCTGGGTCGAGTTCGATCGACACCAAGTCGAGCAGTGCGGTGCCCGTGAGAAGGGCCGATCGGTGACGGGTGATGTTGTCCACGATGGCAGCTCCGTCGAAATCGGTGCCGTCGTGGAACTTCACGCCTGAGCGGGCGGTGATCCGCCATACCGTGTAGTCGTCGTTCGGCGTCACCGACTCGGCGAGATACGGATGCGGCACATTGTCAGCGCCGGGAATCATGAGTGTGTCGTACACGGTTCGCGCGACCATGTGGCACGAGATCGCGCACACCATTGCCGACGGCGTCCACGGTGAGGAGGTATCGGCTTCGAGGCCGAACACCATCTTTCCGCCCGGAACGGGTGTGTCGTCATCGGCCGGTGGCTGCGTGGCCGGCGCCGGGGCCGTTGTTTCAGCCGGCGCGCAGCGGTCGTTTCGTTGCCGCCCGACGAACTGCCACCGTCGTCGCCGCCACACGCCGCGGCCACCAGGCCGAAGGCGATGGCGACAGCGCCGATCAGAACACCAGGGCGACGCCTGGTGCGAATCGAAGAAGTCACTGTTTCCCCCCTATTTCACAAGGTGCCCGGATTTCGAACACCGCTACGTCCGACGACGGTCGGGGCCGTGAAATTCGAGCGACCCCCATCGCCGGTAGACAGCCGTCACACTAGTGCGCTGGGACGTCCGGTCAAGGTGTCCCGCCGAACTCGACAGATGCCCGAATTGGCAAGCGGTCCGTCGGATCCCCACTATGGAGAGGTGTCTGGAGCCTGGCGCCTGCGACCTGACGGTCTCACAACAGCGCTCCCCGGTCGTCTCCCTCCGTCGGAACGACATCGGGCGGACGTCGAGCGAGCGCACGACGAGGCAGTGCTGGCCGGATCGGCGGCCTATCGAGATCCGGTCTCGGGGCTCTCGGTGTTCACCGCCCGTTTTCTCGCTGATCGCAACTATTGCTGCGAGAGCGGATGTCGGCACTGTCCGTACGAGAACTCGGTCAGGCGCTCCCACTAAGTTGACTCTGTGACCGAACGTCTTCGTCGCCAATTGCTGGTCCGCAGTTCGCGCCCGGTCGATCTCGACCAATGGCCCTCAGACGAGACATTCGGTTGGAACAAGGACGCCGCCAAGGGTGAACTGAACAAGGTCATCGGCGAGATGGCCTTCATTCAGCGTCGACTCATGGCCGAAGCGACCCAGAGTCTGCTGGTCGTCCTGCAGGGTCGTGACGCATCGGGCAAAGATGGCCTGGTCCGCCACGTCATGACCGGACTCAACCCGGCCGGAGTGCGGGTGGTGAGCTTCAAGGTGCCGGCCGGTGTCGAAAAGGACCACGATTACTTGTGGCGGTGCCACAAGGCGGTTCCGGCCCGAGGTCAGGTAGGGGTGTGGAATCGGAGTCACTACGAGGACATCCTCGTGCCGCGCGTGAAGGGTCTCGTCGCCGAGGACGTATGGCGCCGCCGCTATCGCCATGTTCGCGACTTCGAACAGCTCCTCGCCGATGAGGGCACTCGGGTCCTGAAGTTCTACCTGAACGTGTCGCACGAGGTTCAGCGGCAACGTCTTCAGAAGCGGATCGACAATCCGGAGAGCAGTTGGAAGCACGATCCGAGCGATTTGTCCGACCGTGAGATCTGGCCGCTGTACGAGGAGGCCTACGCCGACGTACTTCGTGAGACGTCGCGCCCACACGCTCCGTGGTACGTGGTGCCGGCCGACAACAAGTGGGTGCGCGACCTCGTGGTGGCCCGGATCATGCTGGACGAACTGGTCGACATGAACCCGCAGCTTCCCCTGGCGGAGAAGACTTTGAAGGGCACCACGGTCGTCTGAACATCGGCCCTTTGTTGACTTCTCGTACGTTTTTTCGTCCGATGAGGCGATGGGGTCTACATTGGCCAGTAGGTCGACGAAGTGAGGTGTGGGCGTGTCCGACGAGCGTGAGATCATGTCGTGGGAGATCTTCGGAGTCGCGTCCAGAGCGCTTGCCCAAGCGGTGGCTGACGACGGCTACGAACCCGACATGATTCTGTCGATCGCTCGTGGCGGGCTTTTGATCGGTGGTGCCCTCGGGTACGCGCTGGCCGTGAAGAACGTGTACACGATGAACGTCGAGTTCTATACGGGCGTCGACGAACGTCTCGAAGTACCGCGGATTCTCCCTCCGGCCCCCGATTTCGTCGATTTGGCCGATGCGCGGATTCTCATCGCCGACGATGTCGCCGACACCGGGCACACGTTGCGGAGCGTGCACGACTTCTGTGACGGCAAGGTGGGTGAAGTTCGGACAGCGGTCCTGTACGAAAAGCCGCACTCGGTCGTGCAAGCCGATTACGCCTGGAAGAAGACGTCGCTCTGGATCAACTTTCCGTGGAGCGACAAGGAGCCGGTCATCGACCGGGGCGTCCGCGATTTCTGACGATCAGAGCGATCGCAGAACGGCCGTCGCGCAGTGGCGACCGCTGGCTCCCCAGATTCCGGCTCCGGGGAACGTGGCTGCTCCGCACAGAAAGAGGCCCGGCACGGATGTCTTGTAGCGCGTGAGTTCTCTGGGTCGACCGCGAAGTGCGGCCATCGGGCCGCCAGCAAAACTCGTGGCATGTCCTTCGGGCATGTGGAAGTCGGATTCGTAGCGATCGGGAGTCATGGCCCGCCAGTCGCCGACTCCGTCCAAAAAACCGGGTTCGCACATCGTGGCGTAGGTCTCGAGCCATCGTTTCGGCTCCGACGACGATGGCCAACCGCCCGGATGGTGGTACGGAGTGAACAGAACTTCGAGACTGAAAACGTGTCGATCCGCAGGGGCCATCGACGGGTCGAGTACCGACGGGACGTTGGCGAACATGACGGGCCGTCGCGCCACCGTGCCCGATGCGATGGCGAGGTAGGCCTGATGCATCTCGGACACTGTCGGCACGATCATCGTCGACGGTACGAGCGGTGATTCGACCTCGCCGATGCGGTCGTTTAGATAGACGGGAGCGTGACGAACTATGGCGTCGATCTTGCTCTCGTAACCGGGCTGATGTGATTGGGCTCGCCACCGTTCGATCAGCGGTCCGGCTCCATACGGCGGGTCGGTCAACCATTCGAGGAAGGTTCGACGCGGATCGGTAGCCGATACGACCCTGCGTGAACGGACGACGTCTCCGGTGGACGTTCTGATGCCGATCGCTCGTCCATCCTCCATCACGATCGAGTCGACGCGGATTCCGGTGCGGAGTCGACCGCCTCGTGCGACGAATGCGTCGGCGAGGGTCTGGCCGAGGGCGCCGCTGCCTCCGACCGGGCGACCGACCTGGGCCACGTGTCGGAACGCGTAGGTGAGCGCACCGAGTCCGGTGCCGGGAAGTTCGGGGGACAGGCCCCACACGACTGGTCCGGTCGCAAGACCAGGTGCATAGACCCGTTCGTCGGTGAAGAACGAACGCATGACCGCGGCGGCGCTCATCGAACTCCAGGCCAACAGTCGTCGCACGCCGCGGCCGCGCCGTTCGGCGACGGTGCGAAGTAGCGAGGTTCGCCAAGGTCCGGCGGCAGCCGCCTCGAGGACCAGGCGCGCGACCGGGACGGCGGCCTCGGCATATCGCCGATAGTTGTCGGCCTCGTGCGGGTACGTGCGTCGCAGATCGTCGACCGTGTCGTCGACCGATTTCCACACCGCCCATGCCGGACCGGGGTCCCAGGTCATGTTGAGTTGTGACGGTTCGACGTCGAGGTAGGCGAGCCCGGCCTCGACGAGACCGAGCTCGTCGAACACGGGTGTTGTTCGGAACGTGATGTGATCGCAGTTGCAGATGTTCACCGTGCAGCCGCCGAACGGCTCGGAGGCCGAGCAGCCCCCGACGGCGGTACGCGCCTCCACCAACAGCACGTCGAGTCCGGCCCGTTGTAAGTAATTGGCTGCCACGAGGCCGTTGTGGCCGGCTCCAACCACGACTACGTCGCACGACGACACGAGACCGGTGTCGTCGCCCTCGATCATGGATGAAGTGTGGCACGCGTGTCCGGCGCCGCGCCTCGTTCGTGACGAGCATCTCACGGTGATCGGTCATGCGCTCCCGAGCGGATGTGGGAGCGCTGGTACTGTCGGGACTGAGCAGGGAGGTCCCATGAAGGTCGGAGCGTTCTTCTTCGGTGGTGTGGAGATGGACGACGCCGGGGCCGGTCCGCCGCATCCGATGGATCGTCGTTTCTCCAATGACCACATGTGGAAAGCGACGCTCGACTACGTCAACTCGGCGATCGAAGCCGACCGACTTGGCTTCGACTCCTTTTGGACCACTGAACATCACTTCCAGTACGAGGGCTACGAGGTGATTCCGAATGGTCTGCTCATCTCGGCATGGATCGCCGCACAGACGAAGCGCATCCGTCTCGGCGCCATGTTCAACGTGGTGCCGCAATGGAACCCTCTTCGTCTAGCGGAGGACTTCGCTACCTTGCACAACCTGTCTGGTGGCCGCGGCATGCTCGGGGTCGGCCGCGGCACCGTACCGCGTGAGGTCCTCCACCTGAACGACAAGGGCGTCTCGATCGGCTCGCATGACAACCCCGATCAGGCTGCCGATGACACCTTGAATCGAGAGGTGTTCGAAGAGTCGATGGAGATCGTTCGACGAGCCCTCGACAACGACACCTTTTCCTTCGCGGGTAAGCATTTCCAGATCCCGATACCGGGGATTCCCGATCGTGGCAGCACCGTGCAGGACCTGACCCTCGTTCCTCGCCCGATCTACCCCTACGAGATTTGGCAGGCCGTGACCAGCCCGCCGACTCTCGACTACGTCGCCCGAGTCGGACATTCGGCTGTCTTCTGGAATCAGCATTATTCGTTCATCCAGCGGTTCTGGAACGTGTACGGCGAGAAGTACGAAGCCGCTCACGGCACTACGCCGGCGGCGCACGAAAAGCGCATGCTGGTGATATCGGTTCGGGTCGAGGACAGCTACGAGAAGGCGTGGGCTTCGGCCACGCCGGGTCACGACGAGTTCTGGAAGTTCTTGGGGCCGTACGGCTGGAGCCGCGGCTACATGGGCGAGGACGGAAAGCCGGCCAAGCCGGGTCTCATCCCGACGCTGCAGGAGTCGGTCGACAACAAGACGATTCTGCTCGGCACCCCGGAGCAGGTCGCCGAGGGCGTTCAGTTCTACAAGGACTTGCTCGGTCTCGACTATCTGACGATTTTCCCCCACATGCTCGGCGACTCGTACAAGAAGGCGGACGAGCAGATGGCCCGCTTCATGAACGAGGTCATGCCCCTCGTGCGATGAGTGGGCTGTCCGAGGCCATCGCCCGTTTTCGGCCAGACGATCCGGAGTTCCTCGACGATCCGTACCCGGTTCTCTCGGCCCTTCGCGAAGCCACGCCGGTGTTCCGCAACGAAGTGACTGGCCAGTGGATGCTCACGCGATTTTCCGACGTTCACGAGACACTGCGAGATCGTCGCCTCGGGCGCAGCTACTCGCACCTCTATTCTCACGAGGAACTCGGGCGAGAAGAGCCTGATCAGCGATGGGCTTCGTTTCTGCAGCACGAGCGGTGGTCGTTGTTGTGTCTCGAACCGCCTGACCACACGCGGATTCGGCGCCTTGTTTCCAAGGTTTTCACCCCGAGAGCTGTCGCCGAACTTCGTCCGACGATCGAAGGTCTGGCCAACGCGCTGCTCGACGAGTGCGTCGAGCGGGGTCGGTTCGACATTCTGTCGGACTACGCACAGCCGTATTCGGTGGCGGTGATCTGCTCGATGCTCGGCGTCCCGCGTTCGGACACTCGCGCTCTTCTCGACTGGTCACATGCGATCGTGAAGATGTACGAGCTGTCGACTCCCGACGAGGTGTGCCGCGCCGCCGATCGGGCTGCGGCCGAGTACATCGCGTACACCAAGGACCTGATCGCCGAAAAACGAAGGTCGCCCGACGGACTCCTCGTTTCGGAGTTGGTCGCCGTGGAAGACGAAGGTGACGTGTTGACCGAGGACGAGATCGTGTCGACGACGATGGTTCTCCTCGAAGCCGGTCACGAGGCGACGGTCAACACACTGGGCAACGGTATCCATGCGCTCCTGCGTCACCCGCACGAATGGAACCGCCTGGCCGTCGGCGAGGTCGATTCGCGGACGGCAGTGGAAGAGATGCTGCGCTGGGACGCGCCGCTTCAGCTCTTCGAACGATGGATACTCGAGGATGAGGTCGAAATCGCCGGCCAGATGATGACCAAGGGTGACGAGGTCGCCATGCTCTTCGGATCCGCACAACGTGATCCGCGCCGGTTCGCCGATCCCGATCGCTTCGACATCGGTCGCGGCGATCAGGCCCACATCGGATTCGGCGGCGGAGTGCACTTCTGCGTGGGTGCACCGCTCGCTCGTCAAGAGATCGCCGTCTCGATGGCCGGGCTGGTGAAGCGTTGTCCGGGCCTGTCACTGGTCGACGAGCCGCGTCGACTTCCGAACTTCGTCATTCGTGGTCTCGAATCGCTGAAGGTAGAGGCCTGACGCAGCTTCGGTTTCAGTCGGTCCAGTGGCCGTTGGCGCGGGCCACGGCTTTCAGCGTCTCGGGATCGTCGGTCATGATTCCGTCGACACCGAGGTCGATGAGACGCTGCATCGTTCCTGGGTCGTCGATCGTCCAGACGTGAACCGGCTTGTCGGCCCGGCGGGCCCGACGCAAACTCCGTTCGCTGACGACGGGGACGCGACCTTGTCGCACCGGAACCTGAAAGCAATTGGGGCCGTCGGGTACCCAGCCGGCCAGCCAACGGGCAATTTCGAGCGGACTGGCGCTCGTACACACGGCGTTCCCCATGGCTCGGCGAACTCTGGCTAGTCGCCGATGGCTGAACGAGCCGATGCACACTTTGTCGGCAAGACCACGTCTCTTGATCGCCTCGATCGTCGGATCGACGACGGCGTCGCTCTTGGTGTCGATGTTGAAGAAGCAGTCGGGAAAGGCGTCGAAGAGATCGTCGAGACGTGGGACCCGATGTTCGCCCCCGACGCGTGCCTCGGCGATTTCGTCCCACGACGCGTCGGCGATCACGGTCGGCACTCCGCAGGTGCGAGTCAGGTCAGTGTCGTGGAAGGCCACGATCGTTCCGTCCTTGGCCAGGTGTACGTCGGTTTCGAGGTAGAGGAATCCGAGGGATCGCGCGTGGGTGAAAGCGGCGAGGGTGTTCTCGGGTGCCGCCCGTGTCCCGCCGCGGTGGGCGAAGCCGACGAACCCGCCGTCGGCGTGCGGTCGTAGGTACGGATGAAGCGTCGAACTCACGGTTTCAGTATCGCTCGTCACTATGGTTTCGCCATGACGTCACGTTTCGAACCTGTCAACGGAACCGTCCGGCCCCTTCGACTCGCTGGTGAATCGTGGTCGGGCGACTCGTCGCACACGTTCGAGGTCATGTCTCCTTTCGACGGTTCGCAAGTGGGAATCGTTCCGTCGTGTTCCCCGGGCGACGTGGATCGAGCGGTGCAATCGGCCCGGGAAGGCCTGCGCAGAGGTCTCGTCCAGCACGAAAGAGTTGCCGTTCTCGAGCGAGCGGCGCGGGCCCTCGAGGATCACCGCGAGGAATTCGCGCGGATCATCGCACGCGAATCCGCCAAGCCGATTCGTACGGCCCGCGTCGAAGTCGAACGAGCTGTCAGCACTTTGGGTTTTTCGGCGGCCGAAGCCCGACGATTGACGGGAGAGACGATTCCGCTCGAAGCGGCGCCGAGCGGAATCGGCAAGATCGGTTTCACGATGAGGGTGCCGATCGGGGTGGTCGGGGCGATTGCCCCGTTCAACTTTCCGTTGAACCTGGTGGTGCACAAGGTTGGACCGGCGATTGCCGCTGGCTGTCCGGTGGTTCTGAAACCGGCCTCTCAGACCCCCTTCTCCTCGATCGCCCTCAGTGAGTTGCTGATCGACGATTGTGGACTGCCGGCCGATTTCCTCCATGTCGTCACCGGAAGTGGCGGGACGGTCGGCAACGCGATCGTCGACCATCCCGATGTGGCACTCGTGACATTTACCGGATCGCCCGACGTCGGATGGGGAATTCGCGCCCGCGCTCCTCGTAAGCGCGTCGGACTCGAACTCGGCAACAACGCACCGGTGATCATCGAGCCCTCAGGGGATTGGCGAACGGCGGCGACGAAGATTCGACTGGCCGGATTCAGTCATGCCGGGCAGTCGTGCATCTCCACACAGCGAATATTCGTTCATACGTCGATCGCCGACGAATTCATCGACACGCTCGTCGAACAGGTGAACTCACTTGCGGTCGGAGACCCGATGGACGAAGCAACCGAGGTGTCTTCCTTGATCTCGGCAGCGGAGACCGATCGGGTGGTTGCCTGGATCGACGAGGCCCGGTCGGCCGGAGCGAGAGTCGTCTGTGGAGGTGTGGTCGGCGACCAAGGCGTACTCGCTCCGACGGTCCTGGTCGATGTCGATCCGTCGATGAAGGTCTGTTCACAGGAGTTGTTCGGTCCGGTCGTGGCGGTCGCGCGTTACGACGATGTGGACGAGGCGCTACGCCTCGCCAACGATTCGGCTTTCGGTCTGCAGGCCGCGATCTTCACGGCCGACCTGTCGACGGCGCTCACGGCAGTCCGGACGCTCGATTTCGGCGGGGTCCTGGTGAACGAGGTGCCGACGTGGCGCGCCGATCACCAACCGTACGGGGGAGTACGTGACAGCGGGAACACCCGCGAAGGTCCGGCTTACACGATTCGTGAGATGACGGAGCTGAAGATGGTGGTGATCGGGGACTAGATCGAACGTCCGGCGTTCTTCCAGTACTCGTCCTTCAGTAGGCGCTTGTACAGCTTCCCGGTGGGGTGTCGAGGCAGTTCGGGGCGGAAGTCGATCGATCGAGGGCACTTCACGTCGGCTAATTCGGAGCGACAGAAAGCGATGAGCTCCTGCTCGAGTTGCTTGGCCTCGGCGTCGGATCCCGGCATGACCTTGGGCTGCACGACTGCTTTCACCTCTTCGCCGAAGTCGTCGTTCGGAACTCCGAACACGGCCACGTCGACGACCTTGGGGTGGGTCACGAGAACGTTTTCGGACTCTTGCGGGTAGATGTTCACTCCACCCGAGATGATCATGTAGGCCTTGCGATCAGTGAGGTACAAAAAGCCGTCGTCGTCGAGGTAACCGACGTCTCCGAGAGTGCTCCATCCCTTCGGGTGACGTGAGTTCTTCGTCTTCTCGGGGTCGTTGTGGTATTCGAACTCGGCGCCACCTTCGAAAAAGATCGTCCCACTTTCGTACTTGGGTAGCTCTGCACCGTCGTCGCCGCAGATGTGAATGGTGCAGCCGATCGGCATACCAACGGTTCCCTGATGTGCCAACCACATGTCACTGTTGCAGTAGACGAAGCCGTTTCCTTCGGTTCCGGCGTAGTACTCGTGGATGATGGAGCCGAACCAGTCGATCATCTGCTTCTTGACCGGGATGGGGCACGGCGCCGCGGCGTGGATCACTGCTTGAAGCGACGACACGTCGTACTTGGATCGAACGTCGTCGTCGAGTTTCAGCATGCGAACGAACATCGTCGGAACGACCTGGCTGTGCGTCACATGATGAGTCTCGACGGCCTTCAGGTATTCCTCGGGGTCGAAGTGCTCCATCACCACTGCAGTGGCGCCGACACTCTGAGCGGCCATCGTGAATCGCAGTGGTGCTGCGTGATACATGGGAGCCGGAGAGAGATAGATGCTGTCGGGTGTGAAGCCGAACAGCATGCCAAGCGTCGGGGCCACCGACGTGGCGGTCTCCTCGAGCGGTAGAGGCACGAACGGCTTGGTCACTCCCTTCGGCAAACCCGTGGTTCCCGACGAGTAGAGCATGTCGGTACCAGCGATCCGATCGGAGAGCGGAGTGAGCGGCTGCGAGGCGACTGCATTCTCGTACGACTCGTAGCCCTCGATGGTGCCGTCGAGCATCAAACGGAGCGCGACGTTGGGGGTATCGGTGACGATCTCGGCCGCTTGGTCAGCCTTGTACTTCGACGTGATGAACACCTTGGCCGCGCAGTCGTTGATGATGTACGACAGTTCCTTGCTGGTGAGTCGCGACGATGCTGCGGTGTACACGAGTCCGGCGTACTGGCATCCCCAGAGAACTTCGAGGTAACGATCATGATTTTCCATGCACAGAGCCACGTGGTCTCCGGGTCGAAGCCCGGCGTTGTAGAACAAGTGCGAGAGGCGATTGGCCGCTGCATCGAGTTCGGCAAAGGTCTGTGTGTACCCGGAGCCGGTCATCACGAGGGCCGGCTTGTCGGGTGTCGTCAAGGTGTGAGCTCCCAGATACATGGCCAAAGGGTAGTAGGGGTACCCTCGACGAGGTGCAGTCGGCCGGACGTTCGTGGGACGAAGTCGAGATCGCTCGTGTGTTTCGTTCGACGGTCCGATCGAGCGACGTTCCACTCGCTGAATCGGCCTTCGCCATGGCTGCACTCGTCCGTCTGGCCATGGTCGATGCCGGCTTCGATGGCGGTCGCGTCGATCTCGACATGATCGGTCAACTCGCACGACTGGACGAACTGGCGGCGGCCGTCGAAGTTCCCACGTCTTTCGGCGTCGCCCGCGCTCTTTTCGAATCGGGGCGCTTTCGAGGGGACGCTGTCGATTACTACGACCCCCGCAATTCCTTCCTGGACGTGGTGCTCGACCGCGGCGTCGGTTTGCCGATCACGTTGTCCGTCTTGATGATCGAAGTGGCGGCTCGCGTGGGAGTCGACGTGCGCGGCATCGGCTTGCCCGGCCATTTCGTCGTGGGCGAGCTTGACGGATTGGCCCGCATCCCGGCTCGCTTCTTCGACCCGTTCCATGGTGGAGCGGCCCTCGACGCGACTGGCTGCCGAGAACTCGTGAGCCGCCTGGCCGGCGGACCGATCGTCATTCCATCGGAAGCTTGGTATCCGTCGTCGAATGTCGCGATCGTCGAAAGGATGCTGAACAATCAAAAGGCCTATTGGATGGCCCGCACGCGCACCGGTGATCTCAATGCGTCGAGCGTGCTCGGAGCCGTCATGTGGGCGAGGTCATGTCTGCCGAGTATCGGTGATCGCGAAAAAGGCGAGTGGTTGCGCGCCATCGCTCCGCTCAATTGAATCTCGATCGATCGAACGATCTTTGGTCGCCCGACTAGCCACTCGGTGAAACAGCCATCAGACTGAGAACATGATCGACCCTCAGATCAAGCGATGTCTCGGCCAGATGATGCACGGCGTCCAGGTGGTCGGTGCCACCCATGGTGGAGTTCGTCGCGCGTACACGAGCCATTGGGTGTCGCAGGTGAGTTTCGACGAACCCATCGTGATGGCCTCGGTGTCGCCCAAGCACGACACGTTTTCGCTCATCGCCTCGTCAGGAACTTTTGCGGTCTCGATCCTGGCCGGGGACCAGGTGGCCGCCGGTCAATATTTCTCGTACCCCGGTCGAAAGTTTCGACATGTCGCCGAGGAATTCTTGACGTCATGGGGTGACGATGGACTTCCGGTCGTGGTCGACGCAGTTGCGTGGTTGCGTTGCGAGATCTTCGACGACAAGAAGATGGCCGATCATCAACTTTTCTTCGGGCGAGTGACCGACGTCCTCGGCGGACGTTTGCGGGAGCCACCCCTCACGTATTCGAGTCGTCTTGGGTGGCGAATTGCCTCTGAGAAGGCGCGGGAACCCGGTATGTCGATCAGAGACTCTCTGCTCGAGCGTCTTACCGCATCGGGTGTGGCCGTCGACACGTCAGAGGATCTGGAAATCGACTGACCAAGAACGGCGGCGCAGATTGTCGTGAGGGGCGGTCGACGTCTACGACATCACCGGCGATGACGGTTCTGACTACATTTCTCCACGTCGGTTCCGTTCCTAAGGGGGATCCATGTCCACTGCCACCATCTCCGTGTCCGCTGACGAGGCCAGGGTCGCCGAGCTCGTCGACCGTCTCCTCTCGGAATTTCCGCCCGCGGCCACCGATCCGGCGACCTTCCTCGGAGCCCAGTTTGATCTCGGTCTTGCGTGGGTCCACTTCGACGAAGGGAATGGCGGACTCGGACTCAATCCGAAGCTGCAGCGATTGATCAACGAGCGCTTGTCAGCAGCCGGCGCCCCCAATCCAGTGGCTCGCAACCCCATCGGTCACGGCATGTGCGGTCCGACGGTCGCGGTCTGGGGATCGCCTGAGCAAAAGAAGCGATACCTTCGCCCGCTGTTCACGGGCGAAGAGGTGTGGTGCCAGCTCTTCTCGGAGCCCGGTTCGGGTTCCGACTTCGCCGGTTTGTCGGCCAAGGGGGTTCGGGACGGCGACGAGTGGATCGTGAACGGACAGAAGGTCTGGACAACTCTCGCTCATTTGTCACGATGGGGCCTCCTCATCGTTCGCACCGATTCCGAAGCGGTCAAGCACGCCGGCCTGACAGCATTCGTGGTCGACATGCAGGCGCCTGGAGTCGAGGTTCGACCTCTCTATCAGATCACTGGTGAAGCTGAGTTCAACGAGGTCTACTTCACCGACGTGCGTATCTCGAACGCCGAAATGCTGGGGAACGTGGGAGACGGCTGGCGCGTGTCCCTCACGACTCTCATGAACGAGCGTGTTTCGATCGGTGGCGCGATTCCGCCCAAGGGTTCGGGGCCCATTCGCGATGCCGTGAAGGTGTGGAAGGGCTTGTCCGAGGACGCCCGCACACCGGCGGCGCGCGATGAACTGATGTCGCTGTGGATCCGCGCCGAACTTCTTCGACTGACGAACATTCGGGCGTCGCAGATGCGCAAGATGGGCGACCCCGGACCGGAGGGTTCGATCGCCAAGTTGGCCATGGCCGAACTCAACAAAGACGTGTACTCGTTCGCCGTGACATTGCTCGGTGCCGACGGAATGCTCTTCCCGAGTGGGTATCAGATGATCCGTCCCGAACAGGCGATGGGACTAGAGAATCCACAAAAGGCTTTCCTGCGTAGTCGCGCCAACTCGATCGAGGGCGGCACGAGTGAAGTGATGCGCAACATCCTCGGCGAGCGGGTGCTCGGTCTCCCTGGTGACGTTCGCGTCGATCGTGACGTCGCATGGAGCAAGGTGCCGCGTAACTGATCAGCTGCCGGTGCCGAGAAGGGCGCCGACGAACAGAGCTGCGAGCGACGTGAGCAAACCGATCGCGCCTCCGAGGGCGAGGGCCAGTTTGGTCGTTCCGATCGAATGGATCGCCGCGCTCGCTCCGGCCACGACGGCCAGGACGATGTGCACGCCCACCGTGGCCTGATACGAGGTCGTCTGCTCGTTGATCGCGAGGTCGACGATGCTCCATATTCCGGTGACCACGAGAACGGCGAAGGCCGGCCAGGCGATCGAACCGAACGCCCGAGCCGCCACGCGAGTGCTCTCTGGTGCCACTCGCCGAAGTCGCGGAACGAGACCGGCCATCACGATTTGGCCTCCGACCCAGATCGAGGCGGCAAGGACGTGCAGAAAAAGGCGGACGGTGTCGGCAGAGGGAGACAGCATGCGTCGAGCGTGTCAGATCACGAGCCGTCATGCCAGACGACACCGAGGAGTCGTAGGTGTTCAGATCGACAACACGGCCAGGATGTCACTGGCTGCCAGGGCACGATCGTCGGCCGGAGGGCGACCCGAGAGGTCGGCCCCGCACATCACCGTGACGGCGATCTCGATCGCACTCTGCAACTCGCGCAGATTTCGGGGCGGCGGGAAGTACTCGTCCTCGTCGGTGAAATCGACCCTGTGGATTCCGCGATGGGGAGCGAGTCGAGCCACGACTTCGTTCACCACTTCCTCGGGAGCCGATGCTCCGGCCGTCACCCCCACGACGCCGGCAAGATCATCAGGAAGTTCGCCGGCCTCATTGACCCGTAGCACTCGCGGACATCCAGCCTCTACGGCCAACCGTTCGAGGGCCCGAGTGTTGGACGAGTTCGCCGATCCGATCACGACGACGGCGTCGCACAACGGAACCATTTGCATGAGAGCCGATTGCCGATTGGTGGTGGCGAAGCAGAGGTCGCTACGCCCCGGCGTCCAGACGCTCGGGAAACGTTCTCGGACACGAACTGCGACCCCTTCCCAATCGCGATGAGACAAAGTGGTCTGGGCGAGCAGGGCGACGGGTTCGGTGAATTCGGGAAGACTGTCGACGTCGTCGACCGTCTCCACCCGTGAAATGGCCTGGGGGGCGACGGCCATCGTTCCGACCGCCTCTTCGTGACCTTCATGGCCGACGTACACGACCCGATAGCCCTTGCCGGCTCGCACCTTGACTTCGTGGTGCACTTTGGTGACCAAAGGACACACGGAGTCGACGACCACCGATCCTCGCCGGCGCGCTTCGGCGACTACCTCGGGTGCCGAACCGTGTGCCGACAGCATGATCGGTCGGCCGATGGGAACCGTCGACACATCGTCGACGAACACGACGCCGAGTTTCTCGAAACGTTCGACGATCAACTTGTTGTGGACGATTTCGTGAAAGCAGTACACCGGAGCGGGATACGAGCGAACCATCCATGCCAGAGCTTTGATCGCCATTTCGACGCCGGCACAGAATCCCCGTGGACTGGCCAGCAGCACGCGGTCGACGTCCATGGGACGAGGATAACGGTGCAGTCGTCGTCGGTAGCCTGGCCACATGTCGTATGGCCATCACGGACCACTTGTGGTGGCAGTCACGCCGGGCTCGGCGGCTGAACGGTCGGGTATCCAGCCGGGAGACGAGGTTCTCACCCTCGACGGTGTGTCTCCACGCGACATCATCGAATGGCGTCTTTTGACCGATGTCGCCGACGTCGAGATCGAGATTCGCCGAGGAGGCGTCGAGACCACGATTGAGGTCGCCAAAGCGGAGGGAGAGCCCCTCGGAGCCGAAGTGGCGAGCGCACTGTTCGATCGGGTTCGGACCTGCGACAACCATTGTCCGTTTTGCTTCATCTATCAGTTGCCGTCCGGACTTCGTTCGAGCCTGTACGTGAAAGACGACGACTATCGGTTGAGTTTTCTGTACGGGAACTTCACCACCCTCACCCGCTTCACCGAAGCGGACCTCGAGCGAGTTGTGACCGAGGGACTGTCGCCGTTGAACGTGAGTATCCACGCAACCGATCCGTCGATTCGAGTCGACCTGTTGCGCAACAAGAGGGGCGCCACCAGTCTTCGGTGGCTGTCGGCACTTCTCGATCACGGCATCACCGTGAACGGCCAGATCGTCGTATGTCCGGGAATCAACGACGGAGCAGTGCTCGAGGACACGATGGTTGGCATCCTCGACCGATTCTCAGGTTTGTCTCACGTGGCGGTGGTTCCACTCGGAATCAGTCGCTTCAATCGTGAGGAATCGATGCGCCTCCATTCGGTCGCTGAGGCCCGACAAGTGGTCGAGATCGTGGACGACTGGCAACAAAGGTTCCTCGAGGTGCTCGGTCGGCGTCTCGTGTTCGCGTCTGATGAGTACTACTTGATGGCCGGCATCCCATTTCCACCCGGTGAGACCTACGACGGCTTTCCGATGCACGAGGACGGAGTCGGAATGGTTCGAACGTTCGAATGGGAATTCACCGGTCGTCTCGAGTCGCCGACCGGGCCTCAGAGCGGATTTTTCGCCGCTATCGACGGGGCGCCAGCGGAGGGTTATCGAAGCGTCCGTAATCCGGCGGCAGACACTGGTCTTCGCGGTCGTACCTCGACTGGACTGTCGATTCGCCCGTCCCGGCGTGCCCCGGTTGCGATCCTGACGGGGGAGTACGGTGCTCGTGTGCTCGAACCCCTCGTCGCCTCGCTTGCGCGTCCCGACGTCAGAGTGGTTGCAGTGGCGAACGAGTTTTTCGGTGGCAACACTTCGGTGGCCGGTCTGATGGTCGGCTCGGACCTCGCTCGCGAACTCGAGCGCCAACCCGAAGGGCATCGTTACTTGCTTCCTGACGTCTGTCTCACTGACGGTCGTTTTCTCGACGGTACGTCGATCGACGACCTGCCTCGACCAGTCGAAGTCGTGCCGACGGACGGCATTGCTCTTCGTCGAGCCTTGGAGGTTTCGTCATGACGAAAACAGTGGAAGGTGGCGTCGATCCGACAGTTGTGATCGTCGGTCGTCCCAACGTCGGGAAGAGCACGTTGTTCAACCGCATCGTCGGCGAGCAGGCGGCGATCGTCGAGGATCGCCCGGGGGTCACACGCGACCGCAAGGAAGCGGCCGCAGAGTGGCTCGGACATCATTTCGTTCTGGTGGACACCGGAGGGTGGTTGCCGTCGGGTTCGGAACTCGAGGCGAAGGTCAGTCGACAAGTGGAGGCAGCAGTGCGTGCAGCGCATCTCGTTCTCTTCGTCGTCGACGGTTCCGTCGGCATGACCGACGAGGACGCTTCGGTTGCAGCGTGGATCCGTCGTTCGGACGTTCCGGTTCTGCTCGTGGTCAACAAGGCCGACAACGATCGACGTGAAACCGATCGATGGGAATTCATGTCCCTTGGAGTCGGGGAGCCGTATCCGGTCAGCGCTCTGCACGGTCGTCGAGCCGGCGACCTTCTCGACGAGGTCGTGGCCCGTCTGCCCGACACGGTGGAGATCGACGTGGCCGAGATCGAAATCGACGAGGGAGAGAAACCACCGCGTGTCGCTCTCGTCGGTCGGCCCAACGTCGGCAAGAGCACGTTGTTCAACCGCTTGGTCGGAGAAGACCGGTCTGTCGTGCATGACATGCCCGGTACCACACGCGATTCGATCGACACCCTCGTCGAGACCGAGGACGGTCCTGTGATCTTCGTCGACACCGCCGGTATGCGTCGTCGATCACGTATCGACGATTCCGCCGAGTATTACTCACTCGTTCGAGCTCTTCGAGCGGTGGACGACGCCGATGTTGCGCTGCTCGTCATCGACGCAACTGAAGGAGTCACCGCTCAGGATCAGCGTCTGGTCGAGCGAATCGACGCGTCGGGCTGCCCGATCGTGGTGCTCTTGAACAAATGGGAGCTGGTCGCGACGGGGGAGGATCGAGCACATGTCGAGTCCGAAGTCCGCCGCAAGCTGCATTTCCTTGACGATCCCCCGGTGCTCAAAATCTCGGCGCTCACGGGAAAGGGTGTACACAAGCTGCGTCCCGTCTTGCAGGAGTCGATCACGCAATATCACCGGCGTGTGCCCACCCGCGACGTGAACAAGGTGATTGCCGCAGCCCAGCAACGTCAGCCGGCGGCGGGTGGTGCTCGCGTGATGTATGCCTTGCAAGGAGCGACCGATCCGCCCACGTTCACTCTCTTCGTCAATCGCGAGATCGCTCAGCCCTACCTGCGGTATCTCGAACGCAGTATTCGCGAAGCGTTCGGTTTCGGATCGACACCTATCAAGATTCGCGTTCGCAAGAGGAACGAGTGACGTGCCTTTTTGCGAGGATTGTGCGAAGTATTGGGCGCCCAGTGCCATGGGATCGGATGGATCGTGTCCGTCGTGTGGGCGCCACCTCGACGGACCAGTGATCGCGTCCACGACTCCGCGTCCTCGGGTGACCGCTGACGATCTCGATCTGAAGAAGTTGGCCGGTCAGCAAGGCGATGATCCGTCAGCCCCCTGGCACTTCAAACTGCTCGTCACTGGGGTGGTGGTGTACGTCGGATGGCGCATCGTCAACCTCTTCGTCTGATCGGGCGGTAGAGTTCGACCGCCGTTCTCTCGTGGGTGCGGTCACATAGCGGGCTGTGGCGCAGCTTGGTAGCGCGCTTGACTGGGGGTCAAGAGGTCGCAGGTTCAAGTCCTGTCAGCCCGACGAGAAGCACGTGAGGACGAAGGGAGTGGCGACTACCGTGGTCGCCATGGCCGCCACTCCCTCGTCCACGGCGACGCTCTCTGAGTCGGCGTCGAAACTCCTGCTGGCGGAATTCGGTGTTCCGATGGCTCCTGAGGAAACGGTGCCCGATGCCGACTCGGCGATCGAGGCCGCCGTTCGTCTCGGTTTTCCGGTCGTGGCCAAGTTGTGTGGTGACGCAATCGCCCACAAGACCGAGCGCGGACTGGTGCGCTTGCGGTTGGCAGACGAAGCCGCAGTACGGACCGCAGCCATCGATTTGCTCGCGTTGGCCCGACCCGAGGACGGAGACGTGTCGGTTCTTGTTGCTCCGATGGTGACCGGAAACCGAGAACTCATCGCCGGGGTCGTACGAGATCCGCAGTTCGGTGCAAGCGTGATGCTCGGCGTCGGCGGAGTGCTGGCCGAGGCGGTGGCCGATGTCGTGTTCAGGCCGGCTCCACTCGACGTCGTCTCGGCGCACGAGATGATCGATGGCTTGGCCACACAGAAATTGCTCGGCACATTTCGTGGTGAAGCGCCCGTCGATCGCGATGCGCTGGCGGCCGTACTCGTCGGTCTTGGTCGAGTGGCCGCCGAACGCCCCGATGTGGTGAGCGTCGACGTGAATCCGTTGATCATCGCTGGCGATGGACAGCCCGTCGCCGTCGACGCGCTCGTCGAGATCGGCGACGTTGCTCGAACGGTCTCGGTGGCCCGTGAACGTCCGAGCGATGCCCAGTTCGCCGCGTTGTTCGAGCCTCGGGGAGTTCTCGTGACCGGCGCGTCCACCCACCCGGGAAAGTTCGGCTTCGTGTCACTGCACAACTTGTTGGCGTCGGGCTACGAAGGAGCGGTCTTCGGGACGAATCTTCAGGGGGAAGAGGTCCTCGGAGTACGTACGGTCGCCGACATCGACGCGCTGCCCGACGGTGCCATCGACCTCGTGTTCGTGTGTACGCCAGCGTCGGCCAACCCCGACCTGCTGCGGGCCTGTGCCCGCAAAGGAGTCAGAGCTGCCTTCCTCACCTCGGCCGGGTACGGCGAGGCCGGGGAGGAAGGGCGTCGAGCGGAGGCCGAGCTCGTGGCGTTGGCCGACGAACTCGGCATTTTGCTGGCTGGTCCGAACGGTCAGGGCGTGGTCAGTACGCCGGCGAAGTTGTGCGCACAGATCGTTGCGCCTTATCCGCCGGCCGGTCGTATCGGCGTGGCGAGCCAGAGTGGCAACTTCGTCTCGTCGTTCATGAATTACGCGCGAGCCACCGGCGTCGGTATCAGTCGCGCGGTGTCGGCCGGGAACGCGGCTGCGGTCACGGTGGCCGACTATCTCGACTATTACGCAGATGATCCGGCCACTGCTGTCGGCTTGGCCTACCTCGAAGGAATCACCGACGGCCGTTCTCTCATGGAACGTCTGGCGTCGGTTGCGCGTCGCAAACCTCTCGTTTTGGTGAAAGGTGGCGCCACCGAGGGAGGAGCACGGGCCGCGGCGTCGCACACCGGGGCGCTGGCAGCCGACGACAAGGTGTTCGATGGTTTCTGTCGAGCGGCCGGAATCACTCGCGCCTCGACGGTGGAAGAGGCGTTCGAAGCTGCCGCGACCTTCGCCACACAACCCCTCCCAGAGGGTCCGAATGTGGTGATTCTCACGACTGCTGGAGGTTGGGGAGTGGTGACTTCCGACGCTTTGACACGTGAGGGAATTCTGAATCTGATCGAGTTGCCCGAGGATCTTCGGGCAGCGATCGACGCCAAACTCCCGCCACGGTGGAGTCGGAGCAATCCGGTCGACTGTGCCGGTGGTGAAACTCGCGACACGATTCCCGAAGTCATGGAGATCATCGCAACCCACCCCGAGGTGAATGCAGTGGTGTACCTCGGTCTCGGGATCCAGGCCAATCAGGCTCGCATGATGCGTGAGGGGCGCTTCTATCCCGATCACGGCCTCGAGCGCATCGTTGCCTATCACGAGCGACAGGACCAGCGATTCGCCGAAGCGGCCGACGAGCTGTCGACGCGCACCGGCAAACCGATTCTGGTGGCCACGGAATTGGCGGTGGCCGACCCGTCGAACGCCGGACCGGCGGCAGTACGGGCGACCGGTCGTTTGTGTTACCCGTCGGGGAATCGAGCGGTCACAGCCCTCGGGCACCTGTACCGCTCGGCCGAGTATCGGCGTCGCCGAGGTTCGTGATGACGGCTTCTGGCAGCAGGTCGCCGTCTGGACGTCGACCGCCACGACGGACCGTCCCAGCCGCCAATCCCATCGCGACGTTGCTTTTCGTAGCGGCTTTTCCAGCCGTGGTCCTGTTCGGTGTGTGGCAGTACGCCCAATCGCACGATGGAAGTGACCCGCCGGGTCCGGATGTCGTGGCCGAACTCCCTGATTCGACTCCAGTCACCCCAGTGCTCTCGGCTCGGCGTACACCAGATGTGTTGGCTCGTGAGACATCGCTCACGGCGTTCGAGAATTCGTTGCGGCCCCTAGGAGGTGCGGTGCTGCCCGGTTCGTGCGCGGCTGTCGACGTCGACGGAGTGCTCGCACTGTCCGACGGTCTCGATACACCGGTCATTCCGGCGAGCACGTTGAAGGCGGTCGTGGCAGCGGTTGCTCTCGAGGTGCTCGGCCCGCAGTACACGTACACGACTCGGGTGTTGGCCGATGTTGTAGCGGGAACCGTCGGCTCGCTCTATCTCGTGGGTGGAGGCGATCCACTTCTTGCGTCGTCGTGGTATCCCGACGACGCTCGTTACGTCCGCTATCCACAGCAGCCGGCGACGTCGCTCGACGCCCTCGCTGATGCGGTGGTGGCGGCCGGTGTCACTCAAGTCAACGGAAACGTGATCGGTGACGGGTCTCGCTACGATGCCGAGCTCTATCCGCCGACCTGGCCCATTTCGTTTCGCGCCGTGGAGGGTGGTCCGATCGGTGGTCTGGTCGCCAATGACGGTGCGGTACTGGGGGTTGGAGTCCGGGGCAACGATCCCGCTCTCGGAGCAGCCGAAGAGTTCGTCCGTCTCCTACGCGAGCGGGGAGTCACCGTGATCGGGCAAGCGACGTCGGGCCGGGCTCCAGGCGAACCGGCAGCCATTGCATCGGTCACCTCGGCACCGTTTTCGGAAGTGGTTCGGGAGCTGCTCACCAACTCCGACAACAACACGGCTGAGATGGTGTTGAAAGAGATCGGATTTGCCACGCGACAAGCCGGGTCGCGTTCCGCGGGCGTCACGACCGTCGTCGAAACGCTCACCCGATGGGGAGTATCGACAGACGGGCTTCAGATCGTGGACGGATCGGGTCTGTCTCGCGAGAACACGTTGACGTGTCGCACGATGCTCGATGTTCTCGACCGCTTCGACGAGACGTCGATCTTTGCGCAGTCGCTGCCGGTAGCCGGGCGAACCGGGACCATGGCCACATATTTCGTCGGTGATCCGATGGAAGGTCGTCTGATCGCCAAGACGGGATCGCTCACCGGGGTGAAAGCCCTAGCCGGATACCTACCCGTCGACGGAGGTGGTCTCGTCTCGTTCGCCGTGATGCTGGTGGGCGACGGCGTGTCAGACGATGCCGGGTTCCGACCGATATGGGAGGGGTACCTCTCCGACGCGTTGGCCACGTATCCGGCGGGGCCGACGTCCGACAGGCTCGGGCCGGCCGCGGCGCGCTGATCCCACGTCATGTCGAATGCCCGGCGCGTGCCGATGTTCCCTCTCGGAACTCCACTCCTCCCCGGTTCGCTCCTTCCACTTCACGTCTTCGAACTTCGGTACCAGATCATGATGGACGACGTCATGGCTCGAGAGCCCCACGAATTCGGTGTGGTCATGATCGAACGGGGCTACGAAGTGGGTGGGGGAGACGTGCGCGCCGGAATCGGGACGGTTGCACTCGTCGCAAGAAGTGAAGAGGTCGACGACGGCCGTCGCATGGTGCTGGCCGTCGGAACGAGTCGAATTCGCGTCGTCGAATGGCTAGCTGACGATCCGTATCCGATGGCCCTGGTCGACGACTGGCCGATCGACGAAGCGCAAGATGACGCGCACGATCTCGAGAAGCAACTCGACGAGCAGGTCGAGCGTTTTGTGGCACTGGTTCGTCGATTCGACGAACGGGCGCCGTCGATCGACACGCGCGCCGACGACGAGAGGCTCATTGCCTACGTGTACCGGTTGTCATCGAGTCTTCCTCTCGGCCCGGCCGATCGCCAGGCCATCCTGTCGGCGTCCTCGAGTCTCGATGCCACTCGTCGGCTCGTCACGGCGATCGACGACCTGGATGCGCTGGTGAGATTCCGGGCTGGTCTCGATGCGTCCGACGGATAGGTGTGCCGAGGGCTCGGCGTCACGGTGCCATTCGTTGTCGTCGCTGCTAGAACGTGAGGGTGGCTGATCGAGTGAGGCGAGAGCGAGCCGGGGTCTCCGACGTCGTCGACGTCGTCAAGGAGTACGCCCGCCAGGAGACTCTCGGACCATTATCGGGGGCCGGCCGCTGGCTCGCCCTTGGTTCGATCGGCTCCGTCCTACTCGGCCTGGGTTCGATCTTCGTGCTGCTCGGCTCTCTGCGGTTGCTGCAGACCGAGACGACGGCATTCGACGGCGCGTGGAGCTTCGTGCCGTATCTCGTCGTGCTTGCGGTGGCGATCGGACTCACAGTCGCCACCTTGGCCCGTGTGAAGAAGGCGACTCTCGGAAAGGAACCACGCCATGACTCGAAGTGAGCGGATCACTCGCGACGACATCGAGAAGAAGTTACGTGGGCTCCAAGGTGAGGTCGCCGAGAAAGTGGAGGATCGCAAAGGCGCCCTGACGACGGTTGCCGTGGCAGCCGGAGTCGCCGTGGTGATCGTCGTGTTCCTGGTCGGACGTCGAAGTGGACGACGCCGCTCGACCATGGTCGAGATTCGTCGACTCTGAGCCGAAGTGTTCGCTCTTCTTCGATCTCGCAGTCTGCGCAAGGGCTTCCTGCGTGGTAGCCGAATGTGGTCGGCGGTCGGGGTGGTCGTGTGGGGTGTGCATCTCGTCCGCCGTGCAGTCGGCCGTCGTCCCGAAGTCGTCACGACCGAGACCATTCGACCGGGCCGATCGATCGTGGTGTCGTCAGTCGAGCGAAAGAATCGCCACTCGTGATCGTCGTGCTTCGTCATCCACGTCGTGAGATCCGAATCGAAGGATCGAGACGGGTTCACGCTCTACTCGCTGAACTCGAATTGACGCGCGAAGCTCACCTCGTGATCCGCAATGGGACTCTCGTTCCAGGAGACGGCCTGCTCGAAGCCGACGACACCATCGAGATCAGACCCGTCGTGTCGGGAGGCTGAACCGATGAAGTGTCGCACCTGCCGTGGTCCGGCAGTGATCGATCTGCCTCGTCACAACGCCAATTTCTGCGCCGAGCACTTCTTCGAGTTGTGTCGGCGCCAAGTGACCAAGGCGATCGACGAGCATGCGATGTTCGGGACCGACGATCGCATTCTCGTTGCAGTGTCCGGCGGTAAGGATTCGCTGGCGGTCTGGGACATGCTCGTCGAACTCGGGTACCGGGCCGATGGCTACTACATCGCACTCGGAATCGGTGACTACAGCGAAGAATCACGCGAGATCACGGAACGGTTCGCTGCCGAACGGGGACTCGCGTTACGTATCGAATCGCTTCGTGATGATCACGGATTCGACGTTCCGACGGCGGCCAAGGTCACCGGGCGCGTCCCGTGTTCGGCATGCGGCCTGAGCAAGAGGCACCTTTTCGATCGCGCGGCGCGTGAGGGCGGATACGACGTGGTGGTGACCGGTCACAACCTCGACGACGAAGCCGCAGTGCTGTTCGGCAACGCCTTGCGTTGGGATGTCGAGTACCTGGCTCGTCAGACCCCGGTTCTCGAGGCCGGTGATGGCTTCCCGAGGAAGGCCAAACCCCTCGTGCGTCTGTCTGAACGCGAGACGGCAGCCTGGTGCATTCTGCGGGGGATCGACTACGTGATCGAAGAGTGTCCTATGGCTGCCGGAAATCGGCACCTGCAGTACAAGGAACTCCTGAACGCGTTGGAGGAGAAGTCGCCGGGATCGAAGGCAGCGTTCTACTCCGGATTTCTCGACCGGATGAGCCCACTCCTTGCCGACGATCGACGTCGCGACGTCCTGCATCGATGCGTCCATTGTGATTCTCCGACCGGGGGCGAGAGCGAAGTGTGTGCCTTTTGTCGCCTGGTCGAACGAACGCGCGGCCAAGAGGCGGTGCCGGTCGAGATGCTCGTCAAGAAAAAGTCGCGTTCGCGCACCTCCCGTCGGGGAGACTGACGGGTCCGTCGGTATCCACCTGGGATCCACTAAGAGATTGGGCTTCATGACTGTGTTCGAATACGGAGACAAGGCACTGCTGATCGACAGCAAGCAGCGGCGCTATTTGGTCACCCTCGCGGAAGGTGGCGAGTTCCACAGTCATGCCGGATTTATTCCTCATGCTGAGATCGTGGGTCGAGGGGAGGGTCGGCGTCTGGAATCGACACGAGGCGCGCGCTACATCGTGCTGCGGCCGACTCTCGAGGACTTCGTGATCGAGATGCCACGTGGGGCCCAAGTGATCTACCCGAAGGACTTGGCGCCAATTCTGATGATGGCCGACATAGCGCCAGGGGTGCGGGTTCTCGAGAGCGGAGTCGGTTCGGGTGCCATGTCGATGTCTCTCCTTCGAGCTGGTGCTCAGGTGACCGGCTACGAACTCCGTCAGGACTTCGCTGATCGAGCGGTCGCCAACGTGAAGTCGTTCCTCGGGGCCGACGCCCTCGATCGCTATGACGTTCAGGTGCGGGATTGCTACGAGGGAATCGACTCGTCACTGGCCGGCGTGATCGATCGTGTGGTCCTCGACTTGCCTGAGCCCTGGCACGTGGTGCCTCACGCCGAGACGGCGTTGCGACCGGGGGGAATCCTGGTCGCCTACACCCCTTCGATCACGCAGGCCGCCGAAACGCGGCGTGCCATGGCGAATCCGCGGTGGACGACGACGCGCACCATGGAGGTACTCCATCGAGGGTGGTACATCGAAGGAGCGGCAGTTCGGCCCGACCACCGCATGGTGGCTCACACGGGTTTTCTCACCGCCGGACGGTTACTCGACGCCTGAGACGTCGACGGCTGTGTCGATCAGGGTTCGATGAAGATGCACTCGCCGGGGCATTCCTCGGCGGACTCGATCACTCCGTCGAGCTGACCATCGGGGATCTCGGCGAGTCCATCGGCTCCCTGAGGGTTGCCCTTGGCGGTCGCATAGATCTTGTCGCCCTCTTTGACGTAGGCAAGACCGTCGTCGAGAAGAGTGAAGACGTCAGGTGCGATTTCCTCGCACAGACCGTCGCCGGTGCAGAGATCCTGATCGATCCAGACCTTCATAGTTCTCGTGCTCTCCTCGTGTCGACGGGCCCGGGGGCGCTCGTTGGCAAGTGTTGCGTCTGGCACTTTCGTACCGGCTCCGGAGAATCTTACACAGAGGGGTCCGCCGTCGCACTGTCGGCTGGTGCGGTGTAGGTTGCCGACCAGGAGGTCTCGATGGCTGCCGACGACAATCGACCCGTCCCCGACTCCGACGACGATCTCCGGCGACGGCTGGCCGATGTGCCGGTTCGCCTGCGTCAGATGGAGGAGCGCCTGCTCGAAACCAAGGGACAGCTCGCCCAAGAGATCGCGAAGAACGAGAAACTGAGTTTCACGTTGCGCGAGGCCCGTGAGCACATTGCGAATCTCCGCGACGAAGTCGACAAGTTGTCGCAGCCTCCGTCGGCCTACGGCGTGGTCGTGGGGCGCAATGACGACCGTACGGTCGACGTGCTGTCGAGTGGCCGCAAGATGCGTGTCAACGTGCACCCCGACATCGAGGTCGACGACGTCGACCTGGGTTCCGAGGTCGTGTTGAACGAGAGTCTGAATGTGATCCTCGTGCGGAGGCCCGAAGGTTTCGGCGACGTCGTGACGATCAAAGAAGTCCTGGAGGATGGAATCCGGGCGATCGTCGTCGGTCGGGCCGACGAAGAGATGGTGTGCGAATTCGCCGATTCGCTGCGCGGAGCCCGTCTGCGGACCGGTGACTCGGTGCGACGGGACGAACGATCCCACATGCTCGTCGAGAAGTTGCCCCGACCCGAGGTGGACGAGCTGCTCCTCGAAGAGGTCCCCGACATCAGCTACGGCGACATCGGGGGTCTCGACGAACAGATCGAGCAGATCGCCGACGCCGTCGAATTGCCGTTCCTTCACCAAGATCTGTTCGCCGAGTACCGCTTGCCGGCTCCGAAGGGAATCCTTTTGTACGGGCCGCCGGGATGCGGCAAGACACTCATCGCAAAGGCGGTGGCGAACAGCCTGGCCCGAAAGGTGGCGGCCGCCACCGGAGACGAAAAGGGTCGCAGTTACTTCATCAACATCAAGGGTCCGGAACTGTTGAACAAGTACGTGGGCGAAACCGAACGGCAAATTCGCCTCGTATTCCAGAGAGCTCGGGAGAAGAGCGAAGAAGGGTGGCCGGTGATCGTCTTCTTCGACGAGATGGATTCGATGTTTCGGACTCGAGGAACCGGAATCTCGTCCGACATGGAGTCGACGATCGTGCCTCAACTCCTGGCCGAAATAGATGGTGTCGAAGGACTGCGCAATGTGATCGTGATCGGAGCGACGAATCGCGAAGATCTGATCGATCCGGCGATTCTGCGCCCGGGTCGACTCGACGTCAAGATCAAGATCGAGCGACCGAGCGCCGATGCCGCCCGTCAGATTTTCGGTAGGTACCTCACCACTGACCTTCCGGTCTCCGAAGCCGAAATCACCCAGGCCGGATCGATTGACGCAGCCGTCGCGCAGATGATCGACGCCACGGTCGACGAGATGTATCGCGATGATCCAGCCAATCGATTCCTCGAAGTCACCTACGCCAATGGGGACAAAGAGGTCCTCTTTTACCGAGACTTCGCCTCCGGTGCCATGCTCGAGAATGTCGTCCGTCGAGCCAAAAAGGTGGCCATCAAACGCTTCATCGGCGGCGGCGAGAGGGGTATTTCGACGAGCGACCTGCTCGAGTCGATCCGTCAGGAGTTTCGCGAACACGAAGATCTCCCCAACACCACCAACCCCGACGACTGGGCGAAGATATCGGGCAAGAAGGGTGAGCGAATCGTCTTCATCCGCACCTTGGTCGACGAAGGTCGCGAGCCGTCAGAGCTGTCGGGTGGTCGGGCGATCGAGCGTGCCGCAACCGGTCAGTATTTGTAGGTCGGACGTCTCATGGCGATCCCCAAGGTCTGTGGAATCGAAACCGAGTACGGAATCCTGGTGAGAGGGGCCGATCCCAATCCGGTGGCCGCTTCGTCGATTCTCATCAATTCCTACGTCGCAGCCGCGCATCGAATCGATTGGGACTTCGTCGACGAGCATCCCGGCCAGGATGCGAGGGGTTTTTCGTGGGAAGAATCGTTGGCCCCCGATGTCGAACCGCAACTGGTGAATGCCGTCCTCACTAACGGGTCGCGCTACTACGTCGATCACGCTCATCCCGAAATCTCCACACCCGAATGCCGGAGCGCGAGTCAGGCGACTCTTTACGACCGGGCAGCTGAAGAAATCGTTCGCCGGTCGATGTCGCTCGCTCGATCGGTCATGCCCGAAGGCGCCGAACTACTCCTGTACAAGAACAACAGTGACGGCAAAGGAAACAGCTACGGGTGTCACGAGAACTACCTGCTCGATCGCGGCGTTCCGTTCGGTCGCCTCGTCAGCGAGATCACACCACATTTCGTCACCCGTCAAGTCTTCATCGGAGCTGGCAAGGTCGGGTCGGAATTTCCTGGTGACTCTCCATCCGATGTCGCGTTCCAGATCAGTCAGAGGGCCGATTTCTTCGAGGAGGAGGTCGGACTCGAGACGACTCTGAAGAGGCCGATCGTCAACACACGTGACGAGCCGCATTGTGATCCGCTCAAGTACCGACGTCTGCACGTGATCGTGGGCGACGCGAACATGTCCGAGGTCGCCACATTCCTCAAGCTCGGAACAACATCTCTCGTCCTGGCGATGATCGAAGACGGGGCGATCGACCGCGATCTGTCGTTGGCCGATCCGGTGAGAGCGATTCGTGAGGTGAGCCATGATCCGACCCTTCGTCAGACTGTCACTCTGCGTAACGGCAAGAGATTGTCCGCTCTTGATGTCCAGTGGTCGCTTCTCGAGATGGCTGAGCGCTATGCGTCGTCGCACGGACTCGAGTGTCTCGGCGGAGACGGGCCGGCGATCATCACTTTGTGGGACGAGGTCCTGAATGGCCTGTCCACGTCTCCGGAATCGGTGGCCGACGTGGTGGACTGGGTGGCCAAGAAACGGGTGATCGACGCGTACGCCGAACGCCATGGGCTAGAGGGATATGACGTCCGGACCAAAGCCCTCGATCTTCAGTACCACGACATGCGTCCTGAGAAGTCGATCGCGGCCCGGGTCGGACTTCGTGTCGACTGCGCCGCGGCGGATGTCAAACGGGCCATGGTCGAGCCTCCCGACGACACACGCGCCTATTTTCGGGGGCGCGTCCTGGCGAAGTGGCCCGAGAGCGTGGTGGCGGCCAATTGGGACAGCATCGTGTTCGACGTCGGGCGCGACCCGCTTCGTCGGGTTCCCATGATGGAGCCACTGCGGGGCACACGAGATTTGGTCGGTGACCTCGTGGATCGGAGCGCAGACGTGACCGAGTTGCTGGAACGACTCGGTGACTGATCATGGGATTTGGCGTACTCGCTGGCAGGATGTACTGAGGAGGCGATCATGGCTGAGCGAATCCAACGGTCCAAGGGAAGTGATCGGGACTCGTCGCGAGTCGAGTCCTCCGCTGCCGATCTGGATGCCACGACAGAACAGGGCGATCGGCTGAAGGCCGAAATGGACGACATCCTCGACGAGATCGACGACGTTCTCGAGACCAACGCCGAAGATTTCGTCAAGAGTTACGTGCAAAAGGGTGGTGAGTGAGGGGTGAAGGTTCCTCTCTTCGGACCCGACAACGATCCCGGTAGTGGTTTCACCGATCTGTTGAGGTCGGTTGGGCTCGACCCGTTTTCGACTGTCTCAGGAGTTCCTGGAGTGTCGGGGGCCCCGCATGGAACCACCGTGCTCGCCTTGCGTTGTCTCGACGGTGTCGTGATGGCGGGCGATCGTCGCGCCACTATGGGGCATCGCATCTCCAATCGTGAGATGGAAAAGGTCGTTCCCGCCGACCGCTACAGCGGTGTGGCGATCTCTGGAACAGCCGGTGTGGCCATGGAGATGATCAAGCTGTTCCAGTTGCAGCTCGAGCATTACGAAAAGCTCGACGGTCGTGCGATCAGTCTGGAAGGCAAGGCCAACCAGCTGTCGCAGATGGTCAAGGCCAACCTGGGTGCGGCAATGCAGGGTCTCGCGGTCGTCCCGATCTTCGCGGGCTACGACCCGCTTCGACGGACCGGTCGTCTCTGGGACTTCGACGTCACCGGAGGACGATACGAAGAGCGCGAATTCGTGGCGACCGGATCCGGCGCTGGTCCAGCGGCCACGGTCCTGAAGGTTGGTTACCGCCCGAATCTCGGGCGAGACGATGCCGTCACCTTGGCCTGTCGAGCCCTGTTCGAGGCAGCCGACATCGATGCGGCGACCGGAGGTCCAGATGTTCTGCGCGGGATCTATCCGGTTGTTGCCATCATCGACTCCGAGGGATGGCGCCGGATCGACGACGAAGCGTTACGAACCCTTTTCGAGCAGATCTCCGACGAACACCGCGCCTCCCGGGAGGTTCCGTCATGAACATGCCGTTCTACGTGGCTCCCGAGCAGATGATGAAGGACCGCGCCGACTTCGCGCGCAAAGGTATTGCCCGAGGCCGCGCCATGGTGGCCGTCCAGTACGCCGATGGAATCCTTTTGGTCACCGAGAACCCTTCCAACACCTTGCGCAAGATCAGCGAGATCTACGACCGCATCGCTTTCGCAGGGGTCGGCAAGTACAACGAATTCGACCAGCTCCGTCGTTTCGGAGTGCGCAATGCCGACGTGAAGGGATATTCGTATTCACGTGACGATGTCGAGGCACGAAGCCTTGCCAACGACTACGCACAGATCCTCGGCCAGACCTTCACTCACGAACTGAAGCCTCTGGAGGTCGAAATCCTCGTGGCCGAGGTCGGTGTCGATCCGAGTACCGACCAACTGTTCCACATCCTGTACGACGGCACCTTGGTCGACGAACGGGGGACGAGTGTTCTCGGTGGCGATGCCGAGGCGATCGCCGAACGACTAACGACCACATGGTCGGCGGCGCATGCGCTCGACCAAGCCCTACCGGTCGCCGTGGCGGCCCTGGCCGGACCCGACCGCCAGTTGACGGCTGACGACATCGAAGTGGCGGTACTCTCTCGACGCAACGGCCGACGGTGCTTCTCCCGTCTCGAAGACGCCGATGTGGAGGCCATTCTCGGTTCGTCGGGTTCGTGACCCGGCACGTCGGTCCCCGAATCTCGTCGACCAGGCTCCACGACTAGGTTGCCCACATGGAGCGTCGCATCTTCGGGATCGAGAACGAGTATGGCGTCACCTGCACCCTGCGGGGTCAGCGCCGCCTCAGTCCCGACGAAGTGGCCCGATACTTGTTCCGCAAAGTCGTCTCGTGGGGTCGCAGCTCGAACGTCTTCCTCGAGAACGGATCGCGCTTGTATCTCGATGTCGGATCCCATCCTGAATACGCGACCCCCGAGTGCGATTCCATCTACGACGCGGTCGTCCACGACAAGGCCGGAGAACGAATTCTCGAATCACTTGCCGCTTCGGCGGAAGAGCGCCTTCGTGATGAAGGTATTCGGGGAACCGTGTATCTGTTCAAGAACAACACCGACTCGGCGGGGAACAGCTACGGCTGCCACGAGAACTATCTGACGGGTCGATCCGACGACGGATCGCGACACGCAGAAGTTCTGATTCCCTTCCTCGTGAGTCGGCAGATCTTCACTGGTGCCGGAAAGATCGTCCAGACCGCGCGGGGACCGGTGTATTCGATCACTCAGCGAGCCGATCACATATGGGAAACGATGTCGTCGGCGACGACGCGCAGTCGGCCGATCATCAACACGCGTGACGAACCCCACGCCGATGCCGAGCGGTATCGACGCCTGCACGTGATCGTCGGCGATTCGAACATGAGCGAGTACACGACCTTTCTGAAGATCGGCTCAACCGCTTGCATGCTTCGCATGCTCGAGGATCCGCGCGTGGTTCTGCGAGACATGTCACTCGAAAACCCCATCCGCGCGATACGAGACATCAGCCACGACCCGACGTGCCGACGAACAGTGGTGTTGGCGAACGGGCGCGAAGTCAGTGCGCTCGACATTCAACGCGAATATCTGGATCGAGCCCTTCGCTATGCAGACACCAAAGGTTTTCCGCCCCTCGAGCAACGGGCTCTCGAAATGTGGGAACACTGTGTGTCGACCATCGAGAACGATCCCCTCAAACTTGATCGAGAGGTCGATTGGGTCATCAAGTGGCACCTGATCGAGTCCTACCGGGCCCGACACGGCCTGACTCTCGGAGATCCGAAGACGCAGCTGCTCGACCTGCAATTTCACGACATCGACACCTCGCGGGGCCTGTTCTACAAATTGCAATCACGCGGACTCGTCGAACGTGTCGCTTCGGACAGCGACATCGAGAACGCACTCACCGAGCCGCCACAGAACACACGAGCGCGTCTTCGAGGCGAGTTCATTCGGGCGGCCAAGGAGAAAAAGCGTGATTACACGGTCGACTGGGTGCACCTGAAGTTGAACGACCAGGCACAGCGAACGGTTCTCTGCAAGGACCCCTTCCGAAGTCGTGACGAACGTGTCGAAAAGTTGATCGCCTCATTGTGACTGACCCCTCCGATACCGTGTCCGACGTGAATTTCGATCACGAGGCGACGTCGAACGACGCGACACCGATCGGTGGAGCGTCGATCGCTGATCTCGACAGGACGTTGTCCAATGACGACGAAGGGGGAGACGCGCGGTCTCGTTTGGCTCGAACCATCGGCGAGTGGGTCGCCGTCGTCGCCATCGCCATAGCGGCAGCTCTTGTCATCCGCCTGTTCCTGTTTCAGCAGTACTACATCGACGGTCCGAGCATGGAGACCACCCTCCAGCCTCAAGATCGCGTATTGGTGAACAAGTTGTCCTACCGCCTGCACGACGTGAACCGAGGAGACGTCGTCGTGTTCGACCGCGTCACGTCTCCCGACCGTCACGACGATCTCATCAAGCGGGTGATCGCGCTACCGGGAGAAACCCTCGAGATCCGGTCGTGCATCGTCTATATCGACGGTGTCCGTCTCGAGGAGCCCTATCTCGACGACGACGTCCAATCCCAAATCGACCCGGTGGCTCGGTGTGGTTCTCACACCGATTCGACGGCTCTCGTGATTCCTGCTGAGATGGTTTTCGTGATGGGCGACAATCGCCTGCAGAGCTTCGACAGTCGAGATTTCGGACCGATCGAGATCGACAAGATTCGTGGCCGTGCTTTCGTGGTGATCTGGCCGTTCTCGGCCTGGGCTTTCCTCTGACGAGCGACCGACGAAGTCAGCCGGCTTCGAGACCGATTGCCTCCATCATGCGGTCGGTCCAATCGCTGTAGACGCCGTCGAGGCCCATGCGAAGACACTCCCTCAGGACGTGCTCTTGTTGCATGTCCCAACCGAGCGCGTAGAGGTCGAATCGATGGAACAGGGTGACCAGCCCACCGCTCCAGTCGGAGTGATGCATGTTGATCGCGTCGACACCTGCCTCGCGAAGCGCGAGTGCACGACGTTCAGGTCCTTCACTCATTTTCGAGAAACGACACGAGTCGACCAGTCGGGCCTCCGTGAGTCGTCGCCATGATGCGACAATGTTCCAATCGTGATGGCAGAGCCACAAGCGCGATTCGACGTCGATGTCCACCTCGCGGCACTGAGCGACCAGAGCCGAGAGAGCCGTCGGGTCCTTCACGTCGATACTCAGGTGTAGCCGCCTGTCGCAGGCGTCGATCAGTTCCGCGACCGACGGAAGATGGTCGGGTAGTTGCCGTCGTGAGAGTTCGGAAATCGGTCGTCGACGGAGACGACCCCCCACGACTCCGTCGTGATCGAGAACCACCACACCGTCTGCGGTGATCCACGCGTCGGTCTCGAGCCCGGTGGCGCCGAGACGTTGGGCGAGAAGAAAGGCCTCGAGAGTGTTTTCGGGGGCGTGGGCGCGAGCTCCGCGATGGGCGAAACCGATGGGGGGATCGAGCCGAGAGGGCAGTCGTTGCTGCACGAGCCCATGATGGCAGAGGTCTCTAGACTCGTCGTGTGTTCAACCTGTCGGGCAGTGAGATCGTGATCATCCTGCTCCTGGCTCTGGTGGTTCTGGGTCCCGAGAAACTTCCCGAGGCGATTCGACGATTCGGACGGGTCTACGGCGAGCTGAGGAGGGTCAGCAAGGGATTCCAGAGCGAGTTCAAGGAGGCCTTCGACGAACCTTTGAGGGAATTGCGCGAGACGGCTCATATGACCTCGGACGCCGTGAAGAAGATGATGGACGAACCGACCGACGATGTAGCGCCGTCGAAGATCGATGAGCCCGTCACCAACGACCCCGCATCCGGCGATGAATCACCTCCCGAAGGCGGCACGTCGTGAGCCTGTGGAAGTTTCGGCGCGCGAAGTTGGCCACGACCAACGAATCGATGACCCTCACCGAACATCTGGCCGAACTTCGGACGCGGATCATCAGGGCGATGCTCGCGGTCGGAGTCGGTGTGATCGGTGTCCTGGCCTTCTATGACCCCGTCCTACGCTTTTTACGCAAGCCCTACGACAATCTCTGTGAGCGGCGTCCGGATCTCGTCACTGATTGCGACCTGTACTCGCTCGGTCCCCTCGACGGATTCACCGCTCGCATGAGGATCGCCGTCTACGGCGGTCTGATCCTCGCCCTACCGGTGGTGTTGTGGCAGATCTGGCGCTTCATCGTTCCAGCCCTGCACGATCGGGAGCGCCGGTACGCCGTGCCCTTCATCGCCTCGTCGGTGATCCTCTTTCTGGCCGGAGGAGCGCTGGCCTTCATCACGCTTGACAAGGGACTCGAGTTCTTGGTGGGGTGGTCAGGAGCAGACGTACAGCAGGCCTACCAGATCACGAAGTACGTGAGTCTCGTGGCGCTCATGATTGCGGCGTTCGGCGTCGGGTTCGAATTCCCGGTACTTCTCGTCTTCCTGCAGCTCGCCGGCGTGGTTCGTCCTCGCCAATTGATCGAAGGCTGGCGGATAGCGATTGTCGTGATCGTGGTTCTGGCCGCGGTGATCACCCCGTCGGGCGATCCGATCACGCTCATCGCTCTGACGGTGCCACTCGTCGTGCTCTATTTCGCGGCCGTCGGTCTCGGGCACCTTCTCGTCCGGCGTCGAACGTGAGCGACGCGCGCAACGCCTTCGTCGAGCGTTGTGGATTTCCGCTCGACCGTTTTCAAACCGACGCGATGGATGCCATCGACGCCGGGTCGTCGGTCGTGGTGGCGGCTCCGACCGGCAGCGGAAAGACCATCGTGGCCGAGTACGGAATCGAACGCTCCCTGAGTCGTGGTCGACGGGCTTTCTACACAGCACCCATCAAGGCTCTCTCCAACCAGAAGTACAACGACCTCGTCGCCCGGTACGGGCGGGATGCTGTTGGCCTCCTCACCGGCGACAACGCAATCAACGGCGACGCATCGGTGGTTGTCATGACCACTGAGGTTCTTCGCAACATGATTTACGCAGGATCTTCGGGACTCGACGCGGTGGAAGTCGTGGTGCTGGACGAGGTTCACTTCATCCAGGACACCTACCGAGGTCCGGTGTGGGAGGAGGTCATCATCCACCTGCCGCACCACGTGCAGCTCGTGTGTTTGTCGGCCACGGTCTCCAACACCGACGAAGTCGCTGAATGGATGACGACCGTTCGAGGCTCGACCCGAGCGGTGATCGAGACCCGGCGTCCGGTCGATCTCGACGTGCTGTTCATGGCAGCGGATCGGACATCCGACAGCGAACACCTCCTGCCCGTTCTGGTGAACGGTCGACCCAACAACGATGCCGGGCGACTTTTCGATCAAGGTGTTCGACCGCGCCGTCGAGGTTCGTACCGCCCGCGAGCCCGACGTGTGTTCGCCACGCCGGCGCGGATCGAAGTCGTCGATCGCCTGCAGGACGAGGATCTGCTGCCCGCCATCTACTTCATCTTCAGTCGAAACGCGTGTGACGAAGCGGCCGCATCGTGCGTACGTCAGGGTGTACGACTCACGACACCCGACGAGCGTCGCCGTATCGCTGCCATCGTGGACGAACGACTCGGAGGGCTCGACCGCGACGATCTCGACGTCCTCGGCTACGCCCAGTTCGTCACCCAGCTCGAAGCTGGTGTGGCCAGTCATCACGCCGGTCTCGTGCCGCCCTTCAAAGAAACCGTCGAGGCGTGCTTCGTGGAGGGACTGGTGAAGGTCGTCTTCGCCACCGAGACGTTGGCGGTCGGCATCAACATGCCGGCTCGGTCGGTGGTGGTCGAGAAATTGTCGAAATTCACCGGTGAACATCACGAGAACCTCACTCCTGGAGAGTTCACGCAGTTGAGCGGACGAGCCGGTCGCCGGGGACTCGACGACCGTGGTCATGCCGTTGTGCTCTGGAATCCGTTCACGACCTTCGATCAGGTCGCTGCTTTGGCAGCCAGCCGCTCATTTCGTCTCACATCGTCGTTTCGGCCGACCTACAACATGGCTGTCAACCTCGTCCGCTCCTATTCGAGCGATGAGGCGAGGCACCTTTTGAATCTCTCTTTGGCGCAGTTCCAGGCCGATCGGGACGTCGTCCGGCTCGAAGCTCGCTTGGAGAAGCGACTTGAACGTCTCGACGAGCTGCGTGCCGAGGCCGAGAGTCCGTACGGCGACATCCACGAGTATCGGGCGCGCCTCGAAGGTGTACCGCGAGTACGAAGCGAAAGTGCGATCGAATTCGCGCTGTCACGCCTTCGTCCAGGATCGGTCATCCAGGTCGACAAAGGTCGGATCATCGGTCCGGCTGTCGTCTTGTCGGCCGCCCACCGTGCCGGGGGAGTCAAGCTGTCGATCATCACTGGCGATCGGTCGATGACCAACTTGACCGCCCGCGATTTCTCTCGACCACCGGAAGTCTCGGGACGAGTCGAACTTCCGGTTCCTTTCGCACCGAGTCGCCCCGAATTCCAGCGTGACGTCGTCGAGCAATTGTCGAAGCTGGTGTTGCGGGGGGCCGAAGCGGTTGTTGTCGACGAGGATCGCTCGGCGGTGCATCCGGTGGAGGACGATCCCGATCTGCCCCTTCGCTTGCGAGCCGCAGCCCAGGTCGATCGCCTCGAGAGGGAAATCGATCAGACACGTGAACAGGTGAAGGGCCGCGGGAACTCGGTGGCGCGACGTTTCGATCGTGTTCTACGAGTCCTCGACGACATGGGCTACGTGAACGGCTGGTCCCTCACCGCCAAGGGCGACGTCCTGGCGTCAACCTTCCATGAGAGCGACCTGCTCGTCGCCGAGGCTCTCACTGGAGGACTGCTGGACGGTCTCGAACCAGCCGATTTGGCGGCGCTCGTCTCGGTTTTCGTGTACGAACACCGCTCGAGCGAACCGCCTCCTGCTCCGTGGTATCCATCCAACGAGGTCCGTCGTCGAAGTCGAGCCATCGAGACGATCAGTCGCGAATTGCGGGTGGTGGAGGAACGAGAACGACTTTCGGTGCATCGAGCTCCTGATCCGACGTACATCGCCGTGGCGTACGCCTGGGCGTCCGGTGAGGATTTCGCCGAGGTCGTGGAAGCCGAAGAGCTGTCGGGTGGGGATTTCGTTCGAACGATGAAGCAACTGATCGATCTTCTCCGGCAGATTGCTGTGATGGCGCCCGAGTCCACGACTCGCCGCTCGGCAGATCATGGGGCCGAACTGCTCCTACGCGGTGTGGTGGCCGCATCGTCAGCGGTGCTTGGAGTCGATTCGTGACCATTCGCAAGGGCGTCGACTGGGGTGAGCCGGGACGACCCCCGGCTGGACTTCGTTGGTTCGATGACGACAGCAGCGCATCGGATGCATTGAACGAGGGGGCGACTGTGCTCGGGTTGACTCATGGAGACATGGCGCGAACTCTTGGAGCCGGTCGAGCCTCGTCGTCGGTGGAGTTCTCTCTCGACGTCATGCGACTCTCGGACAACCACAGTCGGTCGACGTTCGCGTTGTCGCACGTGGTCGTGCGACGTCGACGTCTGGGTTGGTGGTTCGGGGGAGTGACCGTCGTGATGAACGCGCAGTACTTGGGCACGTGGGACGTTGCGCCACGTGGACATCCGAACGACGGGCGAGCTGAACAATTCGTCGTCGATCCCACCATGCCACTTCGACAACGTCTGGCCGCTCGTCGCCGATTGCCTCTCGGATCTCACCTTCCACATCCCAAGATCGCCAGTTCCTCGGCACGACACCTGAGCGTGCAGGTGCCTCCGAAGGCGCGGATCGACATCGATGGGCGGTGCTGGTTCGTAAACGAGGCGAACGAGTCGTTTACGGTCGTGGTCGAGGTCGTTCCCGACGCGATCACCGTGTGGACGCTCGGAGCCGACCAGGAACTACCGTTGTCGCCATGACCACGTCACGTGAAGCCAAGGATCGTGTCGGCGCCGAGGTGTCGAGGCGGGCCGACCGACTGGTGTCGGTGAGTCGTGAGATTCACGCGCGACCCGAACTGAACTACGAAGAAGTCTTCGCTCACGATCTGCTGTGTTCGGTTCTCGAGGACGAAGGATTGCCGGTGGTTCGTCATGCCTATGGTGTGGACACCGCATTCGAGGTGTCGATCGGAACCGATGGTCCCGAGGTGCTCGTACTTCTCGAGTACGACGCCCTGCCAGGAATCGGCCACGGATGCGGACACAATGTCATCGCTGGGGCCGGTCTCGGTGCCGGTTTGGCCGCCGCGTCGCTCGCACACGATCTCGGGGGCCGGTTGAGGATCCTCGGGACACCTGCCGAAGAGGGTGGGGGCGGCAAGATCGCCCTGGCGCGACAGGGCGCGTTTTCAACGGGATCGGCGGCGATGATGATCCACCCGGCCGATGCCGACCTGCTTCGTATGGATTCTCTCGCGATACACACCGTCGATGTCGTCTACCACGGTCAGGAGGCGCATGCATCTGCGGCACCGTGGATGGGTCGCAACGCTCTCGACGCAGCGGTTCTCGGCTATGTGAACGTGGCCGCACTCCGTCAGCACATCCGTCCTGATGAAAGGATCCACGGCATCTTCACCGAAGCCGGGGAGAAGCCGAACATCGTGCCGCGTCGAGCTGCTGCGACCTGGTACGTGCGGTCACCCACGATCTCGTCACTACAACCGTTGAAACGACGCGTAATGGCGTGTCTCGAAGGTGCGGCTTCGGCGTGCGGTTGCCAGATGGACAGTACGTGGGATGGTCACACATACGCCGAAGTGAGAGACAACGAACGTCTCGCATCGGCCTACGCGGCCAACATGGCCGAGGTGGGTCGCACAGTCGTCGATCCTCGTGTCACAGGGCGACCAGTTCTCGGTTCGACCGACATGGGTAACGTGTCGTACCTCATGCCATCGATCCATCCGATGGTCCAAGTGGCCCCGTCTGGTGTCGCCATACACACACGTGAGTTCGCCGAGTACGCCGGCTCCGACGAAGGTGACCGCGCTGTGATCGACGGAGCCCGCGCCATGGCGATGACGGTGGTCGATCTATGGCTCGACAGCAGCCTCCGCGACCAGGTGGCTGCCGAATTCTCGACGCTGTCGAGTGAGGTCGACGTGCTCGCCTAGGGCAGGATCGGATTTCCCCGAATCGATCCATCGCGCCCACTAGCGTTCGATCTCGTGACGGTCTACGCCCCCGAGGAATTCAGCCCCGAGGAGGCCGAGGTCCTGAGGCGCTATTTCACCAACCTGGACGGACCCGTCTTCGCCCTCGTGAATTTGCCCGAAGTCGTCAAAGGGGCGTTGTTCGCCCGCTACAGCCGCAGTTCGAAGAGTCTGCGCCGACTGTTTCTCGACGAATTCGTCGGAGATCTCGATGTGGCAGGCGACCAGGGGGTCGACGCCACGATCGGCCTGGAGCGTGCCGAGGAGCTCTATGAACGTGTCTTTTTCGAGTACGGAGACGATTCGGTCGCCCAGCTCGGTGGCGTGCACCTGGCATGCGAACAGGCGTCGAATGTCCTCACCAAAATTCTCGAATGGGGCCGGTTGGCCAGTTATCTCGAGCAGAGCACCCGATACATCGCCTACGACGCTCGGTTGGCCGGGCGATACCGCTACTACCGCGATCTCGGAGTCCTGAATTCACGTCTCGGTACCCGATACGTGGGGGACATGGACCGAATGTTCGACTCGTACAGCCTCCTCATGGAGAAGGTGACCGATCACGTTCGTGCTTCGGTGCCACGCGACCCGGCCGACAGCGACTTCGTGTACCGACAGGCCACCAGGGCCAAGGCGCTCGATGCCGTGCGTGGAGTTCTTCCGGCCTCGTCTTTGTCGAACGTGGGGATTTACGCAAGTGGTCAGGCGTACGAAGCGATGCTGATTCGAATGCGGGCGCACCCGCTGCCTGAAGCCCAGCAATATGCGGCTCTCATGCTCGAAGAACTCCGCAAGGTGATCCCGAGTTTCCTACGGAGAGTCGATCTGGCCGACCGTGGCGGCCGGTGGAGCGATTATCTGACCTCGACGCGTCACGAGACATCAGAACTCGTGCGCGAGTTGTTCGCCGAGACACCGACCGATCACAGTGCTCCTGTCGTGCTCACCGACTGGGATCCCGACGGCGAGAACAAACTTGTGGCAGCGATCTGTTATCCGTACTCGAGCCTTCCCGAATCCCAGATCCTTCGACAGGTGGAGGCGATGAGCCATGCCGAGAAGGTCGCCATCTTGCGCTCGTACATCGGCCAGCGCGAGAACCGCCGTCATCGCCCTGGTCGTGCCTTCGAGCGCATCGACTATCGCTTCGACGTCCTGTCCGACTACGGAGCGTTCCGCGATCTGCAACGCCATCGCCTCCTGACCATCGAATGGCAGGCACTCACGCCCAATCACGGCTACACCCGACCAGATCTGGTGGACGAAGCGGGAATGACGTCGGTGTTCGACGAGGTGATGTCGCGTTCGGCGGCGCTCTACGACGATCTACGACCCGACTTCCCCGACGAGGCGTCATACGCCGTGTCGATGGCGTATCGAATCCGCTACGTCATGCAGTTCAACGCCCGAGAAGCGATGCATATGCTCGAACTCCGGTCGTCGCCCCAGGGGCACCCGGCGTATCGACGAGTCGCCCTCGAGATGCACCGACTCATTGCCGAACAGGCCGGCCATCGGGCAGTTGCTGACGCCATGACCCACCTCACGGTCGAGGCTCCCGAGCTCGAACGATTGGCCTCGGAGCGACGGGCCGAACAGCGTCGGTCAGAACGCCCATGAGGCCAGGGTGACGGCTGTCACTGACGTTCCACCTGACCTGGACGATCGCGGTGCCTATTATCCGCGCCCGCGGTCGAGTTTTCGAACCTTCCGCTGGCCTCCGAACACGGAGATCACGATGAGTACGACAAGGAGTTTCGATGGCCGCTGACGACGACATGATCGACGACGACGACCTCGATGAGGACGGTTTCATCGAAGAGGACGGGGACGACGACCTCGAGCTTGATGACGACGAACTCGACGACGACTTGGATGATGAAGACGACATCGGCGGTGATGACGATGACGACGACAGCGACGACGAGAGCGACAGTGACGAGTCTGCGCCGAAGGCTCGTGAGAAGCGGACCTCCGACGACGACGACGAAGATTTGACGACCGCTGACGATGTGGAGGCGGATCTCGCACACATCTTGGACGAGCGTCTTCGTGAGCGCAGTGAAGTCGATGAGGACGATGAAGAGGAAGAAGAACCCCCCTCGGCCGTCGACCCCGAGACCAGCATCCAGCCGAAACGGGCCGACGAACGTATGTGCCCGCAGTGCTTCCTCCTTGTCCGCAAAGGTGCTCCCGTCTGCCCGGTGGGCGACGACGGCTGTCCGTTGTTCGGCTGACACCGGGAGTTCTCACGTGACGGCCGAAACGAGCGTCCGTCCCGTCGACGAGTCGTCGGCGAGCGAGTGTGTCTCCATCGACGACTCGTTGCGTCAGGGCATGGTCGATCGTCGGGGAGGAGAGGCCTGGCTGGCTGAGCATCCTCGTCTTGGGGACCTCGAGCAGTGGTGGGGCGACTCGTTCGTGGCCTGTGTCGACGAAGTCGTCGTGGGCTTCCTCGTCGGACGTGTCGATGAGGATCCGCGCGGGCGAATCTTCGTGGTCGACCGAGTCTTCGTGGTGGACGGGGCGCGAGGTCTGGGATGCGGCGATGACCTGTTGGAGGTCGCCCTGTCGCATGCCATCGCCCGAGGTTGCGCTTACCTGGAGGGAACGGCGCTCCCGGGGGATCGGGACACGAAGAACCTCTACGAGCGGGCGGGGGTGACGGCCCGCTCGATCACGGTGTCACAACGTCTCAGTGACCGGTCCAGTTCGGAACACGTTTCTCGATGAAGGCGGTCAGACCTTCTTTGGTGTCGTCCGATGCCATGACATCGGCGAACAAACGGTTGGTGAGCGACTTCAATTCGTCATCGGTTTGGTAGGCCGCGGCCAGAACGACTTGGCGGCTCGCGTAGACGGCGAGTGGAGCGCACGCCGTGATCTGGTCGGCGAGTCGGCGCGCCTCGTTCATCGCTTCTCCGGGTGCGACGAGCCGTGACACGAGACCGAGGTGATACGCGCGTTCGGCCGGAATCGGTTCTCCGGTGAGGATGGCTTCCATGGCGGCCGCCTGGCCGATGGCGCGCGGGAGGCGGAAGAGTCCGCCGGCTCCGGCGATCAAGTTGCGCTTGACTTCGGCCAAGCCGAACGCCGAACGGGTGGTCGCGATCACGAGATCGGCGGCCAAGACGATTTCGCATCCTCCGGCGGTGGCCAGGCCGTCGACGGCCACGATGATCGGCTTACGGCGTTCGCGGTACACGAATCCGGCGAATCCGCCCCGCTTGGTGTTGAGGGCTCCGGCCTGGCCTGAGTTGATGGCCTTCAGATCGGCACCGGCACAAAAGACCGGGTTGCTCTGACCGTCGGTGTTGGCCGTGAGGATCCCGACCCACACCGAGTCATCGTTCTCCAGAGCGTCGATGGCTGCCTCCATGCCGGAGGCCACGTCTCCGTTGACGGCATTACGCGCATCAGGACGATTGAGGGTGATGATGCCGACGCGCCCGTCGGCCTGGTACGTGACGATGTTGCTCATGGCCCGACCGTAGCGGGGCGAGACGGTAGGACGTCAGTCGGCGTCGTCGGTGCCGGATTCAGCTGTCGGGGAGTCGTTCGAAACCTCGACTGGCGGAGTATCGACAGCCGGAGTCTCAGCCGCCGGTATGACGGCAGGGGTGATCTCGACAGCGGGTACGTCGGCCGGGGTTTTTTCGGCTGAGGTCGTGTCGCCTGACGGCTCGCTGTTCCGCGCCGGAGACGGCTTGGGCGGAATCTTTTTCGTGGCCGGCTTCGTGGGGCGTAGCGGTTTTGGTGTCGGCGCACCTGCCGATGCCGTCACACCGAACACGGCGGCGACTTGGGGCATGAGTGGAGCGAGTCGTGCGACAGTCTTGGTGAGTTCAGGTGTGACCGAGGTTGGGGGAGCGGCAACTGTCAGCGTGCTCCGCACGGGGGAGAAAGCGGCGGCTTCGAGGAGGGCGATCCAACGATCGGCGAGAACGTCGGGTGTGAGGCTCGATGCCGCGGCCTCGGCCAGCCGACGTCCGAGTTCGTCGGGGAAGATCGCTCCGGCCTTCGGCGGCTGACCGGCCAACTTGAGCGCGCGCACGATGCGTCCGACGCCGAGAGCGGCGTCGATGTCGGACAGCCAGAGCTGGTAGTCGGACTCGCTACGTGAGGCCAGACCGGCTTTCAACTCGGCGGCCAAGGCGCGGCACGAATCGTCACGTTCGATCGACGGATCATTGGCGGCGGCGACCACGCTGCGTAGGTCGCGCAAATCGAGGGTGGCGAGATCGCGCTTGGCAGCTTCGGCGCGATCGAGCCAATCAGCAACACGCAGTTTCGGGAGGAGATCCTGGGCCATCTGGACCACGCTCTGCTCAGGCATGGTTGGCTTCCCCTCGGCGGTCAACGCGTCGTTGGCCGCTTTCAGCCTTTGGCGAACGGCCTGCATGCCCTGTAGCGCGAGTTCGGCGATGGGGCGCTGGTTTTCGGGTATGTCGGCCAGGACCGCCCGGCGGTGCTGCGATCCGGCTTTCAATCGCTTGGGCTTGGGGCGCGCGGGAAGTTCGGGCGGGGCCTCGAAACGGGGTCGACGAGGACGTTCCGGTCGGCGTTCGCGACGCTCACCGTCGCGTCCCTCGCGCGTACGTCCGTCGCCCTCGGAGCGCCGACGTCGATCACCGGATTCGTTGCGGCGCGGACCTCGTCCAGCGGAACGCTCGCGACGGGCGAGTTGTTGTGTGACCGCCTGGAACGGTTCGTCACTTGCGATCAGAGACAGGGTCTCGACTTTGGTCACCCGGGTGCGGCCGGAGACGACGGCCGTCACTTCGATGCCGTCGATGTCGAACTCGGCGTCGACTTTCACGACGTCTCCAGCCTTGGCATCCGATGGCAGCAACGAGCCGTCGAGGACACCTTTTGGTTCTCGTGCACCGGCGGCTCGCCACGTCCAGGTGCCATCGGGACGGGCACTTGTGAGTTCGATGTCGATCCGGCGGGACATGGGTCGTGACCCTATCGGGAAACCGACATCGGTCCGTGATCCACTGGGTGGCGCCGATGGTATGGCGATTGCGCTCCGGTATGCCGACGTTGTCGACGATGTAGCGTTTTCGGGTGCCCATCTACGCCCTCGGAGACGTCGTGCCGACGATCCATCCCGATGCTTATGTCCATCCCGATGCAGTTGTCATCGGACGGGTGCGCTTGGGAGCGGGGAGTTCCGTCTGGCCGGGTGCCGTACTGCGTGGCGACGACGGCGACATCGTGATCGGAGATCGAACGTCGGTGCAGGACGGATGCGTCCTGCACACCACCTATGTGTTTCCGACGATCGTCGGGAACGACTGCGTGATCGGCCACATGGTGCATCTCGAGGGTTGCACGATCGAGGATCGTTGTCTGGTGGGAAATGGCTCCATCGTGATGCATCAAGTCAACGTGCGCACAGGGTCGGTAGTGGCCGCCAACAGCGTGCTCCTCAACGGTACGGAGGTTCCGAGTGGAGCATTGGCAGCTGGCTCGCCCGCTGTCATCAAACCTGGAAAGGCACGCTTGGCTGATATCGACCTGGCCGTCGACTCCTACGTTCAGCGTGCCGTTCGTTTTCGCCAGGACCTTCGGCGCATCGATTGATCGGAGATCGCTACATGGTGCGTGGAGTGCGTCTCGAAGTTTCCGTGACGGAGGTCGAGATCGTGAGTGACGTGCTGTGGTCGCTCGGGGTCACGGCGATCACGGAAGACTGGACGTCGGACGACGTCGTGGTGCTTCGAACTTCCTTCGGCTCCGACGACGACAAGATCGCCGAGTTGATGTCGAAGCATCTTCCCGACGTCGTGTGGTGCGACGAGGAGATCGATTCCGAGGTCGCCGAGACCTGGAAGAAGTTCGCCCGTCCGACTCGTATCGACGATCGCCTGTACATCAGGCCGTCATGGGACGAGTCGTCTCTGGCACCTGACGCGATCGTCGTCTCGATTGATCCTGGCGCAACCTTTGGAATGGGGGACCATCCGACGACGCGTGGCTGTCTGGCCCTTCTGGCCGTTTCGGTGGAACCGGGGGAGTCGGTGCTCGATGTCGGATGCGGTAGCGGTGTACTCGGTATCTGCAGCCTCGTGCTCGGCGCCGAATCAGCGCACGGGATCGACATCGCGCCGGCAAGTCTCGAGACGTCACGGGCCAACGCCGAACGAAACGGAGTGTCCGACCGATGGCAGGTGAGCCTCGATTCTTTGGCGACTGTCACTCAGTCGTTCGACACCGTCGTGGCCAACATTCTCGCTCCCGTACTGATCGACTTGGCTGTCGATCTCGTGCGGGTTGCCCGACGTCGAATCATCATCAGTGGATTGCTCGACACGCGCGAAGGGCCGGTCGTGGAAGTGCTTGCACCTTTTGTCGAACGGCGCCGTACGGTGGTCAATGGATGGGTCACGATCGAGCTCGTCAGACCGGGGTGACCACCAAGTTCACCGACTCAACGTTCGACGAGGGCGTCGATCTGTTCGAAGGTGGGAAGTGACGGGACGGCACCGTGTCGCGTGGCGGCCAGAGCCCCGGCCGCAGCGGCTCGTCGGGCTGAAGTGATCATGTCGGTGCCCTTGGCGAACGAGGCCGCCAAGGCGCCGCAGGCAGCGTCGCCGGCTCCGGTTGTGTCGACGGCCCGCACGGCGTATGGAGGGATCTCCACTGCTCCGTCTCGGGTGACGACCCTGATTCCGCGCGCACCGAGAGTGACGACGACGGTCGAGACGCCGGCGTCGAGCAGGGCGTCGGTGCCGCCCAATTGTGCGACCTCGGTTTGATTGGGAACGATCACGTCGCAGAGTGCAAGTAGGCCCGGTGGTAGTTCAGTGGCTGGCGCCGGATTCAGAACGGTGATCGCGCCGGCGAGACGGGCGACGGCGAAGGCTGCTTCCACTGAATCGAGCGGTATTTCCAATTGTGCGAGGACGACGGCGGTGTCGGAAAGAATCGAACGATGATCGTCGACCACCCCGATGCCCAGGTGATGATTGGCTCCGGGGACCACGACGATCGAATTTTCGGCTTGCTCGTCGACCGAGATGAGCGCGCGCCCGGTTGGAACGTTGGTATCGACCGCGAAGTCGCGGATACCTTCGTCGGCCAAGACTCCCCGCAAGATATCGCCGGCTCCGTCGCGCCCGAGGCAACCGATGAAAGCGGTTCGAGCTCCGCTACGGCTGCACGCCACCGCCTGATTGAGACCTTTACCGCCAGCGTGTTCGGCGTAACCCGAGGCGATCACCGTTTCGCCCGGAGCGGCGAGGTGTTCGACGGTGGCGACCAGATCGAGATTGGCACTGCCGATGACCACAACGTCGAACGATCTCGAGCCGAATTCGGGGGAGCTCACATCGAAAGTGTAGGTCGGGTCTCGATCAGACGTGACCGGCTGCCTGCAAGAGCGGTGTCATGTCGAGATCGTCGCAGGCCGGCAAGTAGACACGGGTCGCGTCATGTCGGAACTTCGCACAGAGATCGGGGCGGAAGAAGCGAGCGCCTTCCCGAACGACGTAGTTGAGGATGAAGAAGCGATAGGCCTCGGGAATGAATCGAATCTCGTCGGCGGACAACGGAGCCACCTCGTGATATGCCCGAACAAACTCGACGAATTGGGGCTCGACCAAGGTGTGCGGAGAGTACGTCCAGTGAGTTCGATCACCCGTGGCCGACGAGACGCGAGACAGGAAGTAGAAGTCGAGCAGGCGAGACTCGACGCGGAACCAGTCGTAGTCCCAGCGACTGAAGAGGTCGAAGTCGCCGTCGACCCCGACTTTCACCGAGAAGTTGCCGAGATTCCAATCGACCAACACCGGAATGCGGCTCCACGAGTCGTAGCGAATTCGTTCGAGTTCGAGGAGGAAATGGTGGGTGTGTCGCCAGAGCACACCGATGCTTTCCGGCGGCAGGTCGAAGTTGCGGGATGCGAACGGGCTGGACAGAAGGTCGAGCAGATGGATGGCGTCCGATTTGATGGAGTTCGACGTCGCCGGAACATGGGGCGCAATTCGGGTGCATTCGAGATGAAAACGGGCCATGCCACGAGCCAGGCTCCGAATCTGATCGAGAGTGAGACGGGGAGGAAGTGATTCGGCGCGTGGGGCTTCGTCGTAGAAGGCGACCCAACGTTGTTGGTCGTACCACGTGTAAGGGCGACGCCCGAGAGGTGTGTCGACGCCGAGCACTGGCGCGAGAAAATTCCGAAATGGGCCGTCGGCGAGCAGCTCGGTACACCGGAAGAGTCGATCGTGATCCTCGGCGAACAGAAAATACGAACCGTAATTCGAGACCTTCCCGAAGACGACCGTGCCGTCATCGAGATGAAGTCGGTACACCGTGTTGGTCGAGACGCGCGGACTCGTGTCGTCGACAGCGACGATCTCGCGTGGATCGCCATAGGAACTCCATGCGGCATGAAGTGCCGCCCGATTGTCGTCGAAGTTCACGCCGACAGTGTCGCACGTCCTCGATCAGCCGACGGCGCGTATCCCGATGGGAGCGATGAGTCGGTAGCCGGCGTTGTGTCGCTCTTCCTCGCTCTCGCCTCCCCAGAGTCCGTACTCGTGATTCTCACGGGCGTACTCACGGCAGTCGACGGCGATCCGACAGGAACGGCATACGTCCCTCGCTTCGGCTTCTCTCCGCTCGCGGGCCTGCGGCCGCTCGGCCGTGGACGGGAAGAAGAGGTGGGTCATTCCACGACAGGCGGCAGCGCCCATCCAGCGATCGTCGGTCCGACGACGGGTGATGATGATCTCTACGGCGAGTTGACGCTCGTTTGACACACGACCCCCATGTCACTGCGGTGAGACACCGGCCGCCCCCCGACGACCTCCAGAAAATTAGATCGGGTCGAGGTGATCGGCCAGAGGAGATGGTGTGACGTCGGTCGTTCGGGCCGAGATCTCCGTGGTCAGAGCGATGCCGCGAAGTGTCGCAGGCCGGTGACGAACTGCTCGATGTCACTCGGTTCGGTGTCCCACGCGGTCATCCAGCGAACCTGGGGGAGCTCCCAGTCGTAGAAGAACGACCAGTCGCGGACGGCCTCTCGAAGGCCGGGATCGAGGGACGGGAAGATGCTGTTGACACTAGGAGCCGGACCACGGTCGACGCCGGGGATGCCATCGAGGGCGTCGTACAGGATTCGACATGATTCGTTGGCTCGCCGGGCGTTCTCGATCCAGAGATCGTCGGTGAACAACGCGAGGAACTGCGCCGAGACGTAACGCATCTTGGACGGAAGTTGAGTGATCTGCTTGCGCACGAATGGGGCGGAGGTGGCGAGGGTCGGATCGAGGAAAACGACTGCCTCGCCGTACATGGCGCCATTCTTCGCTCCGCCAAACGAGATCACGTCCACTCCGGCATCGACAGTGAACGAACGCAATGTCTCGACCGTACCGCCGAGAGCCGCGCAGGCGTTGGCGATGCGAGCGCCGTCGAGGTGCACCTTCATCCCCATGGAGTGCGCAGTGTCGGCGAGCGACGCGATTTCGTCAGCGGTATAGAGAGTGCCCCATTCGGTGCTCTGGGTGATCGACAGAACGCTCGGCTGTACGTGATGCACAACGCCTCGGAAGTGACCGAATTCGGCAACCTGCTCGGGGACGATCTTGCCGTCGGCGTGCGGCACGTCGAGGAGCTTCGTGCCGAGGACGAATTCGGGGGCGCCGGTTTCGTCGAGATTGATGTGTGAGGCATCGGTGCACACGACTGCCCCGGCGGGGGAGAGCAGAGATGCGAGAGCCAAGACGTTGGCTCCGGTCCCGCCCCACACCATGAGGGTCTCGACGGGTCGACCGAACAACTCGTCGAAACGTTGGCTGGCCGCTTCGGTCCAGGGGTCGTCGCCGTAGGCGACTGCGTGCCCAGAGTTGGCTTCGTTCAAAGCGGCGACGACCTGCGGATGGACCGAGGCGTTGTTGTCACTGGCGAATCGACGCAACGGTGCGGGCGGTGACGACATGTCGACAGTCTGCTCGCTCGAGCATCCGCGCGCCGTGTGACGTGATGAACGACAATTTCGTCATGACGAAAACCACCGACGGGGGACGAGCGCGGGGGAACGACGTTCCACGATGCCGGCACTGTCGCCGGGTCATGCCCGGGCGGTCCGGTCCGGGACGTCCCAAGGAGTTCTGCAGTCAAGCCTGTCGCCAGTGGGACTGGGTGGGTCGACAAAGGGCCCGGGAATTGCAGATCAGTGAGGACGAACTGATCGTGGCACGCGGCGAACTCGATGCGCTGTATGACGAGCTGTACGTGCTGTCGTGTGCAGTGGCCGACACCGAGCGGGAGGTTGGGGATCGTCGGGCCACGGTGACGTCCTTGCGAGAAGCCCTGGACTGGTTGCTCGACGCTGCTCGGCCGTTGCACGACCGTGTGACTCAACGCCCATAATCTTCGTTATGTCACAAAAGGGAGAGGCACATCCGGCCTGACCAGTAATCAGGTCCCGGCGTCTACTCCCCGCTCAGACGACGTCGAGCAGGTCGACGACGAAGACCAAGGTCTCCCCGCCGGCGATGACGCCACCCGCCCCACGGCTCCCGTATCCGAGGTGTGGCGGAATGGTGAGTTGGCGACGTCCGCCGATTCGCATTCCGGCGACGCCTTGGTCCCAGCCGCCTATGACTTCACCGGCGCCGAGCCGGAAGCTGAACGGCTGTCCCCGATCCCAGGACGCGTCGAATTCACGCCCTGTGCTCCAGGCAACCCCGACGTAGTGCATGACGGGGCGGCAACCTGAGGTGGCTTCGGCGCCGTCACCGACGCTGATGTCGTCGATCACGAGGTCGCTCGGTGGTGTTCCCTCGGGAATGGTGATGGATGGTTTGGACGCGTCGTGGGCCATGCAACGACCTTAGGCGTTGGTCGGAGTCAGGCCTGTTTCGGGCGAACGTACGTGCCTTGGGCCACGGCGACGGGCTTGGCGGGGTCGTCGGTCCAGGCCTCGACGGTTCCGACGACGTTTCGTCCCGCCAGCGTGTGAATCGTCGCTCGAGCACGAATCACCTCTCCCCTGGCCGGACGCAGGAATCGGATTGACATCTCGCTCGTCAGAGTCATCGGTTCCATCGACGTGCAGCTGAGCGCAGCGTAAAAGAGTGCGGCATCGCAGATGCTGAACACCGTCGGTCCGCTGATGATCTTGCCGGGACGGAGCATCTCTGGACTGGGATGCATGACGGCCACCGCCTCCCCGAAGGCCATGTGTTCACAGGCGTTCGACGCTCCCCCGAAATGCCCACCGATGAATGCGTTCATCTCGTCGACGGTGACTTTGGGCGGTTGTGTGTGATCCATCATGTCTGCCTCCGTCTCGTCGGATTCGTCCCGCCCCTCCCAAATCGATACAAATCGCACACTCTGTTGCATAAGCACCCGCCACAGGTCACTTGTGCAACAGGGTGCGCGTATGTCGTCATGAGAAAATGGTGGCGTGGGCGCTGGCCACCAGTTCCGACAGTTCGGTCAGTTCGTCGTCGGTCAGAACGTCGAGATGGCGGCCCATCAACGTATTCGTCAATTCTTCGGCCGCGGCGAATTTCGTGGCGAGATCGGCGCTGATAGAAAACGGCCCGGTCCATCCGAACTTTTCGGCTTGTTCGATTCCGCCTGCTGGATTGGCGAGGACGGCATCCAGTGGCGTGAGGCCCGAAGCAACACAGGCCACGAGGTGGACGCTCCCCCGCAATTCGCGCAGGACGTGCGCCAGTACGTAGCAGCGCCCGGCTGGATCGTCGGGAAGGTCGACACCACGCCATCCGGCGAAGAGCGAGAGTCCTCCGACGTCGGCTCGTTCGACGACTCGTTTCACGAGATCAGCCAATCGTTCGGCCTGAGCGAAGTCGGCAAGGCGAGAACGTCCCCAGTTGGCGCAGGCCTCGGCATAGCGACGAGCGCCCGCACGAGCCCCTTCGACCGTGACGCCGGCGTTCCAGAGTGACGCCACGAGATCGGGTGCGAAGAAGCCGAATGCGCTCACGACCACGTCGGCATCGACATCGCCGAGGACTCCGCCCCGTCCGACCACGTAGTAAGCGAAACCGCCCGGGTAGCCAGCCTCCTTGCCGGGACCGAGAACCTCGGGATGCAACATGAAGGCTCCCCCGATCGCACCGATCGGTCCGGCGATGTCGGCGGCTGCACGGGAGGACGTCGTTCGGGACGAGAGAGAAGTCACGTTCTGACGCTAGTCCCCTCCCCCATGAGGTCGACCACGAGAACTATGGTCGCGACCGACATGCGGGTTTCGTCATGACGCAATCATTCAGCGCCGGTCCAGCCGAGATGCGAACGTCTGAATCGGTCTCTTTCGACGATCTGCGAGATCCGACGGCCTTTCGCCGGCGACACATCGGACCGAGCATGAGCGAATCCGACGAGTCGTGGCGAGACATGTTGACCGTGATCGGCGTCGAATCGGTCGATGCCTTGATCGCTGCTGCAGTCCCGGCCGCCATACGTTCCGACGAACCACTCCGTCTACCCCTCGCTCGATCGGAGTACGAACTCACGGCCGACCTCGCTGAATTGGCGGCCCGTAATGCGCCTCGACGCAGTTTCATCGGGCTCGGCTACACCCCCACGATCACTCCCCCGGTGATCAAGCGCAACGTTCTCGAGAATCCGGCGTGGTACACCGCCTACACCCCCTATCAGCCCGAGATCAGCCAAGGGCGACTCGAAACGCTCGTGAATTTCCAAACGGTGATCTCCGACCTCACCGGGCTTCCGGTCGCCAATGCATCACTTCTCGACGAAGCCACGGCCGCCGCCGAGGCGATGACAATGGCCCGTCGCATTTCGAAGAACACCGGCAATTCCTTCTTTGTCGACGCCGACACCCATCCGCAGATCGTGCGGGTCCTGCGCACTCGTGCCGTCCCGCTCGGAATCGATCTCGTCGTGGGGTCGATCGAATCGGTGAACGTGGCGGCGACTTTCGGAGTTCTCCTCTCGTACCCGTCGTCCACGGGTCGCATCGTGCGACCCGACGAACTCGTGCGCTCGTGGCACGAGGCCGGACTCGTCGTCACCGTCGCTGCCGATCCGATGGCTCTCGTCCTTCTCGAGTCTCCCGGTGGTTTCGGAGCCGACATCGTGATCGGCTCGGCACAACGGTTCGGTCTCCCGATGGGCTTCGGAGGGCCTCACGCCGCCTTCATCGCGACGTCGAACGAGCACGCCCGCACGCTTCCTGGTCGACTCGTCGGCGTCAGCACCGATCGTGCCGGCCGACCTGCGCTTCGTCTCGCCCTCCAGACGCGCGAGCAGCACATCCGACGCGAGAAGGCCACCAGCAACATCTGCACGGCACAAGCGCTTCTGGCCAATATCGCCGGGTTGTACGCCGCCTGGCACGGCCCCGACGGGTTGCGACGGATCGCACAACGTTTGCACCGTCTGGCCTCGATCGTGGCCTCGGTGCTCGAGGAGCAGGGCTGGAGCATCCGGCACGACACGTGGTTCGACACCATCTGCACGGAACCGACTTCGTCTGTCGATGAGGTGTGCGCAGCGACCCGAGCGGCCGGCTTCGACATCCGCCCGGTCGATGGCACGTCGGTTTCGCTGACGGTCGACGAATGTACGACCCTCGACGAATTGGCCGGTCTCCTTTCGGCGTTGACAGGAGTCGCGCTCACAGCGGACGACCTACAGGCGCACGACGGTCGTCGATCGGGTGTCGCCGAACATCTACTCCGTTCCGACCGCATTCTCACCGCCCCGGTCTTCAGCTCTCATCGATCCGAGCACGAGATGCTTCGTTATCTACGCCGTCTGGCCGACAAGGA
>RFSV01000040.1 GCA_009923785.1 Acidimicrobiia bacterium | reverse complement strand
CGTTCGCGAAGAACGCAAGAAGGCCGGTATCAGACTCGTCGATCTGCTGAAGGATGGCTGGACGGGCATGAGAGGATTCGGATGATGCAGATCACTCGTGACACCGCCTGGCCCGAGATCTCCTTCGAGGAGCGAATCGGCACCGCCGAGTTCCGTATTCACGAGCGCGCCCACATCGTGGTCGACGGCGACACGTGCCGAGGCTGCTCCACTCGCGAATGCGTGACAGCCTGTCCGGCCAATCTCTTCGTCCCCACGAGCGACGGCGGCATTCTCTTCAATTACGAGAACTGCTTCGAGTGCGGTACCTGCTACATGGTGTGCAACAAAGAAGGGGCGATCAGCTGGTCGTATCCCGAGGGCGGTTTCGGCATCGTCTTCCATCGGACGTGACAGCGTGACTGTTGCCGTCTGCCTGAAGTGGGTCACACCAGTCGGCTCGAGCGACGATCGGTTTGCCGGCGTCTCGGCCGCCGATCAGGCCGCACTCGAGTCGGCGCTCGTCTGGGCCGAGCTTCACCACAGCGACGTGGTCGTGGTGACCGTCGGACCGATCGGCGCCGAGCGAGCATTGCGAGACGCGCTGGCGTGTGGCGCGACACGAGCCGTTCGCATCGATGGCGATCCGAACGCCACCAGCATTGAGATCGCTCGGGCCGTGGTACCCCATGTCGCGTCCGCCGCTCTCGTGTGGTGTGGCGACTACTCCCTCGACCGTGGTTCGGGTTCGTTCCCCGCTCATCTGGCCGATGCCCTCGACGTCGAACAGGCGCTCGGCCTGATCGATATCGGCGTCGACGACGCCAACGGCCGCCTACGAGCCGTGCGCCGCCTCGATGGTGGTCGACGGGAGATCCTGTCGATCGCACCACGTGCTGTGCTGTCGGTCGAGGGATCAGTTGCCCGATTACGTCGCGCACCCCTGCGCGCTCTCCTCGACGCCGATCGCCAGGCGATCGACGTGCATCTCGTCGGCCTGCACGGTGACGAATTGGAGCTCGTCCCCTATCGCCCTCGTGCACGGGTACTCGCCGCACCGGCCGGTTCATCGGCTCTCGACCGAGTACGAGTGCTCACCGATGCCGGGGCCGCACCGACGCGCGCCGAGACGGTCGAATTGACTCCCGACGAAGCAGCCGATCGGATTCTCGACGCATTGCGCGACTGGGGTTACCTGACATGACCTCGGCCGAGGTCGCCGCACTCGATGTGCCGATCCTCCTCGTGCCCGTCGGATCGTTCGAGCAGCACGGTCCGCATCTCCCGCTCGACACCGACACCCTCATCGCCGTCCAGTTGGCATCGGTGGCCCAACGTCGTCTCGACATCGATTCGATGATCGGTCCGGCGATCACGGTGTCGGCGAGTGGTGAACATCACGGTTTCCCTGGCACGTTGTCGATCGGCACCGACACGACGGCGGCCGTCCTGGTGGAGATCGTCCGTTCGGCCGACTGGGCGCGTGGAGTCGTGTTCGTCAACGGTCACGGTGGAAACGCCGATGCCCTCGCCCGTGCCCATGAGGTGTTCGCACACGAAGAACGACACGTGCTCGTGTGGTCACCAACAGCCAGTGCCGATGACGACGTTCACGCCGGTCGAACCGAGACATCGGTCATCGCCCATCTGTTTCCCGACGCCGTTGACTGGGAACGTGTGGCAGCCGGCAACACCGCACCGATCTCCGACCTGATGTCGCCGATGCGCGTCGGCGGAGTGCGTGCAGTCAGCGAGTCCGGAGTTCTTGGCGATCCCACCGGAGCCAGCGCCGAACTCGGAGCGCGTATCTTCACGCGTTGGTGCGATGATCTGGTGAACGCGGTCGCGACCTGGAGCGAACTTCGGTGACGGCGCGCCCGACGCACTACCGCGTCGATTCGTCGTGGTGGCGACACCGAACCTCGACGGCCGATGGCACCAACGACACTGTGGTGGCCGGATCGCCGCTTCGACTCTTTCGACTCGGTACGGCCGGTAGTCGGCTGGCCGATGTGCTCGAATCCGATGGCTCAGTGCCGTCGGGAACCGAATCACTCGCCGATCGCTTCGAGAGTGCCGGCGCGATCCACCCAGTCGTCGAACCTGATCCAGCACCATCGTTCGACCGCATCACGGTGGTGATCCCGACTCACGGCGAACGACATGGCGAACTGGCGACCATGGTCGCCGAGCTGCGACGACAGGGCTTCGACGAGATCGTGGTGGTGGACGACGGAGCGCGTTTCCCCCTCGCCCCAATCGACGGTGCGCTACTGATTCGGCGCGACACCTCCGGCGGTCCGGCGGCCGCCCGCAACACCGGTGCGTCCACCAGCACCCGCGACGTGGTCCTTTTCCTCGACGCCGACACTCGGCCGTCGACCGACTTCTTCTCGACCATCTGGCCCCACTTCGCCGACGAGCGAATTGCAGTGGTCGCACCGCGCGTGATGAGTGCACCAGGACCCGGCATCGTCGCCGCCTACGAGGTCGACTCGTCACCACTCGATCTGGGTGGCGAACCAGCGCGTGTGCGACCCAACACACGGGTGTCGTACGTCCCGGCCGCGGCACTCGCTGTGCGTCGTTCGGTATTCGACGAGATCGGGGGTTTCGACGAGACCTTGCGATTCGGCGAAGACGTCGACTTCATCTGGCGTGTGGTCGCCAACGAACGCGTCGTTCGCTACGAACCGTCGTCGATCGTGCGTCACTCACCCCGTTCATCGATCGGCGCACTCGCCCGTCAGCGATTCGGATACGGATCGGCAGCCGCGCGACTGGAAGCTCGTCATCCAGGCTCGGTTCGCCCTTTGCGCATCAACCGATGGAGTGCAATCGGCTGGGGGCTAGTCGCACTCGGTCATCCGTTCGTCGGACTGGCCGTCGGGGCCGGTTCCACGGCGGCCCTCGCCGACAAGATGCGCTCGGCACCCGATCGATGGATGGTGGCTGGACGGCTGGCCGGGCTCGGCAACCTGCATGCTGGTCGTCTGGTGGCCTCGGCCATCACGCGTACGTGGTGGCCGATCGTGGTCGTCCTTGCACTCGTGTCGAAACGAGCACGACGCGTGCTCGCGGTATCGGCCGTCGTTCCGAACATCTGGCGGTGGACTCGCCGCAAGCCCGAGGTCGATCCACTGCGTTACGTCGCACTACGAGTGATCGACGACGCCAGTTACGGAGCAGGTGTCTGGAGTGGTGCCCGGCGCGAAGGTTCGTGGGACGCGATCACGCCGCGCTTCGACTGAGGCGACCGGTGATGTCGGCGCATTCGACGCACACGGATTCGGGAACAACACCGAGGCGGATCAACCCGCTGAACATCACACAACCGAGGCAGAAGCCGACGAAGGCTTCGAGACTCGCCGCCACGAGCAGCATCGCGATCATGATCACAGCCGCGGTTCCGGCTCCGGCCAGTTCGAGCACGAGTGCAGTCACCGAGAAGGCCACACCGATCCCCTGCGCAAAACGCTTCGGGGGCCCGGGCACCCACGACGGTTCACGGTCGAGCCGAGGCACGATTCCTTGGGTGACCAGACGACCAAGGGGGCTGAATCGCGGGCCACTCGCCACCCGAGCCACGAACCCGTAGGCCAGCGGCACGAGTACCCACCATTCCCGGATCACGAGAAAGGAAAGGGCCTGAACGACTACCCCAGTAGCCACCAGACGGGCCGAGAGTTCGTTGACCGGATTGGGGAACGAGAACAGGCGGGACGACATGGCTCGGAGGCTAGGTCTGAATTCCCGACCAAACAACTCGTATTTATCCGGATCGTCGAACTCCCCTGGTCGGTAGGGTCGCGGTGTGGCCCTGGTCCTCGAGGTCGATCGCTCCCGGTGGGACTCCCACGTCTCGGCCGTCGCCGACCGGGTTTCTCATCTCGTTCCGGTCGTCAAGGGCAACGGCTATGGCCTCGGTCGGGACTGGTTGGCCGCCCGGGCGGCCAGCCTCGCCCCGGCGATCGCCGTCGGCACAGTGTTCGAGGTCGCCTCGGTTCCACTCGGTCGCACGGCAATCGTTCTCACCCCCGCTCTCGACCCGGCACCTCTTCTCGATCACGACGACATCGTCCTCACGGTCGGATCCACCGCCCATCTTGCGGCTCTCGGTTCGTCGTCACGACGAGTGATCGTGAAGATCCGCTCGTCGATGCATCGCTACGGCACGCCGATCGCCGATCTGACATCGCTCGTCGACGCCGCACGCAGTGCCGGCCACACCGTCGAGGCGGTGTCGATTCACCTTCCGCTCGGTGGTGATCCGGACGAGGCGTCGTCTCTCGTCGAGCGAGTCGAGTCGTCGCTTCCGGTGCACCTGAGTCACGTGACGATCGAGGAGTTCGAGGGGCTCGTCACCCGCCACTCTGACCGCCGGCTCCATCTTCGGCTCGGTACTCACCTGTGGCACGGTGACAAGTCGATGTTCGCGTTGCACGCCGACGTGCTCGACACCGAACACGTCTCGGCCGGCACTTCGGTCGGTTACCGCTCGACACCGGCCGCGCACGACGGAACGTTGGTGATGATCGGTTGCGGCTCCTCGCACGGTGTGACTCCTCTCGCCGACGGTCGCAGCCCGTTCCACTTCTCGCGCCAGCGCATCGATCTCGTCGAACCGCCCCACATGCACACGTCGATGGGCCTTGTACGTCTCGGTGAACCGACGCCGAAAGTCGGCGATCGAATCGATGTCCAGCGACCGCTCACCACTACGTCACCCGACGTGGTCGAGTGGAACTGAATCGTGACGACGCACGCGGCGACTACCGACGAATTCGACCGGCCGGCCGCTTCTCTCACTACGAGTGGAAAACGCCGTTTCGCAGGAATCGACGTGGCCCGTGCCGTCGCTCTCATCGGAGTGGTCGCCATGAACTATGCCGGGTCCCTAGTGGTGCCGGGCACTGACCGTGGATTCTGGGGCCGAGTGTTCGACCCGTACACCGGTGTGCTCTCGACCCGCTTCGCCGCGACCTTCGTCGTGGTGGCCGGCATCGGCATCTCACTGCTCACCGAGCGGGCACGCGTGGACGGCGATCCACAGGAAGTCACCCGTTCCCGACTGCGATTGGCTCGGCGCGGACTCCTGCTGTACGGCGTCGGCTACTTCCTCGACTTCACGTGGCCGGGAACGATCCTCTTCTACTACGGCGCCTACTTCATGATCGCTGCGCTGCTCGTGCGCGTGGCCACCAGGTGGCTCGTCGTCATCGGAGCGAGTGCGGGGATCGTGGCGTCGGCGATCGCCACATGGTCGATGTGGCGATGGGATCGCGGTGAGCCCCTCAAGTGGCTGAACGTCGTCGAGGTCGACTCACTGCAGGATCTTGCTTCCCGCACTTTTCTCTCCTATACGCATCCGGTGTTGCCGTGGATTGCCTTCTTGTGTGCAGGAATGATCATCGGCCGTCATCTCGACACGTTGAGTTCGTGGCGACGACCCGTGATCGCCGTCTCGGCCGGCGTCATCGTGGCTGTCTACGCACTCGTTTCGATCCTCGATCGCACGTCGTCACGCGACGGCCTGATCGTGAAGAGGCTCACTTCGATGCAGACCTACGACCGCGGCCTTCTCTATCTCGTGTCGACCCTCGCCATCGCCGTGATCGCTGTTCTCGTCATCGTGTGGCTCGCCGAGAACTTCGCGACCAACTCACTCGTGGTCGCCTTTCAACGTGCTGGGCAACTCAGTCTCAGCCTCTACCTGCTGCACGTCCTCGTGTTCTCGATGTTCGTCAACTGGTTCGGATGGATCGGTGGCGGATCACTCTCCACAGCCCTCACTTTCGCCGGGGCTTTCTGGGTGGCCGGAATCGCGATTGCATCGTGGTGGCACCATCGCATCGGACGCGGTCCGGCCGAGGCCGTGTATCGCATCTTCGGCGGCTGAGCGCAGAACGCGCGCCGTCAGGAGCGGCGATTCAGCCCGCGCCAACCGATGGCCGACGCGCCGACGAGTGGACCCTGATCGCCAAGGCGCGCCGGCACGATACGCGCACCACGCGTGAACGAGAGCTGACATTCGCGGTCGAGCACCTCTTGCGCGGCGGCGAAGAACGTCGGACCGAACCCGAGCGCGACCGAGCCCCCCACTACCGCCAACTTGAGGTCGAACAAGTTGCAGGTGCTGGCCACCGCCAACCCCACCAGTCGTCCAGTGCGCTGCATCGTCTCGTACGAAGGTTCGGTCGGTGGTCGGCCCGTGATCGACTCGATCGCTGTTCCGCTGGCTTCGGCCTCCAGACATCCCCGTGCTCCGCATCCGCATCGATGACCCTCTGGATCGACGATCACGTGGCCGATGTGTCCGGCATTACCGGTGGCCCCGTCGAGAAGTTCCCCGTCGACCACGATGCCGCCGCCGATCCCGGTGCTCACGACCATCCCGATGAAGTTCGACACTCCCCGAGCGGCCCCCAACCAACCTTCGGCCAGGGCGAACGCCTTGGCGTCCAGGTCACCGAACACGGGAACTGGTGAACCAACAGCCTGACGAACCACGTCGGTGACCGCTTCGTGAAGAGGGAATCTCTGCCAGGCCGGAATATTGATCGGCGAGACGGACGCACAATTTGGTTCGATGGGACCGGCCGAACCGATACCCACCACCACGATGCGCGACCCGTGGCGCTCGACGCCCCGCTGGATCTGGCGAACGATCAGCGCACCCAGTGATTCGAAGAGATCGTTGGCCCGCTTGTCGCGATCGGTGCGTACCGATTCGCGGTCGATCAGGGTTCCACTCCGATCGACGAGACCGACCGCCATCTTGGTACCACCGATGTCGATGGCGAGGGCGAGCTCGCGGACATCGGGCTGTTCGGACATCGGGATGAGGATAATGCGACTCGTTCAGATGTTCTCAAGATGGGTCGAGTATCGATATCCCTGTGCCAGAGGCGTATTACCGTCGGCCCCGCGGTTCCCACGGGTCGACCCGACCCGGCCGCGACAAGGACACGTGAACAAGATGACGAGCAAGTTTGGTTCTTTCATGAAGACCAGCGCCGTGATCGCCAGCCTCGCGTTGGTGGGTGCAGCCTGCGGAGGAGACGATGGAGGCAACAACGGTGGAGGCGGTAACGACGAAACTCGCGCCGCTCTCATCGAGCTGATCAACGAAGAGGGGATGCCCGAAGAGCTCCTCAACTGCTTCGTCGACACCGCGATGGAAGTCTTCAACGAGGCCGACATGGAGTCGGTGCTCGCCGGTGGCGACCCGAGCCAGGCCGCCGAAGATGCCTTCACCGAGAAGGTCGCGGAGTGCGGCGGCTGATCGACCAGACGTCGATCAATCGGTGACTCGCCGTGCGTCCTCGATGAGGTTGATTTCGTACAGAACCTCGTCGAGGGCGTCGGCGGCACTGATCGCCGAATAACGCTGCGGTGACTCAGGACCGCAACACGACGGCACGGGCGACAGGATCGTCCAGGGCCGCGGATGCAAGAACTGCACCACGCTGTATCGCTCCCCTTCGAAACCGGGGGACGCGACGACTCGATGCCAACCAATCGGGATCACCCCGTTGGTCAGACGCTCGAGCATGATGCCCGTGTTGATGATCACCTTGTCGTCGGGAGGAATCGCATCGATCCATTCCCCATCGACTTCCACTTGAAGCCCAGGGGCCGTCGCTCGAGGAAGCGCAGTGATCAGATTGATGTCGCCGTGGGCGCCAGCCCAGATGTGGCCGCCCTCGGGTGCCTCGGTCATGGCCGGATAGCGAATGGCGCGCGTGAGAGTGGGGCCGTCTTTGACCATGTCGTCGAAGAAGGTCTCGGCGCATCCGATGCCGAGAGCGATCACACGCAGGAATCGTCGCTGCAGATCGGCGATTGCCTCATGAAACGCATAGAGCACCTTGGAGATTCCAGGTACGACGGCATCAGGCAAGAGCTGATCGGGATAGTTGCCGGGAAACTTACGACGCAACGGATGACCCGACGGAATGGGTGACGCCCAGTTGAGCATCTCCTTCCAGTCGGGCTTGTCGCTCGACGCCGCAGTTTCGACGAGAAGTCCGGTGTAGCCGGTCTGACCGTGCGCACCCTCCGACACGAACTTCTGCTTCACGTCGGGTGCCATCTGGAAGAACTCGGCGAGCATGCCATAGGCCTCGTCGAGCAACGACTCGGGAAGGTCGGAGCTCGTGTACACGAACCCGGTGACAAGGCTGCGTCGTACACCGTCGACCACGGCGCGACGGGTGGTTTCCGATCCCTTCTCGAAAGCGAGGAGATCGACGTCGAGGATCTGATCGGCCATGGCCCGAACGCTAACGGCTATTGGCCAAAGCCGACTCGATGTCGGCCCACAGGTCGTCGACTGATTCGAGGCCGACACTCATGCGGACGAGACCCGGATTCACGTGGGCGTCTCCGGGGTACTTGTTGCGGCGCTCCCACGTGGACTCGACACCGCCGAGGCTGGTGGCTTCCACGATCACTCGCGAGGACGCACACACGCGATCGGCGACGTCGGCACCACCGGCCACCACGAAACTGATCATGGGGCCGATCTGACGCACCGACTCGACGTTCGGGTGTGCTCCGAGACGGGTCGCCAACTCGGCGGCCGTGCGACTCGAGGCTTCGTATCTGATGGGGAGGGTGCGCAGACCACGCAGGGCGAGGAATGCTTCGAGGGATCCTGGGGTCGCGCCATGCACGACGCGCACCCGTTCGAGCGCGGCCATGACGGCGTCGTCGTTGGTGCACACGAGTCCGATCATGAGGTCACTGTGGCCCCCGATGAACTTGGTGCCCGAGTGGAAGACCACATCTGCTCCATCGGCGAGGGGCTGCGCGCCGACCGGACTGGCAAAGGTGGAATCGACGACCGTGCGGATGCCTCGTGCCTTGGCCTCGCGACACAGCCGTGCCAGATCGGCCTCGTCGAGCGTGGGGTTGGTAGGCGTCTCGATCCAAAGGACCACGCCATCGGCGCCGCGAGAAGCAGTGCGCTCGGCTCGCTCGATCGCGCCGATCACGTCGAGAGTGTTCTCGATGGTGACTTCGACCGTCGTGAGAGTTCCGGCATCGGTGAGGTCACCGAGCAAGGCCCGCACACCCAGATAACTCACACTCGGAACGACCACGATCTGCGGACGCAGTGCATGAACGATGGCCGATGCGGCCGCCATTCCCGACGCGAACGACAGACAGCGTCCGCCTTCGAGCGCGCCCACTGTGTCTTCGAGGGCTCGCCACGTATCGGTACCGTGGGTGCGGGAGTAACCGGTCTCACCGCGATAGTTCGAGGCCAACACGATCGGTGTGTTGAGCGGTTCGCCCGAGCCGGTCGGACGCCCACCGGTCACGGCGATGGTGCGGGGCGACAGTTCACGATCGGTCATGGCGGACGAACACCTCCGGATGACCACCCGTGTGGACGAAGACCACGTGATCGCCGGGTGACCAGCGTTCGACGTTACCGAGCAAACCGGCCATGCCCTTGGCTGTGTACACACCGTCCAGCACCCAGGCGCCGTGTCGGGCTCCCCAATCGGCGGCGGCAATCGACGCGTCGGTGGGGACGGCGTAGTCGTCACCGAGCCAACGGGTGTCGATCTCGACGTCGTTCGATTCGACCCGTCCGGGCAGACCAGCACGTCGAAGGGCTTCGTTCGCCAGTTCGGCCACATCGGGCAGACCGTTCACCACACCTTTGGCCACACCGATCGCAATCACCGGCGGACACGACAGTCCGCGGTGACGACGCCAGGCTCGTCCGGCCACGAGACCGGCGTGAGTTCCTCCACTCGACGACGTGAACACGATGGCGCGCGGTTCCACGTCGCACTGCTCGAGCAGTTCGTCGTAGGCAGCGATGTAGCCGAGTGCACCGACGGCGGTCGAACCTCCGATCGGAATGGAGTACGGACGACGTCCGTCGTCGACGAGTCGCTCGGTCAGCGCCAGTCGTTCCGTCTCGAGAACTCCCCATTCGGCCGGTCCCGCCCCCGTGAAATGCATGTGCGCGCCGAACATGTCGCTCAAGAGTTGATTGCCTTCCAGATGCTCTGGTCGTTCACCAGCGAGCACCAAGTGCGTCTCCCAACCGAGCAGCGCCCCTGCGGCCGCGGTCATACGACAGTGGTTCGACTGACCGGCGCCGACGGTCACCAAAGTGTCGGCACCAGCCGAGGTCGCGTCACCGCACAGGAACTCGAGTTTGCGGGCTTTGTTGCCGCCCATGCCGAGACCGGTGAGGTCGTCGCGCTTCACCCACAACTGCACGCCGTCGCCAATGACCGGGCCGCGCTCGAGTGGAGTTGGCAGAGTCGCCAGACGAACACGAGGTGCGCCGTTCCACACGTGCAGGCGAGAGTCGGCCGACGACGTCATGACACGAGAGGTTACGGTTGCGCCGTGGCCACGACCGACTGGAATCCCCTTCTGCGGTCCGAGTTCGACGAGCCCTATTGGAGCGAACTCCAGCAGTTCGTGGCCGAGGAGCGTCGACGAGGCCCGGTGTTTCCTCCAGCCGACGACGTATTCACCGCCCTGCATCTCACTCCGTTCGTCGACGTGAAGGTGGTGATCCTCGGTCAGGATCCGTACCACGGGGCCGGACAGGCGCACGGCCTGTGCTTCTCGGTACGGCGGGGTGTGCCGATACCTCCATCGTTGCGCAACGTGTACCAAGAACTGCGCGACGACCTCGGCGTGACCACGCCGTCACACGGCAATCTCGAGCACTGGGCTCGTCAAGGCGTCCTCCTCCTCAACACCACTCTCACCGTGCGGTCGGGCCAGGCGGCCTCGCATCAGGGCAAGGGGTGGGAGCGATTCACCGACCGTGTGATCTCGACGGTCAACGACAAACACGAACGCGTCGTGTTCCTTCTGTGGGGTGCACCATCACGGAAGAAGAAGGTACTAGTCGACTCGTCGCGACACACCGTGATCGAGTCGGCTCACCCGTCGCCCTTGTCGGCCCACAACGGCTTCTTCGGATCCCGGCCGTTCTCGCGCACCAACGATGCGTTACGCGAGGCCGGCCGGGATCCGATCGACTGGCAACTGCCCGACTAACTACCGGCTGGACTCGGGAAGTCGCGTGGTTCCTCGCCGGGCGGCGCGGTCTCGTACACGTCGACGGCGCCGTCGCGTACGAACAACTTGTCGACACTCGGCCACTCACCGGGCAGATAGCGCTGGCCACCATCCACGTAGAAGAGCATGCCGGCGCCTTCCTTGCGATTTTCGTCGGGTCCGGTTGCTTCGGCATCCCACCAGAACAACGTCGCATCGTCGATACCCGCATAGTCGGCCTCGTCCCAGATGCCGTGATCACCCCAGGTGAGCCACGGCTGGCTGATGGCCGGAGTGGTCTCGAAACTGCGAATCGCCGCCGCGAGCGATTCGTGTGTGAGATCGGGACCGGCACTCTGCAAGGCCGACATCAACAGCATGAAAGGCGGCATGTACACGCCGATCGACTCGTCGGCTGCGGGATCCTGACCGGTCCACCACTCGTACAGCGCCCAATAGCCGCTGATCTCCGGATTCACGTGTACGGCAAGGCTCGTGACACCGAAGGCATTCGCCCATTGCTCTTGGTCGTACGAACGTCCAAAGGCCGTGGTGTCGGTGAGAGTTGATGCCGCCACGATCCATTCAGGGAAGTACTCCTGCGAGGTGGCCTCACGGGTGAAGTCGCGCGGCGCGACCGGATCGGTCGACAAGATCACCGACGTGACTCCGCTCGCTTTCAACTTGGCGATCACCTGGGTCGCGGTCTGTTGAATCGAACCGGGATCGAGCACGTACGGAATCACTTCGGCCGGCGCGGCACCCACCTCGGTGAGGCGAGACACCATGAGATCGGCGAGCACCTTCGACTCGGCACTGCTCTCGACGTAGACGAGTCCGAACTTGCGCTCGGTCTGTTGGAACTGTTCACCGGCGTGCACGGCTGGCCGGCCGGCCAACTGCTTGCCGATGAACTCGACGACGTGTACCTGTTTCTGTTCAGCGCTTCCGTCGATGCCCCACACGTACGGATCACGTTCGGCGTACCACTCGGGGGACCCTCCGCCGCACGAGATGCACAGCGTTTCGCGCGCCGCCAGCTCGTCACCGAAAGCGTTCGTGAGCGCCGGCCCACCGATCACGGCGAATGGCTGATATTCCTCGACGATGCGCTGCGCATCGGCGCGAGCGGTCACGGCATCGTTCGCCAGACCCGAACTCTCATAGGTCACGAGATTGATCGAGCGGCCGTAGAACTCGTAGTAGCGCTCGAAGTACTCGACGAAGTCGGCCACGACTTCCTTCTCCTGCGCGTTGGTGTCGTCGACGGCGATGGCATCGGTGATGTAGTTGATGATCGGATCGCCATCGGGCCCCATGTAGTGCACGATCGTGATCTCATCGGCCGTCACGCCCTGATCGGTCGCGCCCCCGTTGTCACCGCTGAACGGTGCCATGCATTCGGGTGCGAAGTAGTCGATCACGGCGATAAGTCCGACCGATGTGTCACAACGATCACCCCAGTCGATGTCGGCTTCCACACCGAGTTCTTCGGCCTGGCTGTACGACAGCGGATACGTCCACGACGATCCGGCGTCGGTGCTGTCGGGCGCGTCGGTGGTGTCGGTCGGCGCCGTGGTCTCGGCCGGCGCGGTCGTCGACGACGATTCGTCGTCCCCTCCACCTCCGGATGCGATCACCACGATCACGACGGCTACCACGACAATGATCGCGGCGAGCGGCCCCCACTTCTTCAGTGCGCTGGAGCCACCGCCCCCTCCACTGCTGCTTGCTGGTTGCATGTCCTACCCCCCTTGCCCGGACCGGGCGATCGCGGCACTCGACGTGCCCAGATACGACTCGACGACCTGCGGATGTGCGAGGACCTCTGCCGGTGGCCCACTCGTGACCACTCGTCCTTGGTCCATCGCCACCAGCCGATCGGCGACCGATGAAACGAATGGTATGTCGTGTTCGACCACCAAAAGTGCGGCTCCCATCTCGTCGCGCAATCGACGTACGACGGGTGCCAAGGCCTCCACTTCGCGTTGGGCCAGGCCTGAGGTCGGCTCGTCGAGCATGATCACCGTCGGTCGATGGGCCACGAGACAGGCGATGTCCACAATGCGCCTGGTCCCGGTGGAAAGTTCGCGCACGAACTTGCGCTCGAAGTCCCCAAGACCGAGGAGCTCGATCAACTCGGCCACCCTGCTTCGAATCTCCTGTTCGGAGTCGAACACCGGTGGCAGGTACATCGACGCAGCGAGAGCACTCCGGTTACCGACCCAGCGTTCGAGCGAAACGGCGAGGGTTTCGGCCACCGTCAGTTCCGGGAACAAGCGCGCGTCCTGGAACGACCGCCCGAGACCAGCTCTGGCCCGCCCGTTCGGACTAGCCGAGCTCACGTCGACTCCACCCACGTGCACCGAGCCGGCGAAAAGCGGCGCGAAGCCCGAGATCACGTCGAACAGAGTCGTCTTTCCGGCGCCATTCGGACCGATCACTCCGATGATTTCGCGAGCGTGCACGTCGAGACTCACGCCGTCGACGGCACGGATCCCCCCGAAACTCGTCACCACGTCACGGGTGGCCAGTACCACCTCGTCGCCCACGTCGGCCGGCATCGGAGCAGACGTGCCACCGACCGACGCCCCCGACAGAAACACCGATCGAAGTACATCAGGTCGCTCGAGGAGTTCGGCGGTCGGCCCGCTGAAGCGCACTTCGCCTCTTTCGAGGAAATAGGCACGCTCTGCGACGGTGAGTGCAACGTTGACACTCTGCTCGACAAGAACGACAGTCACTCCTTCTTGCGACATGCGCTTGACGATCGGCAGCATCTGGCCGACGACCACAGGGGCCAGACCGAGTGAGAGTTCGTCGATGAGGAGAACTCGGGGGCGCATCACGAAACTCATGCCGAGGGCGAGCATCTGCTGCTGCCCTCCCGAGAGGTTGGCGGCCGGTTGGTCGAGTCGCTGCGCGAGGACAGGGAAGATGTCGAGGACTTCGGCTCGTGCGGCACGTACCGAATCCACGTCGCGGCGTTGCGTCCAGCCAGCCAATTCGAGGTTCTCGGCGACGGTGAGCGAGCCGAACACGCCGGCTCCGCCGGGCATCTGCACGATGCCGAAGGCAGCGATCTCATGCGGCGGTGCGTGTGTGATGTCGCGACCGTCGAAGATCACGGCACCACGGTCGGCTTCCACGACGCCGCTGATCGTCTTCAACAGAGTGCTCTTGCCGGCGCCGTTGGTGCCGAGCAGCGCGATGATCTCGCCTTCGTCGAGATCGAGGTCGATGCCGTGGAGGATCTCGACCCCGTCGTAGCCCGATCGCACTCCGCGCAACACGAGTAGTTTCGATCGACCCTGTCGACGTTCGTACAACGATTCGGATCGAGCAGCGGCCGACTGCCACACCTGGGCGATGTCGTCGACGATCACGTTGCCGATGGTGCGTTGGATCAGTCCTCCCACGAGGAAGAGGGGGATCATGACGAGCATGCCGACGCGAATCGAGAATTGGTCGGCGATCCAGCCGATGATCGGCAACACGCCGAGACCCGGAATGATCCAGAGCGAAGCCACCGAGAAGCCGGTGGCGCGAGCCCGCGGCGGAATAGCGAGTGACAGAGCCGAGAAGATCGCCGGCGCCAGCACGGCGAGGGCGGCCGAGATGACGCAGTTGATCGCCACCGCAACCACGATGTTGGGCGCGAGGGCGAAGGCGCCAGCAAGTACGGCCGCAGCAATGGCGATATTGGCCCCGACCCGAGCAAGTCCGGCTACGTTGCCGGCGTAACGCTTGGCAATGAATCGCGCTCCGAGGACGAGACCCACCAATTGGAAGGGTTCGGCGATGGCCGCTGCGACGCCTCGGGCTCGCTCGTCCAGTCCGAATTCCTGGTCGTACAAGAGTGACGCCAGGGTGACAAAGCCGATGAGTCCGGTGGCGAGAAACGGAAGGCTGTACCAGATGCGACGCAACGACTGGACCTTGTGCACCGTGCGCCAGCTCTCCGAGAACGACGGCGCGACCTCCTCGGTGAGAGCGACTTCGTCCGATGCACCGGTGGCTTGTCGCTCCCAACGACCGCGAATCGGCTCGTGCAATTTCATCGCCAGAACGGCAAAGATCACCGTTGGCACCATGAATACGACGAACGGCGTACGCCACCCGAAATAGAAGGCAAGCAGGCCAGCCGACAACGGCCCGAGGAACGCTCCGACTGCGTTGGCGGCGCGATGCACCGAGAACACCTTGGTACGGACTTCGATCGGGTAATAGTCAGAAATCAGAGAGTTGTGAGTGGGGTCGATCACCGCCTTGCCGAGGGCCGACCCACTGCGCGCAATCGTGAGCACGATGAGTCCAGTGGCGAATCCGGTGAGTCCCGAGAAGAGAGCCCACACCAACGCTCCAGCCACCGCGAGTGGGACGCGTTTGCGGCGGTCGGCGATCTGGGCGATAGGTACCTGCAGGGCCAGAGCGGCCACACTGGCCAGTCCGACAAGCCCGAGCATGGTGGAAAAATCGAGATCGAAGTGATCGCGAATCTCGGGAAGCAGAATGCCAAAAGCGGCCCGGTCGAATTCGTCGACCGCGTTGAGGCCGAACAGAACCACGATTGGGAAGACGGCTTCGCCGCCGCACACGTCACGTAGCCATCGACCGGGATGACGAACGCCGAACCAGAAGCGGGACCACAGGCTGGTGCTCACGACTTCCCCTCCCGCCGTCGGGCGCGTCGATCCACCAAGAAGGCCAACTGGTCACGCACTCTGATCACCAGAGCCCCGAGTCCTCCCGGCACGATGAGCAGAACGATCAACACACCAGCCGCCGACGACACGAACCGCCATTCTTCGGCGGTCACGAACCATTCGGTGCCACGCAAGTATGCGGCGCCGAGTACCGCGCCGAACATCGAGCCGAGTCCTCCCACCACCGACGCGGTGAAAACTTCGAGGCTTTTGTTCACGCCGTAACTCGACAGATCGAAGCTGTAGTTGAGATGGGCGAAGAGTCCTCCGGCAACTCCGGCGACCGCACCCGAGATCGTGAAGGCGGTGAGCTTCAGCCGCGTGGCCGACAACCCGTAACTCTGCGCGGCTCGCTCGTTGTCGCGAAGCGCAAGGATCGCCCGGCCGCTTCGACTACGTCGAATCCCCCGCACTGCGAGCATGGTGAGAGCCAAGACGACGAGGGTGTACACGTAGAACCGCGTGGGTGTGTCGATGTCGAGGCGCCCGAAGAGTGGTGGCCGGCCGAAGCGGCGGCTACCCGGAACCCACGAGAAGAAGCGGTCGTTCAACAGCCACGACGTGACCGAGAGTGCGAAGACCAATGTCGTGACGGCGAGGTAGAGCCCGCGCAGGCGCAACGCAGGAAGACCGACGATGAAGGCGGCGACGGCTCCCGCGACGGCGCCGATCAGCACGGCAAGGGTGAGATCGACGTTCCATTCCGACGTGAACTTGGCGCTCACCGCGGCGCCGATGGCGACGAATCCGAATTGTCCGAGCGAGATCTGCCCGGCCCATCCGGTGAGCACCACGAGCGACAGGCCGATGATCGCGTAGATGGCGATGGCGGTGATCTTCACCACCTGATCGGATCGCAACACGAGCGGCACGAGCACCAGACCGGCCAGGACGAACACGTACGTAGTGGCGCGCATCAAGAAGACGAGTTCGTGACGAGCCAGATGCGGTTCGAGTTCGCGTACCTCGTCGGCCAGACGCCACGACGCCGTCGTGTCCTGGTCGAAACGAGAACTGCTCCGTCGTTGTAGAAGCAGCGCTGCCATCACCGCCGCACCGATGAAAGGCGCAACGAGCAGTGGGCTATCGGCGTTCCACGACACGCCGTATTCGAGAACTCCGAGCGCAACGGCGGCCACAGTGATGGTCACCAGATTGCGCAGACGCCCGATCACCAGCGCAGCCAGCGCCTGTACGAGTGTGCCGATCGCCAAAGCCGAACCGAGAGGAATCCCGAGGATGCCGGCACGAAGAAAGAGAGCAAGGAACGACAGGGCGGCGGCGATCATCCAGACAACGGTCGACAGACCACCCACGGGGATGCCGAGCAACGAGGCCCGCTCACTACGTTCGGCCGCGGCTCGAACCGCCGTACCGATGCGCGTGCGAGTGAGGAAGAGTCCGACACCGATCATGGCGACCGGTGCAACGATCACTGCAATGAAATCGTTGGCGTTCAAAATGAAGGATCCGACA
>RFSV01000039.1 GCA_009923785.1 Acidimicrobiia bacterium | reverse complement strand
TCACCGAGACAGCCAATGTCTCGGCGGCCACGACGTCGAGGAAGGGTTGAATACGTCGTCGAATAGCTTCGGGAACTCCGAGGGTGAGCGAAATTCGATCGCTCACCGCGAGTCCTGCGTCACGTCGTGCCTGTTGAACGAGACGGACCAGATCGCGCGCCGTGCCCTCGGCTTCGAGTTCAGGAGTCACTTCGGTATCGAGGGTGATCACACCGAGACCGTCGGACATCGTTGCGGTCGCTTCGCCGTCGGCAACGGCGAGTTTCAGCGTGTACTCGCCCTCGAGTAGTTCGATTCCACCAGCGACCACACGGTCACCGTCGCGAGACCAGTCACCGGTCTTGATCGCCTTGATCACTTCCTGGGTTCGTCCTCCAAGACGCGGGCCCAATGCCGCCGGCACTGCCTGCAAGACCATCGGTGCCGCACCGACCTCTTCCGACAACACCACGGACTTCACATTGACCTCGTCGGCCACGATGTCGAGGAAGTCGCGTACTCGTTCCGCTCCCGGAAAGGCGACCCGCATCTCCCCGAGTGGCTGACGAACTCGGCGACCGTGCGCCTTGCGAATCGACAAGGCGACCGAGCAGATGTCACGAACCGAATCCATCGATTCCACAAGAGCATCGTCATTCGGAAGGGACGCGGTCGACGGCCAGTCCGTGAGATGAACGCTGTCGTCGCCCGTGAGTCCCCGGTAGACGTTGTCGGAGACGAGAGGAAGGAGCGGCGCAGCCACCTGACTGAGCAGCACCAGCACCGTGTGCAACGTGTCGATGGCGTCGCGGTCACCGGCCCAGAACCGATCTCGCGAACGTCGGATGTACCAGTTGGTCAGGACGTCGAGGAAGTCGCGCACTGCCGAACAGGCCGAGAACAAGTCGTAGGCATCGAGATCGGCGGTGGCGCGCTCGATCAATCGAGCGGTCTTGGCCAAGATGTAGCGATCGAGAACGTTGCTCGAATCGGTACGGAACGTTCCAACCGTCTCTTCGGCCTCGCTGTACAGCGCGAGGAAGTACCAGGAGTTCCAGAACGGAAGGATGATTTGACGGACGGTGTCACGAATTCCACTTTCGGTCACCGAGAAGTCGGCACCGCGCAGGATCGCTGACGACAAGAGGTACCAGCGCATCGCATCGGCGCCGTACTTGTCGAAGACTTCCATCGGATCGGGATAGTTGCGAAGGCTCTTCGACATCTTCTGACCGTCGTCGCCGAGGACGATGCCGTGACTCACACACGTCGAGAAAGACGGTCGATCGAATAGTGCGGTGGCGAGGACGTGCAAGGTGTAGAACCAACCTCGCGTCTGGCCGATGTACTCGACGATGAAGTCGCCGGGATAGTGCTGGTCGAACCACTCTCGGTTCTCGAACGGGTAGTGCACCTGAGCAAACGGCATCGATCCGCTCTCGAACCAGCAGTCGAGGACCTCCGGGACCCGTCGCATCATCGAACGTCCCGTCGGATCGTCGGGATTGGGTCGAACCAACTCGTCGACTGCCGGACGATGGAGATCGGTCACCTCCACGCCGAAGTCGCGTGTCAACTCTTCGAGACTCCCGTACACGTCGACGCGTGGATATTCGGGATCGTCGCTCTTCCAGACGGGAATTGGCGATCCCCAGAATCGATTACGGCTGATCGACCAGTCGCGCGCATTGGCGAGCCATTTACCGAAAGAACCGTCCTTCAGATGGGTCGGCACCCAGCGGATCTGCTGATTGAGCTCGACCATCCGGTCCTTGATCGCCGTGACCTCGACGAACCACGACGAAATTGCTCGATACACGAGCGGTTCAGCGCACCGCCAACAATGCGGGTACGCGTGGTCGTACGTGTCGTGACGAACCACGACACCGAGCGACTTCAAGTGTTTGATGACGGCCGGGTTGGCTTCGAACACGTGCTGACCGACCCAGTCGGAGATTTCCGCGGTGTAGCAGCCGTGACTGTCCATCGGGCAGATGGTGGGGATACCCACTGCCGCACACGCGTTCTGGTCGTCTTCGCCGAAACCAGGAGCCATGTGCACGACTCCGGTGCCGTCCTCGGTGGAGACGAAGTCACCAGAAAGAATCTGGAAGCCGTTCGGCGTGTCGGCCAAGTACGGCAAGAGCGGCGTGTAGCGACGCCCGATCAGATCGCGACCGAGAATCGTGCGCTCCACCTCGAAACCTTCCAACTCGCGTTCGTAGGAGTCGAGTCGGGCCGAGGCCACGATCACCGCATCGTCGCCGCGCCGGAGCACCGAGTACTCGATGTCGGGCCCGACGGCCAGCGCCAGATTCGACGGCAACGTCCAGGGGGTGGTCGTCCACGCCCAGATCGTCTCGCCGGTCTCGAGTCGGAAACCGACGGTGACCGCGGGATCCTGACGATCGCGATACACGTCGTCCATACGAGTTTCGGTGTTGCTGAGAGGTGTCTCACAGCGCCAGCAGTACGCGAGAACGCGATACCCCTCGTACACCAAGCCCTTGTCGTGGAGGGTCTTGAACGCCCACATCACCGATTCCATATAGGAGATGTCGAGTGTCTTGTAGTCGTTGTCGAAGTCGACCCAACGCGCCTGCCGCGTGACGTAACGACGCCACTCGTTGGTGTAGCGCAGAACACTCGACCGGCAGTAGTCGTTGAATTTTCCGACGCCGTATTCCGAGATCTCGGGATGGCCGGAAATTCCCAGCTGCTTCTCCGCCTCCACCTCGGCCGGAAGGCCATGGCAGTCCCACCCGAAGCGGCGCTCCACACGACGTCCCCGCATGGTCTGGTAGCGGGGAATGGCGTCTTTCACGAAGCCGGTGAGGAGGTGTCCGTAGTGCGGGAGACCATTGGCGAAGGGAGGGCCGTCGTAAAAGATGAATTCGTTGTCTCCACCCTCTCCGGCCGCACGGTTCTCGACCGAACGACGGAACGTCTCGTCGACGTCCCAGCGCTGAAGCACCTCGATCTCGAGGTCCGGGAACGACGGTTGCGACGCGACAGGGGGATACCGGTGGGACGACATGGGTGTCGACAGGCTAGCCAGGGGCGTCAGAGGGCCCGCAGGAGCACGTTCAGAACGAGGATGACCACGATCGGCGAAAGATCGAACCCTCCGAACGACGGGAGAACACGACGTACCGGACCGAGAACCGGCTCGGTGATCCGGATCAGCAGCTCCATCACCGAGCGAGCACCAGAGCTCGACATCGGGAACCACGACAAGATGACCCGACCGATGATGGCCAACTCGAACAGAAAGACGATCGTATAGATCAGTTCGCGCATGACGATCAGTACTCGACGACCGCAGCCCGCGGTGACGGCTTCAAGAGATAGACGCCCTTGGCCACCTTTTCGATCTTTCCGTGCAATCCGTAGCAGAGTCCGCTCGAGAAGTCGACCATGCGCCGTGCCACGTCCGCGTCACAGCCTTCGGTGTTGAGGATGACGGGATGGCCATCACGAAACCGATTGGCGACCTCTTGGATGTCGTTGAAACGAAGCGCTTTGACCGTGTACGTCTCGCCCGGCACTCCCCCCGAGCCAACGGTCCGTACCGACGACGCCTGCCGACCCGACACCGGTCGCGGCTGCACCGAGGAATCGTCGGCCCCGCCACGGCGAGCCGGAACCGGATCGACGTCACGCGGCGTCACTTGACGGGACACTGGGCGGGACGGGTCGTCCGAGTCGCGAACGGGCGACGGCTCGACGTCGTCGTAGTCGTCGTACGCGTCGTCCTCACCGAGGCCCAAATAATCCATGGCTCGCCGGAAAATCGACATGGTGAGCAAATCGTAGTACGAGACGTCAACGGACGGGTGGACGGTCACCGAAGATCGCTGAACCCACCCGAACCATGGTCGATCCGCAGGCGAGAGCGAGGTCGAGATCGCCACTCATACCCATCGAGCGCACGGGTAGACCGAATTCGTCGGCCAACTCGACGGTCCGCTCGAAGGCTCGTCTCGTGAGGAGTGGATCACCATTCGTCGGTCCGATCACCATCAGGCCGTCGACCACCAGACCTCGCTCACGCGCTCGCGCGATGAGTTCGGGCACCTGACCGGGAATGCAACCGCCCTTGTCCGCCTCGCCAAGGGGGTCGACTTGAACGAGAACGTGCGCGCCAGGATCACGCCGAGCGATCTCGTCGACCAGCACTTCTCGATCCACGCTCTGCCACACGTCGACATGTCCGGCGAGAATCCGAACCTTGTTGGACTGAAGTCGTCCGATGAAATGGACCCGCGGGCGCTCAAGACCCGGATACCGACGAGAGAACTCCTCGGACTTACTAATCAACTCCTGGGCGTAGTTCTCGGCCACGTCGTGTCCGCCGGCACGAATCACCGATGCCCACGCCTCGACCGGAAACGTTTTGGTGACCGCAACGACGGTCGCCGCGCTCGTCGACCGACGAACCGACTGTTGAACACCACCCCATCGGTGGGCGATCTCGTCGTCAGAGAGCACCTTTGGTGGAGCGGCTACTTCAGAAACGACGGAACGTCGAAGTCGTCGTCGCCGTCGTCGCCGAGATGCACCGGGTCGTCGGCGAAGATGTCCTTCGCCGGAGAGGGCCGTTGATCTTTCGGCGTTGCTCGTCCGGCCGGACGGGCCGACGGCTTGACCTGAGGCGCGCCATCCCATCGATCGAAACCAGCAGCGATGACGGTGACCTTGACTTCATCGCCCATCTCGTCGTTGATGACGGTTCCAAAGATGATGTTGGCGTCTTGATGGGCGATGCCGTGGATGATCTCGGCTGCCTCGTTCATCTCCATGAGGGTCATGTCCGACGGGCCGGTCACGTTCAACAACACACCACGGGCGCCTTCGATTGATGCCTCGAGCAGATTGCTCGAGAGTGCCTTCAGGGCAGCGTCACGAGCTCGGCTGTCACCGCTGGCCGAGCCGATGCCCATGAGGGCAGAGCCGGCGTTCTGCAGCGTCATTTTCACGTCGGCGAAGTCGGTGTTGATGAGACCGGGATTCGTGATGAGTTCGGAAATTCCCGACACACCGCTGTAGAGGACCTCATCAGCTTTGCCGAAAGCTTCGATCACGGTGTCACGGGCGTCGACGACCGAGAGCAAGCGATCATTGGGTACGACGATGAGCGTGTCGACCTTTTCTTTCAACTTGGCCACTCCGGAATCGGCTTGGACCGCCCGACGACGACCCTCGAAGGAGAACGGTCGCGTCACGATGCCAATGGTGAGTGCTCCGAGATTCTTGGCGACTTCGGCCACGATCGGTGCAGCACCAGTTCCGGTGCCACCTCCTTCTCCGGCTGTGATGAACACCATGTCGGCGCCCTTCAGGGCGTCTTCGATCTCGTCACGGTGAGCCTCGGCGGCCTGACGACCGATCTCGGGATCGCTACCCGCACCGAGACCACGAGTGAGTTCGCGTCCGATGTCGAGCTTCAACTCGGCATCGGACGTCATGAGAGCCTGAATGTCGGTGTTGATCGCGATGAACTCCACACCGCGCAGATTGCGTTCGATCATCCGGTTCACGGCATTGACACCGCCGCCACCGACACCGATCACCTTGATCTGACAGATGTAGTTGTTGTGACTACCGGCCATCCGGCTCCTCCGCTCTCGGGTCGATCGGGGACGGCAACGCCCGAACCGACGTGTCCGGACCGACCTTGACGACCGACGTGGACGACATTCTCTCAGGTCAGGACGTCACATGGGGGGATACCCCGAGCGCCCCCGCCCCATCGTTCCTGGTCAGCGGACACTTGCCTCACCGCTCGAAACGTCGACGATCGAATACGAGCGACTCCCTTGACGCTTGATCTCGTTGACCAGCGCCACGAGCTTGTCCTGGAACCGGTCCGGCCGGCCGAACTGAACCGTCACGTCGCCGGACAAGAGAACCGAGACCTCTCCATCGGGGGTGACCGACATCGAGACCAGTCGAAGGCGCAGATCGCGCGGAAGGGCGTTGATCAGCTGGGCCGCTCCGAGGAACGGCTGGTCGACGAAATCTCCCGGCGAGAGATTCGGTCCGGTTCCGAGGATCGGCGGGAAATCGACCAGGTCTCCTTCGATCACGTCGAGAATCCGTCCATCGATGTCGAGGACGCGATTAAAGCCGTCGACCGCTCGGTAGAAGGCAATGGGTTCGCGTTCGTCGATCTGAATCGACACTCGTCGGGGAAGATGCATCGACACGCGGGCCTCACGAATCCACGGAATCCCCTCCAAGGCGGCCTCGGCGCCGTTCAGATCGGCCGTCAGAATCGGATCGCCACGTAACGACGCAACGACCTCACCAACCCGATCGGCATCGGCGTACACCACACCTTCGACGTCGATCGTTCGAATCGACAAGATGGGACTGGCGAGCACGACGAGCCCGGCGATGACGATCGCTGCCACGCCGCCGATCACGAGCGCGATGCGCAGACGCCGGCGACCCTCGGCCCGACGGGCCGCGATCCGGCGTTCGCGAAACCGGGCCTGACCGGACAGACCCGAAACTTTCGTGGGTTGAATCGTGTCGTCGGTGATGACCACACGAGTGCGACCGTCCGCCGACTTCGTGGCGGTTCGCTTCGGCGGCGACTTGGTGGTCGAGACACCACTCCCCGTCGTCCGTCGGAACCTCGACATCGACAGTCCGGCGAACGAGGGACGGGGAAGACGAACTCGGGGCGCACGAAGTCGAGGAACGCGCACCCGGGGCAGATTGCGACGGAAAAACCCCCACGCGTCGTCACCATCACGTGGCTCATTGGCGCGAACCGGCGCTGAGTCGCTGTCGGAGATCTTGACCCGTCGTGGTGCGGCGCCGGACGACATGGAAGCGGCCGAGGTCTCCCCAGGAGCGGGGGACGTACGTACGGACGGTTCGTCGAAGGCCTCAGCGAGCTCGGCTTCCACATCGGGGTCGAGGGTGTCGTCGGAGAAGTCGTCCGATGAATCCCGCACTCGGCGCGTCACGAGGTCTCCTCGCCGTCGACGAAACCCACGAGACGAATCTCGCTGTGAAGTTCGATTCCGAAATCGTCGCTGATGCGCTGACGAACCAAGTCCATGAGGCGTTTGACATCGGTCGCCGACCCGCCGACATCGGCTTGGATGAAGTTGGCGTGTTTGGTCGACACCTCGGCCGATCCCAGTCGCCGACCGCGAAGGCCGGCTCGATCGATGAGTTCACCGGCCGAAAGTTCACCCGGAATCGGATTCACGAACACCGAGCCAGCGTTCTGACCACCGGGCTGGTGCTCTCGTCTCCAGCGCACGATGTGGTCGAGGGTGGCCCGGCACGTGTCCACGTCACCCTTCGACACGCGCAGCCGAGCCTCGGTCACGACCTCGTGATCGACGATGGAGGAACCTCGAAACCGTAACCCGAGTTCGGCGAGTGGCCGGACAGAAACGGATCCTCGCTGCAGGTCGTAGACATCGACGTCGACGACACAGGCCTCCATGTCCGACCCGTGCCCACCGGCGTTCATCCGAACGGCGCCTCCGACACTTCCCGGCACTCCGACCGCCCATTCGAAACCGGTCCAGCCCGCACCTGCCGTCCGACGGGCCACGACCGGCAGGAGAGCCAGACCACCAGCGCGCACGATCGCTTCGTCGCCACGCCGGTCGATCTCGCACTCGGCGGCAAAATCACCGAGCTGCACCGCCACGCCTCGAAAACCTCGATCGGCGACCAACATGTTGCTGCCACGGCCGATCACGAGGACTGGGACGTCCACCTCGGCGAGGATCTGTGCGACGCGTCGAAGACGTTCCAGGGATTCGACGCGCACCAGAACCGCGGCACCGCCGCCCACTCGGTAGGTGGTCATCTCGCCGAGCGGAGCGTCGCGCACTCCCCCGAGATCGTCGGCCAGTCGATCGAAGTCGACGTCGATTTCAGACACTGTGCCGTACCGCCACGATCTCGTCGGGCAGGAATTCGACGTCACCACAACCCATCGACACGCACACGTCGCCCGATGTCAGTAGTGCCGAAACCGCTCCGGCCAATTCATGGCGATTCTCCACGTAATGCACCGATCCCGCGTCGCGAGTTGCGGCGACCGCGTCGGCGACCAGACGACCGGTGACACCGGGAATCGGATCGGTTCCAGATGAATAGATGTCGGCGATCACAACCACGTCGGCATCCTCGAAACAGGCGGCGTAGTCAGGCCACATGGTCGCCATTCTGTTGTAACGATTGGGCTGGAACACTGCCACCAGGCGTCGACCCGCCTCGGAGCTCCTGGCGGCAGCGAGAACGGCATCGATCTCACGGGGAAGATGGGCATAGTCGTCGATCAAGGTGATGCCGTCGATCTCGGCCCGTACGTCGAATCGTCGTCCGACCCCACCGAAATCGGAGATCGACGCGATCGCCTCGTCGACATCGACGCCGAGAGCCACCGCCAAGGTCAGACAACCCGTCACGTTCGAGACGTTGTGTTCACCGCGAAGAGGAACGGTGACACGGCGTTCGAATTCGGATCCCAGAACGGAACCTCTCGCGGTGAACGACGTACGACCATCGACGAAGGTGACGTCGCTCCAGCGCACGTCGCCACTCGTGGAACCGTAGGTGAGGCGCCGAGCGGCTTGCATCGAGACGAGATGCGGATCGTCGGCGCACAGGACCACCGGTCCGGTGACGTCCTGCACGAACTCGGCGAAACTCCGAACCACGGAGTCGAAATCGCCGAAGTGATCGAGATGGTCCTGGTCAACATTGGTGACGATCGCAGCTCCGACCGGAAGTCGACGATGCGTTCCATCGCTTTCGTCGGCCTCGACGACGAACAACGACGAACCCGTCCAGCGAGCCCCCACACCGAGATCGATGACGTTGCCGCCGATCAAAAAACTGGGATCGAAGCTTGGTGCCAACATGGCACGCAGAACCGATGACGAGGTCGTCTTGCCATGGGTTCCGGCCACGGCAACGGTGGTGGCGAGTGAGCACATGGCCGCCAGCACATCACCTCGACTCGCAACCCGAATCCCTCGTCGGCGAGCGGCGTCGAGCTCGACATTGGTCTCACGGATCGCCGTCGACGCCGTGACGATGTCACATCCCGCGATCGCCGCCGGATCGTGACCGATCGACACCCGAACCCCGGATCCTCGTACCGACTCGAGAGTTGCGACCTCGCGAACATCGGAGCCCGAGACGTCGTGGCCCATCTGCGCGAGCACGATGGCGATCGCGCTCATTCCCGGACCACCCACGCCCACCACGTGGATCCGACGGCGCGAGGAAAGATCGAGATCGTGCGAAGTCACCCGGGTGATCTCCCCTCGGCGGTCGTAATCACGAGATCGGCCACCGCCGCTCGACGATTGGCGTCGCCGAGACCGTACGCCGCGTGCCCCATTTCGGCGAGCCGTCGAGGATCGGCTCGTAGGTCGTTGATCACCGATGGCAAACGATCGACTACCGAGTCGTCCGACAACGAGACTGCTGCGCCGGCATCGGTCAACCACCGAACATTCTCGGTCTGATGGTCGTCGGCCGCACCCGACCACGGAACCAGGATCGATGGAACACCGACCGTTGCGATTTCGGCGATCGTTCCCGCACCGCCCCGCCCCACCACGACATCGGCTGCCGCGTAGAGATCCTCCATCTGCGAGTGGTATCCGACCACTCGCAGGACGATGCGTGCATCGCTCGTCAAGATCTGTCTCATTCGCTCCTGAACCACTTCCACGAAACGGTCACCGGCCACCTGGAACACGGCGAGATCCGAGTCGTCCCGACATTGTCTCACGAGTGCCTCGACTGCGTCGTTCAATGCCCCCGATCCGAGCGAGCCACCGACGACGACGACGACGAAACGATCGAGTGGAAGGTCGAGGCGTCGTCTCGCCTCGTCACGCGCAGTACGGCGATCGAGACGTCGGATTTCGGCGCGCACCGGGGCTCCCGTGTGAACGGCTCGCCGTAGGTCGGTTTCAGGGAATGCAGTGGCCACCACCGAAGCGAATCGACTGGTGATTCGGCTCGAACGACCCGGACGCCGGTCGTAGGAGACGACGACGATGGGAATCTTCAACGAACGCGCCGCCAGCACGGCTGGCAGGCTCGCGTACCCACCGACACTCACCACCACTCGTGGACGGTCCGCGCGAAACATCTCGATGGCTCGTCGTCGAGCTCGAAGAAGTTTGGGCACGAATCGGAAGTTGTGGCGCCACGCAGTGAGCGATCTCCGAAGGCCGACCACGTCGAAAAAGACATGAGGTGTTCCTGTCGGGGGAACGAGAGTGGTCTCCACACCTCGCAGCGCTCCTACGTACAAGATGTGTGATCTGTCGTGTTCGCGCTCGACGAGAGCATCGATGATGGCGAGGGCGGGCACCACATGGCCCGAGGTGCCACCACCGGCGACGGCGGCGAAGACCGTCATCGCGGACGGCGGGCGACGTTCATCAAGAGACCGGCAGCGGCCATCGACGCGATGAGCGAACTGCCACCGAACGAGATGAACGGCAAAGTCAGGCCCGTCACCGGCAGCAATCCGATGACGCCGCCGATGTTGATCGAGATCTGGACAATGAACCACCCGCCGCCACGAGGAAGCCGAAGCGATGGCGACAGGACAAGGCAACTTGAAATGCGAAATAGATCAGGAAGACGAAGAGGGTGAGGAGTCCAAGGACACCGAGAAGTCCCATCTCCTCGCCGACGATCGAGAAGATGAAGTCGGTGTGGGCGAGCGGGACGTATCCCCATTTGCCGGTCCCCGCCCCGATACCCGTTCCCGTGAGACCGCCGTTCGAGATACTGATCAGCGCCTGATACACCTGATAACCGTCGGTCTCACGCGTTCCGTGGATGTCGAGGAACGAGGTGAACCGAGCCCACTTGTCGCCGTCGAGGCGGGCATAGGTGACGAAACCAAGCGCCCCCGCCAACGAGAGCCCGAACAACGGTCGCAGTGGAGCACCGGCCAAGAAGAGCATCGACATGCCGATCGCCGTGATGACGAGACACGATCCGAGGTCACCCTGAGCGATCGCAATGAATGCCCCGATACCGACCCAACCGAGGTATGGCAGGGCTGCCTCTTTGAAATCGGCCAGTTGTTTCTCACGGCGCGTCAGCCAGTCGGCGCCGTAGACCACCAAGGCTAACTTCATGAACTCCGACGGCTGAATCGTGTAATCGCCGATGGCCAGCCACGCTTGGGCGCCATTGACCGTCTTGCCGAGTCCGGGAGTGAATGCGGCCAGCATCAATACCACTGCAAAGGGCGGCAGCACTCTCGCCGTCGTATGCAAGACCTTGAGAGGCATGCGATAGGTCGTGACAAGGGCGACCATTCCCAAGCCGGCCCAGAAGACCTGCTTGACGAAGTAGTACCACGGCGAACGTCCGCGGTGGAACGACACGATCGACGACGACGAGAGAACCATCACGAGACCAAAAGCCACCAAGGCCAGAGTGACCGCCACGATCACGTAGAAACCGAGTGGCTTCGGATCGCGTCCGACGTCTTCCTGATAACGACGACGGCGCCCGGTACGACGAGCTTTTTGTGCCGACTCGAGAGCAGCGCGTCGGCGCTCAGCGAGCTGCGACGTCCGTCGAGAACGATTCGGTAGGGCCAGAGTCATGAACGTGCTCCGATCAACTCGCGGGCTCGACGGCTGAAGTCTTCGCCTCGACGGGCGTACCCGTCGTACCAGTCGAAGCTCGTGCAACCGGGCGAGAGAAGGACGACGTCCCCGTCGGATGCCAAATCGCGAGCGGCGACGACTGCCTCTCCCATGTCACAGGCGGTCACTACCGTCCGCCGACCAGAGAAAGTCCGAACGATTTCGGGTGCCGCTTCACCGATGGCCACCACTGCCCGGATACGTGACACTTCGGCCGCCAGTTCGCCCAAGTCGAGACCCTTGTTGCGACCGCCAGCCACCAGGACGACGCTGTCGAAGCCGCGAAGTGCGGTCAGTACCGCATGCGGAGTGGTGGCCTTCGAATCGTCGAACCATCGAATTCCCTCGGCCTCGCCGATGAATTCGATGCGATGGCTCGGCGCGCGGAATTCCGGAAGAGCACGAGCGATGGCCCGGCGATCGGCCAGCCCACTCTCGAGAACGAGGGCCGACGCACACAAGGCATTGGTCAGATCGTGAGGAAGCGCACGTGAAAGACCGTCGACCGGTGCGATCTCTCCCTCCGGACCGACCAAGTTGTCGTCGACCACGCGGTAGTCGGCCGATTCGAGACCGAAGGTCACTCGACGACAGCGAGTTCGGGCGAGGTGACGCATCACGACCGGATCGTCGATCCAGCCGATCGCTGAATCGTTCTCGCGTACGTGTGACCACAGGCGGGCCTTGGCGTTCTCGTAGCTCTTCATGCTCTCGTGCCAATCGAGGTGATCCTCGGCCAGATTGAGCCACGCAGAAGCCTCGGCACGAAACGACTCGCAGAAGGCCAGCCGAAAACTGGTCGCCTCGACAACGAAGCAGTCGACGTCGAGGTCGAGAGCCTCCACCATCGGGACGTCGGTGTTGCCACACGCGACGCTCGCTCGACCTCCGGACTCCAGCATTGCCGCCGTCAGGAGCGTGGTGCTCGTCTTGCCGTCGGTGCCCGTGACAGCGACGATGGGCCGGGCACCGCCGGGGCGGGCACTCTCCCATTCGTACGCCAGATCCAGTTCGGTCACGAGACGACGGTTCGTCCGTCGAGCGATCTCGATCACCGGATGGGATTCGGGCACCCCCGGCGCCGGTGCGACCAAGGCCGATGCGGAGATCAGGCCCGTGAGAACCGAATCGCTCGGACTCTCGACGAGTTCCACACCGAGATCGGCCAGCACCCGTCGCTTCGTGTCGTCGACCGAATCGTCCACGGCGAGGCAATCGATGTTGCGTCGGAGCAAGGCTCGCACTGTCGCCAATCCGGCCACCGCGACCCCGTACACCAGTACCCGGTCGGTCATGGCAGAAGGTTCCCCGCTTGATCGGTGATTCGGGTGAAGTCGCCGATGAACATGGCCAGCGCAGCGGCCACGCAAATTCCGCCGATGATCCAGAAGCGGATGATCACGGTGGTTTCGGGCCAGCCGATCAATTCGAAATGGTGGTGAATCGGGGTCATACGGAAGAAACGCCGGGTCCGACCACTCGCGCGAAAGATGGTCATCTGCATGGCGACCGACCCGGCTTCGAGCACATTGATCCCGCAGATGAGCGGCAGCAGGAAGTGAGTGTTCGTCGCGACGGCGAGGAGGCCGAGCGACGCACCGATGCCAAGCGCTCCCACGTCTCCCATGAAGATGCGAGCCGGTGCCGCGTTCCACCACAGGAAACCTCCACAAGCCCCAGCGAAACCGGCCGACAACACCGCCAGATCGAGCGGATTCACCGTTCCACCTTCCAGCACTCCGTAGACCTCGGGGTTACGGAACGACCAGTACCCGATGATCGCGAAGGCCAGGAATCCGAACAGAGCCGAACCCCCCGCCAGACCGTCGAGACCGTCGGTCACGTTGACGGCATTCGTCGTCGCCCACATCATGAGGCCGGTCCACACGACCCAGAGCCACCACGGGATCTCCCAGCCGGGAAAGTCGAATCGAGTGAACGAGATGGTCTCCGACACATCAGTGGCCGCGGCGAGCCACCACGTGACCCCACAGGCGAGAGCGAGAGTGATGAGACCCTTCTTCTTCCAGAAGATGCCGCGGTTGTGTCCCTTGCTGACCTTGATCACGTCGTCGAGCAAACCCATACCCGCCATGATCAAGATGCCGATCCAGATGATGATCGCCTGATTCGAAAAGGCGAGTCCGTCGCGCACGTGCGCCACGGTCCAACCGATGAACGCTGCTCCGACGATGGCCAGTCCGCCCATCGTCGGCGTACCCGACTTCGGCTTGTGGTGTTCGGGACCGTGATCCTCCTTACCGAGAATCGGCTGACCCTTTCCACGCTCGCGGAAGAAAACGATGAGAAAACGCGTTCCGAAAAGGGACACCAGCATCGAGACCGCGCCAGCGATCATGACGGCGATCATGCGCGCACTCCGAGCAGTTCGCGGGCAATCTCACGATCGTCGAAATCGATGATGTTCGTGCCCGTGGTTTGGGTGGTTTCGTGACCCTTTCCAGCGATCAACACGACGTCCCCGGGTCGCGCACGATCTATTGCCGATTCGATCGCTGCTCGTCGGTCGGTGATCACACCGACGAGGCGATGACGGAGATGGTCGGGCACCCCGGCAACGATCGAGGCGATGATGGCCTGCGGATCCTCGCTTCGAGGATTGTCGGACGTGACGATCACTTCGTCGGCGAGACCGGCCGCGGCCTCCCCCATCATCGGTCGCTTGGCCTTGTCGCGATCGCCGCCACAGCCGAAGACGACGAGGATCTTCCCCTCGAGACTCGACTCGCGCAGCGACCGCAGGACTGCTGACAAGCCATCGGGAGTGTGGGCGTAGTCGACCAACACGGTGAAGTCCTGGCCCTCGTCGATTCTTTCCATACGACCCGGCACCGGCGCCACCTCGGCCAAGGCCTCGGCGATCGTGGAGCCGTCGACTCCGAGCGCGTCGGCGACGGTGGCAGCAGCCAGAGAATTCATGACGTTGACTGCACCTCCGAGAGGACAACGTACCGAACGACCGCGCCATACGAAGCGATGCTCGATCGTGGTCACCTGGATGTCGTCCAGATCGGTTTTCGAGAAAGGAATCGTCCGAACTCGCGGGGCGTCCAACAGGCGTCGGCCGTAGGTGTCGTCGGCGTTCACGACGGCGATGTCGGTGAACGAAGGGTCGAAGAGCCGAGCCTTGGCGGCGAAATATTCCTCCATGTTTCCGTGAAGGTCGAGATGGTCGCGCGACAAATTGGTGAACACCGCAGCTGCGAAACGTGTACCGGTGACGCGCTCCATCACGAGCGAGTGTGACGACACCTCCATGGCGACCGCCCGCGTTCCCCGCTCTCGCATTTCGGCGAGTGTCGATTGCAGTTCTGGCGCCTCCGGAGTGGTGAACCCGCCCGACAGGGTTCCGATGACATCGGTGGGCCGACCGGCTGCGGTCAGAATTGCGGCGAGCAGATGTGTGGTCGTCGTCTTTCCGTTCGTCCCCGTCACGCCCACTACGTCCATCTGACGGGACGGATCGCCCCAGAACGCCGTGGCGAGGCGGCCCATGGCAGTCCGCACGTCGCCGACGACGATCTGGGGGACCGAGGGGTCGATCTCGGCGAGTCGATGATCGACCACGAGGGCGACTGCTCCCCGACGCAGAGCCTCTCCGACGTGTTCGTGCCCGTCGAAGCGGGCCCCCCGAACGGCACAGAACACCGCGCCGGGAGAAACGTCGCGCGAGTCGTGTGAGATCTGCGACACGATGACGTCAGAGGGCACGGTGTCGATCGGAGCATCGTCCGAATTCGACTTATCGGTCACCGTGCCGATGCGTGCTTCGCTGCACAAATGTCCGAGGGTGCGCATCCTCATGGTTCACTCCGCCGCCACACAACCGACGTCGCCGTCGGTCGGTTCGATGGACAACTCCTGAATTGCCACTTGGGCCAGGGCCGAGAACACTGGCGCAGCGGCCGTTCCACCGAATCGGTCACGACTCGACGGATCAGGCTCGTCGATCGACACGAGGATGGTGACACGCGGATTATCGGCCGGAAGGTAGCCGACGAACGTCGCAAAGTAAGCGCGAGAGCCGTCCTCGGTCACGTAGGTCCCGTTGTCCTGCACCTTGTAGCCCGTTCCGGTCTTGCCGGCGACGGTGATACCGGGAACTTGAGCCCTCGTGCCGGTTCCGGAACACACGACGGCGCTGAGGAGATCAGCCATGGTGTCCGACGTGGATTCCGAGACCACTCGATGCGATTCGCCCATCGGTGTCTCCCACACCTTGCCGTTCTCGTCGATCGTGGAGCGCACGAGACGCGGGGGGACGTAGACACCGCCGTTCGCCACAGCGTTCACAGCCGACACGAGCTGCAACGAAGTGGCCGCGAAACCGTAGCCATAGGTGATGGTCGCCTTCTCGGAACCACGAAGACGATCGACCGATCGGAGAGTTCCCGAGCTCTCCCCGGGGTACTGGAGTCCAGTCGCCGAGCCGAAGCCGAAGGACGTGAGGTACTCATGGAGGCGTTCCACACCGATCGTTTCGGCCGCCATCATCGTTCCGATATTCGAAGACTTGACGAGGATTTGCTGGACGCTCATCGGTTCGGTCTCGTGCGGGTAGGCGTCTTTGATCGTCTGCTCGAATTCGGTTCCGGGGTCGAAGACGAACGACCCCGGAACGAGGAACATGCTCGAGGGAGTGACCGCTCCCTGGTCGATCGCCGAGGCGACGCTGAAGATCTTGGCGACCGAGCCGGGTTCATGAGACTCGACCGCCGCCATGTTCCCCGACGTCACTTCGGCGACGCCTTCGCCGTTGCGACCCACGCTTGCGATGGCGAGAATTTCGCCCGAGCGGGTGTCGAGCACGATGGCGTTGCCACCCTTGGCCAACAGTTCCTCGACTCGACGCAACAGGGCCTGCTCGACCTGATATTGCATCGAACGATCGATCGTCAGAACGAGGTCGGTGCCTGGTCGGGCCTGCTCCACCATGCGACTCGCGCCCGGGATCGTGCGTCCCGAATTGTTGGTTTCGCGAAGCATCAGTCCGTCGATTCCGCGCAAAATCTTCTCGTACTGAAGTTCGAGCCCGGTCGACCCCACGCCGAAGGGATCGGTCCGTCCTACGACATTTCGCGCCAGTCCCCCCGAAACCTGCACTCGCATCGGCTCGGTCACACCGTTCACTCCGGCCAGACCGAGTGACAGGATCGCCTCGGCCACGTCGTCGTCCACGAAGCGCTGCACGTACACGAACGTCTTGGATCGGTCCGACATCTTGTCGGCGAGGTCGGCTTCACCGACTGCGTCGATTCCGAGCATCTGCGCGAGAACGTGGGCGGTGGCGATCGGGTCACCCACCGCTTTTGGATTGGCGTAGATCGAGACGGCCGGCACCGTGATCGACATCTCGTTTCCGTCTCGATCGAAGATCGTTCCCCGGTCGGCGGCGACCGTCACGTACGACTGTCGCTGCGCGAGTCCGTCAGCGCGATAGTCGGCCCCGTCGAGTAGTGACACCGACACGATCTGGTACACGAAGACGACGAACACCACCGCAGCCACCGTCACGGCGAATTGAGCCCGTCGACGTGACGGGCCGATCTTCCAGCGG
>RFSV01000038.1 GCA_009923785.1 Acidimicrobiia bacterium | reverse complement strand
GTCGTGAAGTAGGTGCGACGTATGTCCCCTTGGCGTGAATCGAACCAGCCGCCCACCGATCGGGCGAAGACTTCGAGGTCGACTCGGTCGAGCCCTCGCCATCCGGCGTTGTGGCCTCCGCCGTTCGCCGACGCCAGAACGATGTTGCCGGCGGCCGGAACCATGAGGATCGCCGACGTCACCAACGCTCGCGTGCGGTCACCGGTCCGGCGGAACATCTCCCAACCGGCGACGAGAGCGAGTGGCGCGCCGATGAATCGAAGCAGTGACGTCACGACGACGAGGACCGCGACCGGCCACCATCGACCACCGTTGCGGTAGCGAGACAACGCCACGACGAGGCCGAGGACGGATGCACAGAAGAGCGATTCCGACAGAGCTCCTTGGGTGACGAGGCGCATCGTCGGCAGGGCGGCCACCGCCACACCGAAAGTGGCCAGCCAAGCCAGTCGCCACGTGTCGGGCCGCTCACTTCCCCGCCGGACGTCGCCGAGCACGACGAGGGAGGCCACGGCGGCGACAGCAACAACGACGAGAAGATGCATGGCGAGCCGCACTCCGATGAGGGTCCCGAGGGCGCCGGCGAGGAACGGATAGCCGACCGGGAAGTCGACGAAGGGCAGTCGCCCACCGCGTTCGAGGAATTGAAGGGCGTCGAAGTTGGAGAACGACGGGGCGAGGTCGGTCGTGAAAGATCGTCCGGCGGCAACCGCCTCGGCTCCACTCCAGTACGTCACGGTGTCGAGCAGCGGGACGATGCCGTCACGCAATTGGATGGCCGCCACGACGGCCCCACCGATGGCTGCCACGAGGGAAGCGGCCATCACGGCTCGCCGTTCGAGGGATGTCGAGGTGGGCCGCACACGGTGAGTCTGGCAGGTCGTCGACCTGCCAACATGGCCTCATGAGTGCTGATGATCGAGTGTCAATATCCGTGAGCGGTGGAGTCGCCGACGTGCGAATGAACCGACCCGACAAGCGCAACGCGCTCGACGGCGACATGTTCCTCGGTTTGGCACAGGCCGGTGACCGTCTGAAGAACGACTCGTCGGTGCGTGTCGTCGTGTTGTCAGGTGAGGGTTCGTCGTTCTGCGCCGGACTCGACTTCGGATCGTTCCAGCAGATGGCTGGTGGCGCCGGCCCGTCGAACGAGGGTGGCAATCCGGGGAGCATGGAAGAGGGTCGCATCACCCATCTCGGCCAACAGGTGGCGTGGGTGTGGCAGGAGATCCCGGTGCCCGTGATCGCCGCCGTCCACGGGCACGCGCTGGGGGGCGGCATTCAGATCGCTCTCGGCGCCGACATTCGCATCGTTCATCCCGACACGCAGATGTCGGTCCGCGAGATCCACTGGGGGCTCGTTCCCGACATGACCGGGTCCCTCGTGCTGTCCCGTCTCGTCCGACCCGACATAGCGAAGGAGTTGGTGTTCACGGCGCGAGTTTTCTCGGGTCGTGAAGCCTTCGACCTCGGCCTGGCGACCCGGCTGTCCGACGATCCGCGCGCCGATGCTTTCGCCATGGCGACCGAGATCGCCGGTCGCAGTCCCGATGCCGTGCGCGGTGCAAAGGCATTGCTCAACCGGATGTTCGCCGACCGGGCCGCCGATCAGTTCGCCGCTGAACGACGGATCATCGGCTCGTTGATCGGGAGACCGAATCAGGTCGAGGCGGTCATGGCCAATTTCGAGAAGAGAAACCCGGTCTTTTCCGATCCGAGCTGACGGTGGCGCCGATTTCGTGACGAACTCGTGACGTTCGTGTGACGCGAAACGTCGCCGACGTGGGCAAATGGTTGGCGGCGGTCTGGAGACCCTCCTAGGATTCGAGAGCCGTTCGGGCCAGCGTCGTCCCGGGGGCCACCAACATCACGTTGTCCGTGGACCCGAGAGAGTGACCATGACCATTTCTATGAACGCGTCCGGCCTGCCCATGGCTCACGGCCTGTACGACCCTCGTTTCGAGCACGATGCCTGTGGAGTGTCGTTCGTGGCCGACATCCACGGTCGAGCCAGTCACGACATCGTGGCTCTCGGCCTCGGCGCGCTCTGCAATCTCGAACATCGTGGGGCCACTGGTGCCGAAGTCGACACCGGCGACGGCGCCGGGGTGCTGCTCCAGGTTCCCGATCGCTTCTTTCGAGGTGTGGTCGCCTTCGATCTTCCCGAGGCCGGCGCCTATGCAGTCGGAATCGGATTTCTTCCGGCCGACTCAGCTGCCGCCGACCGGGCCCGTGACGCGATCGACGCGATCGTGGCCGAGGAAGGACTGACGGTGCTCGGATGGCGTGAGGTCCCGGTCGATCCGTCGACCCTCGGCGACACGGCACAACGGGCGATGCCGTCGTTCCGACAAGTGTTCGTGGCCGATCCGGCCGGAGCGAAGGGACTCGACCTCGATCGCAAAGTTTTCGTGGCACGCAAGCGAGTCGAACACGAACTTCCTGAGGAATTGCACACCTACTTCCCGTCGTTGTCGAGTCGAACCATCGTCTACAAAGGAATGTTCACGACCCCACAACTTGGGGCCTTCTACCCCGAGCTCGCCGACGAGCGAGTCGAGAGTGCGCTGGCCCTCGTGCACAGCCGCTTCTCCACCAACACCTTTCCGTCGTGGCCACTCGCTCATCCGTATCGGTTCATTGCGCATAACGGCGAGATCAACACCGTGCAAGGCAATCGCAACTGGATGCGCACCCGTGAGTCGCTGCTGAAGTCCGATCTGATTCCTGGTCTCGACCGAGCGTTTCCGATCTGTACTCCGGGCGGGAGCGACTCGGCGAGTTTCGACGAGGTGCTCGAGCTGCTTCACCTCGGTGGTCGGTCCTTGCCCCATGCGGTTCTCATGATGATCCCGGAAGCCTGGGAGAACCACGAGACGATGGACGCTGACAAGCGCGCGTTCTACCGGTTCCATTCGTCGCTCATCGAGCCCTGGGACGGCCCGGCGAGTGTGGCCTTCACCGACGGAACGGTGATCGGTGCAGTTCTCGACCGCAATGGGTTGCGACCGAGTCGTTACTGGGTGACGTCCGACGGCCTCGTGGTGATGGCGTCCGAAGTGGGAGTGATCGACGTCGAGCCGTCGAAGATCGTGAAGAAGGGTCGCCTTCAGCCCGGTCGTATGTTCCTCATCGACACCGCGCAGGGTCGCATCGTCGACGACGAGGAGATCAAGCAGCAGTTGGCGGCCGCCGAGCCCTATGCCGAATGGTTGTCCGAGGGCTTGGTCGAACTCGACGATCTTCCCGAGCGGGAGCACGTCGTACACAGCCACCTCAGTGTGCTGCGCCGCCAGCAGAAGTTCGGCTACACACACGAAGAGTTGAAGATCATCCTGGCCCCGATGGCCAAGACTGGTGCCGAGCCGATCGGCTCCATGGGAACAGACACCCCGATTGCCGTTCTCTCGGATCGCCCACGCCTCTTGTTCGACTACTTCCAACAGCTCTTCGCCCAGGTGACGAATCCACCGCTTGACGCGATCCGCGAAGAAGTGGTCACGAGTGTGGCCTCCACGATCGGACCCGAGTCGAATCTCCTCGATCCGGGTCCGGCCAGTTGCCGTCAGTTGGTTCTTCCGTTTCCGGTCATCGACAACGACGAACTGGCGCGCATCATCCACGCCGACGACGACGGGGCTTTCCCTGAACTGCACGCGCACGTGGTATCGGGCCTCTACCGAGTGGCTGGTGGAGGCCAAGCCCTCCGAAGCGCGTTGCGAGAGATCTGTGACGAGGTGTCAGCGGCGATCGATGCCGGTGCTCGCGTGATAGTTCTGTCCAATCGCAACAGTGACGAGGTGTTGGCCCCCATTCCGTCGCTTCTCATGACTGCTGCGGTGCATCATCATCTCGTACGCGAAAAGAAGCGCACGAAGTGCGGACTCGTCGTCGAGTGCGGCGATGCGCGAGAAGTGCATCACATGGCCCTGTTGATCGGCTACGGAGCCGGAGCGGTGAACCCGTATCTGGCCTTCGAATCGATCGAGGACATGATTCGCGAGAATCTGCATGGCCTCGGTGACGCCGATCCGGTCACGGCTGTGAAGAAGTACATCAAGGCGGCTGGCAAGGGTGTGCTGAAGATCATGTCGAAGATGGGCGTGAGCACGGTGGCCTCCTACACCGGAGCGCAGATCTTCGAGGCCATCGGCCTGAGTCGAGAACTGGTGGACGAATACTTCACGGGCACCGTGAGCCGTCTCGGTGGGATCGGTCTCGACGAGATCGCGGCCGAGGTCGCCATACGGCACGCGACGGCGCATCCCACCAATCCCGAACATCGAGCTCATCGCAAACTCGAACTCGGTGGCGAGTATCAGTGGCGTCGCGAAGGCGAGTATCACCTTTTCAATCCAGAGACTGTCTACCGACTGCAGCACAGCACGCGCGCCAAGCGCTACGACGTGTTTCGGCAATACAGCCGAGCTGTCGACGACCAATCCAAGAATTTGGCGACACTTCGCGGCCTCTTCGAGTTCCGTTCTGGTGTCCGGTCGTCGATTCCGATCGACGAGGTCGAGTCGGTCGAATCGATCGTCAAGCGCTTTTCGACGGGTGCCATGAGCTACGGATCGATCTCGGCCGAGGCTCACGAAACGTTGGCGGTCGCCATGAACCGCATCGGCGGCAAGAGCAACACCGGCGAAGGTGGCGAGGATTCCGAGCGATTGCACGATCCGGTTCGCCGTTCGGCGATCAAGCAGGTGGCATCAGGCCGGTTCGGCGTCACGAGCGAATACCTGACGAACGCCGATGACATCCAGATCAAGATGGCCCAGGGAGCCAAGCCCGGCGAAGGTGGTCAGCTTCCGGGTCACAAGGTGTATCCGTGGGTGGCCAAGACCCGACACTCCACGCCCGGCGTCGGACTGATCAGCCCACCACCTCACCACGACATCTATTCGATCGAGGACCTCAAGCAGTTGATCCACGATTTGAAGAACTCCAATCCGTCGGCCCGCGTTCATGTGAAGTTGGTCGCCGAAGTGGGTGTCGGCACCGTGGCGGCCGGCGTCAGCAAAGCCAAGGCCGATGTGGTTCTCATCTCGGGCCACGATGGCGGAACCGGTGCCTCTCCGCTCACCTCGTTGAAGCACGCCGGCGCCCCGTGGGAGCTCGGATTGGCCGAGACGCAGCAGACATTGTTGTTGAACGGACTTCGCGACCGGATCGTGGTGCAGGCCGACGGCCAGATGAAGACGGGACGCGACGTGGTGATCGCCGCCTTGCTCGGCGCCGAAGAGTTCGGGTTCGCTACGGCACCGCTCGTCGTGAGCGGGTGCATCATGATGCGCGTCTGTCACCTCGACACGTGTCCAGTGGGCATTGCGACGCAGAACCCCGAGTTGCGCAAGCGATTCTCGGGTCAGCCCGAGTTCGTCGTGAACTTCTTCGAGTTCGTGGCCGAGGAAGTGCGCGAGATCATGGCCGAACTCGGTTTCCGCACCATCGACGAGATGGTCGGCCACAGTGAGATGCTCGACACGACGGTTGCCGTCGATCACTGGAAGGCTCGCGGCCTCGATCTGGCACCGATTCTCGCGGCGGCCGAGAACCCGTATGGCCAGACGATGCATCAGAGCGTCGCGCAGGATCATGGTCTCGCCGAGGCGCTCGACGTCGAGTTGATCGCAATCGCGGCGAAGTCGATCGAATCCGGTGAACCGATTCGATTCGCATCGGCCATTCGTAACGTGAACCGAACGGTCGGTACCATGCTCGGCCACGAGGTCACCAAGCGCTGGCGCGCCGAAGGACTTCCTGCGAACACGATCCAGATCGACTTCCGCGGTTCGGCTGGACAGAGTTTCGGAGCATTCGTCCCGTCCGGCGTGACGATGAGGCTCGAGGGCGATGCCAACGACTACTTGGGCAAGGGCTTGTCGGGTGGTCGGCTCGTGGTTCGACCGGATCGCGATTCGTCGATCGTGGCCGAGGACAACGTGATCGCTGGAAACGTGATCGGTTACGGAGCGACCAGCGGTGAGATCTATCTGCGCGGCATGGTGGGTGAGCGGTTCTGCGTGCGGAACTCGGGAGCCACGGCCGTGGTGGAAGGCGTGGGCGACCATGCATGTGAGTACATGACCGGAGGACGAGTCGTGGTACTCGGCGCCACCGGTCGCAACTTCGCAGCTGGTATGTCCGGAGGGGTGGCTTACGTGTACGACCCCGACGAAGTGTTCGCGAGCAAAGTGAACTACGAGCTGGTCGACCTCGAGTCACTCGAGAACTCCGACCTCGACTTCCTGCGCACCACGATCGCCGATCACGTCGAGGAGACCGACAGCGCCATCGGTCGTCGGATCCTCGACGAATGGGAAGCCGACGTGTCGCATTTCCGCAAAGTCATGCCCCGTGATTACAAGCGAGTCCTCGGCGTGCTGGCATCGGCGTCCGAAAAGGGTTGGTCCGACGAGGAGACCCTGCGTCACGTGATGGGAGTGTCCAATGGGTGAGACCACGGGGTTCTTGAAGTGGGATCGCGAAGGGCCGAGTCGACGACCGGTTCCCGTACGGCTTCGCGACTGGAAAGAGGTCTACGAACCATTCGATGCCGATCTGTTGAAGCGTCAGGCTGGCCGGTGCATGGACTGCGGGATTCCTTTCTGCAACAACGGTTGTCCGCTCGGCAATCTCATTCCCGACTGGAACGATCTCGTGTACCGCGAGCATTGGCGCGAGGCCATCGACCGTCTTCATGCCACCAACAACTTCCCGGAGTTCACCGGTCGACTCTGCCCGGCTCCGTGCGAGTCGGCCTGCGTACTCGGCATCAATGCCGATCCGGTGGCGATCAAACAGGTCGAGGTCGAGATCGTCGACCGGGCCTGGGCCGAGGGGTGGGTCACGCCTCAGCTCCCGAGCGTGACGACGGGTCGGCGAGTTGCTGTGATCGGTTCGGGTCCGGCCGGGCTCGCGGCGGCACAACAGTTGACTCGGGCCGGCCACGAGGTCGTGGTTCTCGAACGAGCCGATCGCATCGGCGGGCTCCTCCGCTACGGAATTCCCGAATTCAAGATGGAGAAGCGCCACATCGATCGCCGTCTGGAACAGATGGAAGCCGAAGGAACGGAGTTCCGTACGAATGCCGTGGTGGGTCAGAACGTCGACATCGACGTTCTCGTTGCGTCGTACGACGCCGTCGTGTTGGCGTGCGGCGCGACAGCCTGGCGCGACTTGCCGATACCCGGACGCGAACTCGCGGGCATCCATCAGGCGATGGAGTACCTGCCATTCGCCAACCGAGTCCAGCAAGGCGACCTGGACGCATCGCCGATCGATGTCGCTGGACGTCACGTCGTGATCATCGGTGGTGGCGACACCGGCGCCGACTGCCTCGGTACGGCCCATCGCCAGGGCGCCGCCTCGGTGACGCAACTCGAGATCATGCCGCGTCCTCCCGAGACGCGTTCGGCTGGAAATCCGTGGCCGCAGTATTCGATGATCTATCGCGTGTCGTCCGCACACGAAGAGGGTGGAGATCGTCTCTACAGCGTCAACACCGAACGCTTCGTCGATGATGGAAACGGACGAGTGCGTGCGTTGCTTCTCCATGAAGTCGAGATGAAGGACGGCACGTTCGTGAAAGTCGACGGCACCGATCGCGAGATCCCGGCCGATTTCGTGTTCCTGGCCCTCGGTTTCGTGGGACCCGAGAAGGGTGGCTGGCTCGATCGACTCGGAGTCGAGCTCGACGAGCGCGGGAATGTGCGGCGCAATGATTTGTACATGTCGAGTGTTCCTGGCGTGTTCGTCGCCGGCGACATGGGACGAGGTCAGAGCCTCATCGTGTGGGCCATCGCCGAAGGTCGTGCGTGCGCGGCCGGAGTTGATCGGTTCCTCATGGGGGAGTCGTTCTTGCCCGTGCCGGTGCATCCGACCGACCGCCCGCTCGTGTGACGCCTGCAGGTGCAGATTGCTCTGCCACCCTGTCGGCGGAGATGACAACTAGATTGTCGGCCGTGCGTGATCGTGGTGTGATGTCGTCTTGGGCGTTCGGCGGAGTTGCCGTGCTCATGGGGGCGACGGCCCTCTCGGCATGTGGCAGCGATCCCGCTGCGACGGCCACCACATTGCGGCCTCTCACGTCGACGAACTATGCGACCACACCTCCGTCGGTGGTGACCACGGTCGATCCGGCCAACACGTTGCCGCCTCCGATGACCTACACGATCGTGTCGGGTGACTCGATGTACGGCATCGCCGCCAAGTTCGGAACCAGTGCCGAAGACATCGCGAGCTACAACAGTTGGGCCGACGGAATACTGCATCCTTTGTCGCCCGGCATGGTCATCTTGATTCCGCCCACGGCGACCAATGTGTCGACCACTCTGCCTGGTCTACCGATTCCGACCGACACCGAGGCGCCGACACCCGAACCGGGTCAAGGCAAGTACACGGTGCAGGCGGGTGACTCGTTGTCGCGTATCGCGAGCATGTGGGGAGTCGAGGTGTCAGCACTCCTGGCCGCCAATGGTTGGGTCGACGTCGGCGTCGTCATCATTCCCGGCGACGAGATCAATATTCCGGCTCGCACCAAAGAACCAGCACCCTGATCGTTCGCTCGCCAGTTTTTGGTGAGGATTTTCACCCCCAGGGTGAAAATCCCCACCAAGCGCCGGTTCAGCCGAGGTCGGGCCAGCGTCGCTTCTGTCGTCGGCGGACGCCGGCTGTTCCGAGAGCTCGCCGTTCCGACAATGCCCACTGACGACGCCACCCCGTGTATTCGGGGCCGGTGAGTCGTGGGCTCTCACCACGGGCGGCGCGACGACGGGCCGTCCAGTAGTCGGTGAGAGATTCGTCACCGAGTGCCGTGACCGCCGCTTCGATGCGCGCTGAGAATCGACGTGTGTTCTCGCCGTCAGCGGCTGTCAATGGGCGCCCGAACACCACTTTGGTGGTGCCGGCGCGTGGACGCTTGGCGCCCTTTCCGAAGATGGATCCGGTTCCATCGATGAACACTGGCACCACGGGTGCACCCGTTCGTGACGACAAGTAGGCCGCTCCGCCCTTGAAGTCCTGGCCCCATCCGTCGGGTGAACGTCCTCCTTCGGGATAGATCACGAGACTCCAGCCGTCCTCGACGAGCGCCTTGATCATTTCGGACGACTTGCGTCCCGTGACTTCACGATCGATGGGAATCGCGTTGAGAGACAACGACGCAAGGGTCGCCTTCCATCGCTTGTCGAAGAAGTAGTCGGCGGCCGCCGCGACGACGAGCTTCGAACGCCAGGGTTCGGGAACTGCGGTGGCCATGAGGGCGGTGTCGAGATGCGAGTGGTGGTTGGGGGCGAAGATCAATGCGGGGGGATCGTCGCGACGGGCCGGATCGGACAGGCGATCGGTCCCGTACACGCTGGGACTGGCGACACTGCGCACCATCCAGCGAATCGGTCCGTTCACGAGCCCTCGTCGAACGAATCGTGCCGGCGCCCGCCGGGCCCACTCGGTGTCGTAGGACGCGCCGAGACGTTCTTCCTCGGCCGGGACCTCGACCCCGCGTGGAACGGTGGGCGCGGTGTAAGGGAATCCTCGTCGGACGACTCGGGTCATCGCCGGGCGGGTCACGTTTTCGACGAGATCACCGATCCGGCCGAGTGCGGCCAGGCGGCTGGGCTTCCAGGGCGCGTCGTCGCGTGCCATCAGACGCTCACGTCGGCCACGAGAAGCGGCGGTGTGTGGAGGTGTGTGATGGTGGGTGCTCGACCGACGACATCACTCGCGATCTCGAGCGCGTCGTCCATGGTGCTGGCCGGCACGAATCCGAGTCGACGCACGGTTTTCGGGTCACCGCCAACCACGATGACTCGGCTGCAGTGCTTCATGGCGTGAGTTCCCCAGTACCACATGTAGAACGGGTGGACTCCGTGGTAGGCGTAGCTCGTTCGGTAGAGGTGCTTGTACCACTCGTCCTCGGCGTACTGCTTCTCCCATTTCTGCGACATGACGTGAGGGTCGGTGGTGTCGGCCAGAACCTGCTCGAAGAAGTCGATGTAGCTCGGATGATGCACGGGGTTGAATTCAGGTCGACACGGATGCGTCATGATGATCGCGCCACCCTCTCGCACCAGCGGAGCACCTCGGTACATGTTGAAGTAGTAGCCGAGCGCCATGACTTGGACGAGGATCGGGTTCAGAATCGAGTGCACGTTGTACGGGCTGATGTAGGGAATGCCCATCGTGAGAATGTCGGTCTGACCCTTCACTTCGACGAGTTGTTGTTCGTACACGTTGGCGGTGGTGATGCGGTGGACAGCTTCCACTTCACCGGCCTGCACGCTCGTCATCTGATGCGGAGCCTCGATCGAGTGGAAGATGTTGCGAGCCAGTCGATGAGGTGTGCGGTTCAGCGCCTTGGTCGTCCCGAGATAGGTCATGCGATCACGGGGTGACCATTCCCACTCTCTCTTCGAGAGGAAGTTGAACGGCGACGGGAAGGTGTCGGTATTGAGGGTCGTCTCGATCTGGAAGACCTTCACGCCGCTGTCGAGCAGGACCTTGCCCATACGCCAGTTGCTCTTGTGGAGCTCACTGCGGTGCTGATCCATGAAGCTTCGGGAATGCGTCATGGTCTCGGGGTTGTGGTGATGTCGTAGCGACTTGTACGACGAGAGTCCGGTCGCCGTGCTCTTCCAGCCTCCGTCCATGGCGACCAGATTGATGTTGACGTACACGAGAAGGTCGCTCTCGGCGGCTCTCTTGTTGATCTCGACGTCCTCGCCATGTGGGGTGGTGCCGAGGTAAGTGAGTGCCTCGGGGTCTTCGGCATCGTGCTGATACAGATGTCCGCGAGGTGCGAACGCGTCGTACACGCGGTCACCGACGGCGTGCCGCAATTCGGCTTCGGTCATACGACGGTGCAGAGCGAGGGCCGAGATGATGTGTACGTCGTCGACGCCGGCTTCGGCGGCCATATCGAGGACCGCTTCGATGATTCGCTGGCGGATGTCGGGGCGACGCATCTTGGGAAGCGGGAGGCTGACGTCGTCGAAGGCGATCGTCAGTTTCATGCCCGGGAACAAAAGAGCGGGTAACGGATCCTGATCGATCGGGTGCAGGAGCGCGTGAACGATGGCGCCGTCCACGTCCTCGATCGCGGGTAGCGGCTCTGGCGCGTAGATCACACGGCTGCGACCGGCCGGGAGCTTCTCGAGCGAGAAGTTCTCGCCGCGCCAGAAGAGAATCGGTGGCGTCGAACGATCGACGTCGAGAACGAATCCGGGACGGGGCATCAGGAAGCCTCCTGTGTTCGGCGTGAATCGGGGGAGCGAAGGTCGAAGGCGATCTTCACGGCGCCCCGGCGACCGGCGGTCGACGCGTGGCTGAGAGCGTCCTCGTAGTCCTCGAGGCGATAGGTGGCCGAGAGCAATTTGTCGACCGGGGTGTCGACGGCGGTTTCGATGGCCAAGTGAAAGGTGCGACGGCGAGTTCCGTCGGGCATGGTTTCGGTGCCGTAGGTGTAGGCCCCGACGACGGCAGTCTCCCGATGCCACAAACCGGTGAGATCGACGTCGACTGCTGCGGGCATTCCGAGAAGGGCGATGGTTCCTCGTGGTCGTGTGAAGCGAAGCGACGACGCGATGCTGTTCGAGTTTCCGACGGCATCGATCGTGGCGTGTGAGCCCCCTGACAGATAGTCGCCTACTACGTGGCAGCCGACTTCGCGACGGACGGCTCGCGCGAGCTCCCCGTCGGCCACCACCACATCGGCCCCGAAGGCGCGCGCCAAAGTTTGCTGGTGCGGATAACGCGCTCCGACGACGATGCGGACGTCGGGAAGGTAGCGGCGCAGACCGAGGATTGCCGCCAGTCCCATGGTCCCTGCGCCGAGGACGGCGACCACCGGAGTCTCTCCGCGCGAACGAGCACGCGCAACAGCCGGAACGAGCGACAACGCGGCGTGGATTCCACCGGCGAGTGGCTCGACGAGGACTGCTCGTTCGTCGCTCAATTCGTCGGGCAGCTGGTGGATCTGGCTCTCGTGGGCAACCAATTCGTCGGACCAGCCGCCACCTGTCGAGCAGCAGAACCCGGTCTGGATGCCTGGTTCGAGGGCTCCACCGACGAGATGTGCGTAGTCGTCGCCGTCACCGGGTGCGGCATTCGGGAAGGGGAGTGGAAAGTCACGAGCGGCATGGCCGAGGACCGGTTCGATCACGACGCGTCGTCCGTTCTCGTCGAGACCGACGACTTCATGACCGGGAACGAATGGGAAGGACACCCAATCGAGGAAGTAGGTGGAGGCTCGACCTTCGACGAGCGACAGGTCGCTTCCACAGATTCCCGACAGGAGAGGCCGAATTCGATGCCAACCGGTTCCGGGCAGTGCAGGAGGGTCGATCGAGGACAGTTCGAGCGGGCCGAGTCGCACGGCTCCGGCGGGGCCGAACGAACCCGCCAGGCGAGCAAGAGCCAACTTGGCCGGCCGGCGATCGATCCGCAGCGCTCGGATCATCCTCGACTCCCTCGACGCGAGTCGCCACCGAAACGTCGACGCTCGCCCTCCGAGACCAACGGGCCGATCGGCAGAAGTCGCTTCGGAGCACCTTCGGCCTTCGACCAGTTCTCGACCAGCCAGCCGCGTTTGCGAGCGATTGCCGCCAGACGCGTCTCGGGATTGACAGCGACGGGGAAGCCGACTGCCTCGAGGAGTGGAAGGTCGCTGGTGGAGTCGGCGTAGGCAACGCATTCCTCGAGGCGGAAACCCTCCGCCGAGCAATAGTCGGCCAGGATCTGAGCGCGGGTCTCGCCGGTCGGAGGTACTCGCGACAGTTCGCCCGAATAGGTGCCGTCGGGGCGGATGGTCATCTCGGCGGCGACGATTTCGTCGAAGAGTGGGCGGAGTCCTTCGACGGCGAAGCTGAGCGCGCCGGTGATCAGAACGGTGCGATGTCCGAGTGCCCGGTGCTCGCGAACCCGTCGTAGGCCCTCGGGGAACGACTTGGTCATGATCAGTTGCGACAACAGTTCGATCGCATCGATGTCGATCTGCTCGACCGGAGCGTCTTCGTACCGTCGATAGAAGTACCGCAGGAAGTCGGCCCGGTCCTTACGGTCCATCGAGAGAAGTCCGGGCGCTTCTCGCAGTGTGCGTGCCACGTAGCGAATGCGATCCGACGTATCGAGTCGCCGCGTGGCGAGCCACGAATAACTCTCGACCACGTTGGACGCGATGAGTGTGTTCTCGAGGTCGAAAGCGGCGACGTGACGTGCTGGATCGAGTACTTGACGTTTCAGCCGATCTCGTCGATCGACGACCGTCTTGCCGGGGGCCATCTTCACGCGTGCGTGTTGTACGACCGACGGCAAGTGAATGGTCGACACGTACGTGGGCCAGTCGACCGCACGAGGATCGAGACAGAACGCGGCGCGATCGTCGTCGTCGAGTCGTTCATGAACGGCCATGAGATTGTCGACCTGGTAAATGGCTTCGCACTCTGTGTAGAGGCCGTACAACTCGACGTATTCGAGTGCTCGCTCGATGTCACCGCGGCGCTCTTCGAGACGGGCGGACCATGTGGCCTGCGCTCCGCGAAGGGGGAGCGACTGAAGCGCTCGTTCGGACCGGGTGACGAGGTCCTTGGCTCGGGTGAGTTGCTTCTGCACGCGTCCGCGTCCTGGGAAGTTCCAATCGGGAACGACGATCGGCTGTCCGTGGCTGTCGTAGATCGGGTGTGCGGTGAACCAGTCGCGTACGTTGTCGACGAGGGTTCGGTACTTCAGAGGATTCGTGGAACCTGACGCGACCTGCGTGATGCGCGGCGCCTCGTCGGGTCCGAGCGCGGCGACGGCGATGATGGCTGCCACGACGATGTCGACCGGAATCACGTCGATCGTGCCCTCGGGAACGCCGGGGAATTCCTTCAAGAGTCCACGGGCGTAAGAGATGATGACCGGCTCGGCCATGCGGAAGCCGCGAATCCAGCCGGGGAAAGGTTCGGCGAGTGCAGATTCGATGATCGAGGGCCGAACGATGCTCACCGGGACGTCGCCTTTGGTCTCGTGCAACGCTTGTTCGCCGAGGGCCTTGGTGAACGCGTAGGCGTCCGGCCAGCCGACGCTCGCCGCACGTGAACGTCCGGCCTCCACGAGGCGGTCCTTCACCCATGCCTCGCGCAGATTCTCGGTTTTCTCCGCCAGGGCTGGTGCACCGGCAGCACCAAGTTCGCGTCGTGCGCCTTCTCGGAAACGCTTGAGATTGTCGGGAGTCCGGCTGGTGGCTTCGGTGTCACTGCGTAGCCGACGAGCTGCTGTGACTTCCGATTTCCAGTCGAGACCGATGTCGAAGGGGCCCTCGCTCACGAGTTCTTCAGGCGCGTTGCCCCGTCTGTTGCCGGCCACGTAGCAGGTGGAAACTGCGACGAGGTGTGCACGCCGACCGTCGGCGCGTGCGGGTTCCTCGTTCAGAAGTGCGGCGATGCGCATCGGTCCGAGAAGGTTGATTTCGACGGCGCTGTCGAGAGGTGAGTCGAACGCGACACTGGCCGCCGAATGAATGATCACGTCGCACGACGCGAAGGTGGACCGATCGACGGGAGAGAGTCCGAGTCCGTCGGTGCCGACGTCGCCACGCACGACGCTCACTCGACGGGCGATCGTCGCGTCGAAGTCGTCGCCCCATTCGGTGCGGAGACGATCGAAGGCATTGTTCTTGAAGATCTCGCGACGTACTCGCTCGGCAGCCGGCGTGCGTCTGCCGTCACGGACGAGCAGAACCAGTTCGCAATCGGGTACCGATCGAAGGAGGCGTTCGACGAGGGCCGTGCCGACGAAGCCGGTCGACCCCGTGACGGCGATCCGCCGTCCGGCCAGAGCCTGAGCGATCATCGTCCTGTTGTAGCACAGTTCTCTACCAAATGGTAGAGAACTGTGGAAGAACCTGGTAGGAAGGGCATATGGCCCGTCGTAGTGGCACTCGCGACCAGATCCTCGACCGGGCGACCGATCTGTTCGGGCGCTGGGGGGTGGAAGCGGTCAGCCTCGACCAGATCGCCCAGGAGGTGGGCGTCGCCAAGCAGACGTTGCTCTACTGGTTCGCCTCCAAGGACGAACTGGTCGAGAGCGTGTTGGCCGCGACTGCCGAAGAGCTCGCCGTCGTCGTGGAAGCAGCGATCCGCGCCGCGCCCGACGATCCGCTCGATCGAATCGAAGCGGTGGTGAAGGCGGTCTTTCGCCCGGCGGTCCGCCGTCCGGCCTTGCTCGGACTCATCCGCGAAATGAGTCGGCTTCCACCCGAAACGAGCGAGCGCGTGGCGGATCATTTGCGTCCGCTCGTCGAACGGGCCATTGCTTGGATGCGAAACGAGATGGACGCCGGTCGATTGCGCCGCTCCGATCCCGACATCGTGGTGGCCCTTTCCTACGCAACGGTCACCGGTATTGCTACCGAACCTGAGGCACTTCGCGTCGTCGGGTGGACAGCTGACACAGCCGGTTTGCGTCGACTTCGCACCGAGCTGGTCGCGTTCTTGCGATCGGCGCTCACTCCGTAAGGCGATCTCGACTGGTGGTATCGGCTAGCGCGCAGTGTTGTGACGTCGTCGCGCGTGGCGTTCGAGGGCGAGCTCGACCAGACGGTCGATGAGGTTCGAATAGTCGACACCGGATGCTTCCCACAATTTCGGGTACATCGAGATCGGCGTGAAACCGGGCATGGTGTTCACTTCGTTGCACAGAAAGCCTCGTCCGTTCTCTTCGAAGAAGAAGTCGATGCGGGCCAACCCCGAACATCGCAACAGTCGGAAGATCGAGAGAGCGAGCTGTTGGACGTCGGCGACCGCGCCGTTGTCGAGAGGAGCGGGAACGAGGAGGGCGGCACCGTCGGTGACGTACTTGTCGTCGTAGTCGTAGAACTCGTTGCCGGGAACGATCTCTCCCGGAACACTTGCGCGCGGATCATGATTGCCGAGAACCGCCACCTCGATCTCGCGACCTTCGATCGCTTCTTCGACGACGACCACCTCGTCGTACGAGAAAGCTCGATCGACGGCTGCGGCGAACTCGTCGATGTCCCGCACTTTGCTGACGCCGATCGAGGATCCCATGTTCGCGGGTTTGACGAAGAGTGGATACTCGAGATCACGAGCGGCGGCTTCGAGATGTGAGCGTGTGGATGACCCGACGGTGACCGTCGTGTGACGCGGTTGTGGAATTCCGTGACGAGCCAGAACGTCCTTGGCCATCGCCTTGTCCATGCAGACGGCTGACGCCAGAACTCCCGACCCGACATAGGGGAGATCGAGAAGTTCGAGCAGGCCCTGGATCGTTCCGTCCTCGCCCATCGGCCCGTGAAGCAAGGGAAGGACGACGGTGGTACCAGTCGATGCGGCCGCCATGAGAACGGGAGCCGACGACACCGGGAGTCCGTCGGGTTCGAGCCGTTCGGGCAATTGGTCGGGACCGCCCTCGAGGGCGGCCATCGCTCCTTCGGCCAGATGCCACGATCCGTCTCGGTCGATACCGATCGCTGTCACGTCGTACCGGTCGCGGTCGACGGCCCGGAGAACGTGTGCTGCCGTCACACAGGACACATCGTGTTCTGCCGATCGACCGCCGAAGACGACGACGAGGTTGAGCCGGGACACGTCGCGACCCTACCCCCCTCGACTCTTCGAAAATCGACATGAACGGGCGTCGAGATGGACGACGTCGCAAAAGCAAGTCTTCGTGTCGGGTTCGAGAACTACGATCGTGGTCCATGGCCTCTTCGGAATCTTCACGTACCTCAGAGCCAACCTTTCTGACCCATCATGCTCTTCGGATCAAGGGCTTCGCGCGGGTGGACAACCTGGTCGAGATGATCGAACTCGATCATGGGGTCGTCGAAGAGCATCTTCGATCGATGGCCGACTCCGAGTGGGCCGTGTTCCGGGAGGCTCGTTCGTTGTGGCAGCTCACCCCCCAAGGTCGCACCTCCCACGTCGAGGCGCTGGCCGCCGATCTTCGGGGAATCGATCTGGGCGCCTTGGCTCCGCACTACGCGCAGTTTCTCGATCTGAACGGACGTTTCAAGCAGTTGTGTGGTGACTGGCAACTACGCGACGGGGAGATGAACGACCACTCCGATCCGAAGTACGACGCGAAAGTGATCGATCGATTGTCCGAACTCGATTCCGAAGCCCGTCCAGTAGTCGGCGCGATGTCGGAAGTTCTCGGTCGTCTGCGTACCTACGGCGGTCGACTCGAGTCGACATGTCGCTCCGTTCGTGAGGGACGCCACGACTTGTTCACCGGAGTGATGTGCGGTTCGTTCCACGACGTGTGGATGGAGCTGCACGAAGATCTGATTCTCAGTCAGGGGATCGACCGTGCGGCAGAAGGGAGTTTCTGATGGCACGTTTCGGACGGGTGCTGACTGCAATGGTCACACCTTTCGGTTCCGACGGAGCGCTCGATCTCGACGCGGCGCGTCGGTTGGCGCGCTGGCTTCAGGATCACGGGAACGACGGCCTCGTGGTGGCCGGCACGACGGGAGAGTCACCAGTGCTCACCGACGACGAGCGCCTGTCGCTCTTCGCTGCGGTGATCGAAGCCGTGACCATTCCGGTGGTCGCGGG
>RFSV01000037.1 GCA_009923785.1 Acidimicrobiia bacterium | reverse complement strand
AGCTCTTTCTGGTCCCGAGTGCTCAGAGTGTGAACGATCTGGCGGCGGCCCGTTCGGCAGCGGGTCCAGGGGTGGAAATCGTCCCGGTGGCCACCTTGGAGGAGGCTGTGGCGGCCCTGGCCGCACGGGGTGGAACCCCGGTTGAGCAGGGCTGACGTTCGCACGTCACGGGGGATTGCCACCCTTCGTCCACAGGCATTCCGTACTCTCCCTGCGTGGCTATCTCGTTTTCGCGTCCCGATCCGTCATCTCCGTCCGCCGTGGCGGGAGCGTCGTTCCCGACCACCCGTCGAGGATTCGACCAGTCCGAAGTGCGTGATTTTCTCCGCATGGTGTCGGCCGAATTGTCCCGTTTGCAGGAGCGGGAGCGTTTTCTCGAGCGTGAACTCACCAATCAGCAGGGCGTATCGCTCGTCCCTGGCGACCTCGACGAGGACCGTCTGGCCGAACTGCTCGGTGAAGAGACCGCGCGCATCATCCAGGCTGCCCGCGAGGCCGGGGCGAAGCTGCGCCATCGGGCCGAAGAGACGGCTCAGCGTCTGATCCGCGACGCCACCGAGGATTCCGCCCGCATTCGAGAGGAAGCCGACCTCGAGGCCGCCAGAGTCCGTCAGGACGCCATGGCCGATGCCGAGAGCGAGATCATGATGGCCAAGCAGCAAGGCCGTGACATGGTGGACGAGGCTCGTGCCTACCGCGAACGAGTGCTGGCCGACATCTCGCGTCGTCGTGAGTTGGCCCGTGAGCAGATCGAAGACCTCTACCACGGCCGTGAACGACTGATTCAAGCGTTCGAACGGGCCCGAGTGGCCACTGATGACGTGTTGAGCGATCTCGAGGACGCCGCCGACGAGCCGAGTGGTTTCGTGAACTTGGCCAACTCGACCGGTCCGGTTCCGCTCGTGGTTCAGGACGATCCTGTTGTGTACGACCAGGACAGTGACGACGAAGGCGATTCGCGCGTGATTCGCCATCCGTCGATCGATCAACCAGAAGTCGCCGACGCTGTCGTCGAAGAAACCTTCCCCGACAGTCACGATGTCGACACCATCGTCGACGAAGTAGCCGACGAAGCAACTGAGGAGTCGTCGGTTGAGGTCGTTGTGGACCAGGTGGTCGACAACGTGGTCGAGACTCCCGAGCCGGTCTCGAACGTGGTGCAGTTGTTTGGTAAGGCCGAGCCGATCGTCGACGAAGTCGACGACCATGACGTCGCAGATCTGGACGATGTCGACGAGCCGATCGTCGACGAACCCGTCCGCGCGCCTCGGGCCGCTCGACCGACGGCCAGCACCGACGACATCTTCGCCAAGTTGCGCCGAGCGAGCGCCGAGATGGTGGCCAAAGATGCGAACAGGGAAGCCTCGAATAAGGCCACTCCCTCGAAGGCCAAAGAACCCAAGACTCCGTCGGTACCGGTGGCCCGTTCCATCGCCGAGACCGTGGGTACGGTCAGCACGTTCGAGAGTCGGGACGAAATTCTCGTTCCTCTTATCTTGACCATGGGCCGCAAGGCCAAGCGAGTACTCGCCGACGAACAGAACCAGATTCTCGACGTGTTGCGAGCCAAGAAGCCCGTGAAAACTCTCGATGCGATCGTGGGGCCGAAGACCGATCACACCAAGCGCTATTGCACAGCTCTCTCGGCGTCGATCAAGTCGGCTGCGGTAGCTGGTGCGCGGTCGATGCAGACATCCGAGAGCAAGGCGACCGATCGTGAATTGGGCGAGATGGTCAAGGGTCAGTTGAAGGCAGTCGACGAGATCGTGGTGACGTCGATCGTCGAACCATTGCGCGAACGCCTGAGTCGCTCCATCTCGCAGTCGTCCGACAATGCCGAATTGTCGAAGTTGGTTCGTGCCTTGTTCCGTGAATGGAAGACCCAATTCATCGACGAGCAGATCGATGATCTTGCCTACGCCGCGTACGGACGTGGTGCTCTTGCTGCTCTCACGCCGGGCACCAAGGTGTGTTGGAAGTACGACCCGGCCGGTCCGGCTTGTCCGGATGCCGAAGACAATTCCTTGGCGGGTGCAATCGATGCCGGTGAAGCTTTCCCCACCGGTCACACCCATGCGCCGGCACACTCGGGTTGCCGATGTGTGATCGTGCCGACGCACAACTAATCTGACTGCGTGCGCATTCCTTCGGACCTTCCTGGCGGTCCGCGTCGTCGTGGTCCGCGAGGTCCGCGAGGAAACCGTCCGGCTTGGGCGTCGAAAGGTCGATTGATCCTCGTAGCGATCGCCGTCGTTCTCGTCGTTCTGTTCTTGTCGGCACGAACTCTTGCCAACTTTTACGTCGATCTTCTCTGGTTCGACTCGGTCGAGCGCACCGACGTGTTCTGGACCACGTTCCTGTCGAAGGTAGTGCTCGGCCTGGTATTCGCGGTCGGCTTTGCCGTTCTGTGCTTCGTCAGTCTCACCATCGCGCAGCGTCTTGCACCATCCGATTTGCCGACCGGCCCCGAGCGCGAGATCGTCGAGCGCTATCGCACCGTTGTGCAGCCGCGTTCACGACTACTTCGTATCGGCGTGGCGATCCTGTTCGGATTGTTCGTCGGTCTACCAGCCATGTCGCAGTGGAGCGAGTGGCTCCTCTTCCGTAATTCGCAGTCCTTCGGTATCGACGATCCGCAGTTCGGTGTCGACGTGGGTTTCTACGTGTTCCGCCTTCCGTTCCTCACCTACGTGGTCGACTGGGCGTTTGCGGCGCTCATTCTCATCACCATTCTCAGTGCGATCATGCACTTCCTCAATGGTGCGATCCGGGTGCAAGATCCGAAGGAACGCGTGGCGAAGGGTGCGCGTGTTCATCTGAGCGTGATGTTCGCGCTGTTGGCGGTCATCAAGGCTGTCGATTACTGGTTGCAGCGATTCGAGCTCACAGCGTCGACTCGTGGTGTGGTCAAAGGTGCCACATACACCGATGTCAATGCACAGTTACCGGCCATCAATTTGCTGATCATGGTGAGCCTGCTCGTGGCAGCTCTCTTCTTGGCCGGCGTGCGATGGGGTGGTTGGCGACTCCCGCTCCTGTCGATGGCACTCTGGGCACTCGTAGCCGTCATCGCTGGTGCGATCTACCCGGCGATCATTCAGCGTTTCGTGGTGCAGCCCAACGTGACCACCCGTGAGCGCCCGTACATCGCACGCAACATCGAGGCCACGCAGGCCGCCATGGGTCTCGACAATGTGCGGGTCGAGCAGGTCGATTTCAACGGTGTCACGAGTGCCGACGTGGCGCAGGACGCCGCGGTACTGGCCGATGCTCGCCTTCTCGACATCTCCGAAATGCGCGACCGGTTCTTCCTCGACGAGGGTCTCTTCGCCTTCTATGCGATCAACGATCTCGACGTCGATCGCTACTCGATCAACGGTCAAATGCAGCAGACGTTCGTTGCGGCTCGCGAACTCAATTCCGACGGCATCCCCAACCGAACCTGGGTGTCTCGTCATCTGATCTACACCCACGGTTGTGGAGTGGTGGCGGCTTCGGCGAGCAAGATCACGCCCGATGGTCGTCCCATCTACACGCCACTCGACGTCGACCGCCCCGAGCTGTACGTGGGCACCAATCAGCCCGGTTATGCCATCGTGAAGACCGATCAGGTCGAGCAAGCCTGTCCGGGACTCGAAGCGGGCCCGTACGACGGTGATGCTGGCATTCGACTGAATTCGACGTTGCGCCGACTGGCGTTCGCCGTCCATTTCGGCGAGTTCAATCTCTTCGGCTCGAGTCTCATTCAGGATGACTCTCGACTCATTCACGTTCGTGACGTTCGCGACCGGGTGTCGAAATTGGCACCGTTCCTTCGACTCGATGCCGATCCGTATCCGGCGGTCGTCGACGGCAAAGTGCTCTGGATTCTCGACGCCTTCACCACGACTTCCCGCTACCCGTATGCGCAGCAGGCCAACACCTCGCAGTTGACCCCTGGTTCGGGTCTTAATACCAACTTCAACTACGTGCGCAACAGTGTGAAGGCTGTGGTCGACGCCTACACCGGTGACGTCACGTTGTACGTGATCGATCCCACCGATCCGATCGTGAATGCCTGGGCCAAGGCCTTCCCCGATCTGTTCACACCGGGTGATCAGGTGTCGACTGAACTACGTGAGCACTTCCGGTATCCCGAAGATCTTTTCCGGGCCCAGACAAATTTGTACGGTCGCTACCAGTTCGCCGATGTCGACCAGTTCTTCAATCGTGACGCGGCGTGGAGTGTGGCTCAGGCCGCACCGCGTGATCCTGAGGTCTCGAACGTCGTGACCGGCGTTGCGGTGACCGACGCGGTGTCAGAGGCCAACACCGGTGACGTGGCCGACGCCAACGTGAATCGCTTCGAGCCCTACTACTCGTACTTCCGTGCACCGGGCGACTCCGAGTCGAAGTTCTCGCTTCTTCGACCGTTCGTCCCGTTCTCGGCCGATGACACCCGTAAGGAATTGCGAGCCTTCATGACGGTGTCGAACGACCCCGACACCTACGGTCAGCTCACCGTGTATCGGGTGGATGGGTCGTTGCCCGAGGGCCCGGCCACCGTGGCGGCTGAACTCACGAGTGACACCGAGATCGCACCGGTCATCACCTTGCTCGACCAGCGCGGTTCGCGTGTCGTGTTCGGTCAGTTGCAGTTCTTCCCGGTGGGCGATGGTCTCGTGTGGATGCGTCCCTTGTACGTGCGCCCTGACGATCCGGGTTCGAAGCAGGTGTTCGTACGTCGCATCCTTGCGTGGTACGACGGTCGTTCGGTGATCGGCGACAACTTGAGCGACGCCATGAACCGTTTGTTCCCAGGAGCCAACGTCGACCTCGGCGAGATCGCTGGTGAAGCGAGCACCGATACCGATGTGATCGACGAACTCGATCCGGGAACCGACACCGGTACCGACACGGGCACGGGTGGTGACACTGGTACCGACACCTCGGTCGACCCCGACACCACCGATCCGGTGGCATTGCTCGAAGCGGCTGAGTCGGTGTTCGACGAGGCCGATGCGGCACTGCGGGCCGGCGACTTGGGTGAGTACCAAGCCAAGGTGCGTGAGGCCGAGGATCTGTTGGCTCGGGCGCTCGATCTGCTTGGCGCCTGAGTTTCGGTCGACGCCTCAGCCGTTCGGACGTTGACGTTGCAGACGTTCGGCGAGTTCGGCCAAGTCCTGCCGGAAAGCGATCTCGTAGCGCGCCTGTTCGTTGGCCAAGCGGGCCTGATCGGTTCGGACTTCGTCGACGATCGTCGGCACGTCTCCGAGGTGCGAGATCTCGTCGCCCATCGCTGTGGTGCGTTGGGCCAGTGAGTCGATGTCGCCCGAGAGTTCGCCGAGTTGATGGGTGACTTCGGTTCCCACCTGGGTGATGCGGGCATCGAGTGATCCGAGACGGGTGACGAGCTCGTCGATCTGGCCCGATGATGCGGCCTGTGATGAGGTGAGGGCGGCGAGTTGCGACGTGAGATCGCGAAGTTGGTTACGCATCTCGTCGAGTTCGGCTTGACGAGCCTTCTTCGACTTCTTGAACAGAGCCACGGCCGTACGGTAGTCGTCGCCGGTGGTGACGACGTGCGCATCTACCATGGAAACGTGCGTCGAATTGCGGTGGTGATGGCGATGGCGGCCGAAGCCGCGCCCATCTTGTCGACCCTCGATGCACGTTCGGTGACCAGTGCGAGTCCGTTGGTGATGCGCTGGTTCGGTGCCGAGCGCCACGGTGCCGAGGTGCGGGTGGCGATCAACGGTCGGGATCGTCGCTTCGGCGTCGATTCGATCGGAACTGAAGCGGCCGCTCTGACGACGTATTCCACGATCACCGCGTTTGCACCCGAACTCGTGATCTCGGCCGGCACGGCCGGCGGATGGCAGCGATGCGGGGGAGAGGTGGGTGACGTGTACGTGAGCGACGGGCAGGTTGTGCATCACGATCGGCGGATCGCCCTCGAAGGTTTCGAGGCCTACGGCATCGGCGCCTATCCGGTGGTGAGTGCCCGCACGATGGCGCGGTCGCTCGGGTTGAAGACCGGTGTGGTGACCACCAGCAACTCGCTCGACGAGAACGACGACGACCGAGCCATGATCGCGGCGTCGGGCGCGTGCGTGAAAGACATGGAAGCCGCGGCCGTGGGGTACGTCTGTGAACAGATGTCGGTGCCGTTTATGGCGGTGAAAGCGATCACCGACTTGGTCGATCATCACACGGCGACTGCCGAGCAGTTCACGGCCAACCTGAAAGTCGCCTCGGCGCGTCTCGCCGACACACTGGTGAGTGTTCTCGACTGGTGCATCGCCCGCGAGATCGCCGAACTGACCTGACAGCTGGGAACTCTGTCGGGTTGGTCGGGTCGATTTTGACCCCTACACTCACAAGTCTTCGCCGCGGGGTGGAGCAGCCAGGTAGCTCGTCGGGCTCATAACCCGAAGGTCGCAGGTTCAAATCCTGCCCCCGCCACCAGTGTGAAAATGCCGTCCTTCGGGGCGGCATTTTCCTTTGCTGTCGATCAGCCCTCGACTTCTGGCGATCGACGAGACTCGGTTATCGGGACCGATGTCGACATCGACGCCTCCTCTCACCACAACACCGCTCATAACCACCCACCGGTCACAGAGCATGGGTATGACGGACGCAACAGAGGGATGGGGGTGCTCCGCTAAGTAAATCAAGCAGTGCTTGGTAGGGTTCGAGGCATGAAGACACTTTCCCGCACCACCGTCATCGAGCGCATCGAGCGCAACAACGAACGAGCCCTGAAGGCCCTCGAAAAGGGTGTCACGACCGTTCGCACTGCCTCTGACCTGGCCAAGGCCACCGTCTCGGCTCGGGTCCCGAAGGTCGATCTCCCCACCGTTCCGGTGCCGGCCGTCATCGAGACCGCCGTCGAGAAGAACGTCGAGTTCGCCAAGTCGATCCTGCACCTCCAGGCCGATTTCGTGACCAAGGCCGCCCGAACGGTGGCCGGCAAGCCGGCCGTGAAGCCGGCAGCCAAGAAGTCGACGGCCAAGAAGACTGCCACCAAGGCATCGTCGAAGAAGGCCACCGCCAAGAAGGCATCGGCCAAGCCGGCTGCTTCGGCGTCGGCCTGATTCGTGGCTGACGACTGGGAGCGCCGACTCGGCGCACTCGGGTCGGCCATCCGACACCAACGTCAACTCGCCAAGATGAGTCTTCGGCAGTTGTCGGAGCTCGCACAGGTGTCGAATCCGTACCTGTCGCAGATCGAACGCGGATTGCACGAACCCTCGGTTCGTGTGGTCCGCTCGATCGCGAAGGCCCTCAACGTGTCGGCCGAAGAACTTCTCGAGCGGGCCGGCATGCTCGACGACGACGAATCGGTGTCGTCGTCCACTGAAACGGCAATCACCGCCGACCCCGATCTCACCGACGAGCAGAAGGACGCCCTCCTCGCCGTGTATCGCAGTTACCGGCAGTCCAACCGCACCTAGTACAGCCGCCACTATTCACCGTCTCTGACACCTCGATCACCTGCGTCACTGCCACAGTGCGCTGATCGGAGGTGCATCATGACGATGGAGATCAGAACTCAGCGCGAAGTAGTCGACCAGATGGTGGCCAGTCACCGTCTCTCGTTCACCGAAGCCGACGAGATTCTCAACGCGCCGCGCTTCAAGATCCTGTGGCGAGAACTCCTGTCGTACATCGCCGTCCTCGTGATCGGCGTGGGCCTCATCCGTGTAGTGGTCGCGTTGTTCGAGGAGGCATCCGAAACCATCATCGCTGTTTCGCTCCTCGTCGCTTCGGCGGTGTTCGGCGTGATCACGTTTCAGTTGTGGCGTCATGAAGGATGGCGACGTCGAGCCGGCGAATTCTGCGAGATTGTGTCGCTCGGTTCGCTGGTGGCCGGAGGGGCCGTTCTCCTCGTCGATGCCGACATCGACGGCGCGATCATCGCCGTGAGCGCCGGTTCACTTGGAGTTATGTGGGCACTTCTCCGAGTTCGCTTCACGGAGTTCTCGTCGGCGATCATCGTCATTCCGTCCACCATGGCTGTGTGCGGTGGCATCGTCGAATGGGCCGAGCTCGACTTCGGAGTCGGTGCTATCCCGTTCCTCATCGGCGGCTCGCTCCTGATCGGACTCGGCCAAGGCGACTACGGAGCAGCGATCCTCATCCGCATCGCCGGTGTGGTCACGGTGTTCTCGTCGGTCCCGCAGTGGCTCGACGAATACTCAGGACTCGATGGGTTGATCCCGGCTCTTGGTATCGGCGCTCTGTTGCTCTGGACTGGCATGCAATGGAATCGCATCGAACAGATCATCGGCGGCTCGGCGGTCACGGTAATCGCCATCGTGGTGTATCTCACCAACAACATCGACAACGATCTGCTGCAGGGTGTGGCGATCGTGGCGGTGGGGGTAGTGGGCCTCGTCTTCACCGCTTTCGTCGTGAAGCGACAACGTCAGAGCTCGTACGTGACCACCACGGGTGCGTGATCCGACCAGCGCTCGGCGTACGACGGAGCACGATCGACCGAGGTGGCCACGGCGGCGTCGGCCAAGCCCGGCGAGGCGATGTGGTAGTCGATACGCCAACCGGCGTCGGTGTCGAAGGCCTTGCCGCGCCACGACCACCACGAATATGGGCCCGGTCCGTCACCGCTCAGTCGTCGCGCCACGTCCACTAATCCGAGTTCGTCGAACAACTCGTCGAACCAGACTCGTTCTTCGGGCAGAAAGCCGGCACTCTTCAAGTTGCCCTTCCAGTTCTTGATGTCGAACTCCTTGTGTGCGACGTTCAAGTCGCCGGTGAGCAACACGTGCCGCTTGGAGGCCACCAGTGACGCAAGGCGTTCCTTGGCCGCCCACATGAAAGCGAGCTTCTCCTTCATCTTGTCGGGCTGTTCGGCGTCACCGGTGTGTACGTAGGCCGAAATCACGGTGAGCCCTTTGCCGTCGGGAGTGTCGAGATCGGCTTCGATCCAGCGACCAGTATCGTTGTAGACCTTGGCGTTCTTCTTCGAATGTGTCTTCAGCCCTGACCGTGATGTGGAGATTGGCTTTTTGGCGGCCACGGCCACACCCGCTCGACCCTTGAACTCGCACTCGTCGTGGACGATCGACCATTTTGCGTCGGTCACCTGACGCACCAGATCGGCCACCATCGCATCGGGAGCCCGAACCTCCTGCATCGTCACGATGTCGGGTTTCCGCTCGGCGATCCAGCCTTCCATCCCGTTCTTCACGGCGGCACGGATGCCGTTCACGTTGACGGTGGCGACGGTGAGGCGAGTCTTTTTCGGCACGACCCCAGGTTGTCAGGTGTAGCCGTGATTCGCGAAGTCATGTCGGAGGCTCGAAGTGGCAGGCTGTCGGTGTGGATGTGGATTTCGAAGATCGGCAATCTGGTCACTCGCACGACCGGAGACTCCTCGGCGGACCACGCCTACGACGGCGTGAACTGCGCACGGTGTATCGAGTGACCCGTGAGATGCTGCGCGGATTCCGCGGCTTGCACTTCGCCGGCCCGTGCATCACCGTGTTCGGATCGGCCCGACTGCAGGACGATCACCCGCACTATCAGATGGCCCGAGACGTGGGTGCAGCAGCCAGTCACATGGGTTTTGCTGTCATGACCGGCGGGGGCCCCGGAATCATGGAAGCCGCCAACCGTGGCGCCAAGGAGGCCGGAGGTTGCAGCATCGGCTGCAACATCGAACTACCGCACGAACAGATGCCCAACCCGTACCTCGACGTGAGCATCGACTTCAAATATTTCTTCGTCCGCAAGATGATGCTCGTGAAGTACTCGTACGCCTTCGTCGTGATGCCCGGTGGCTTCGGTACCGTCGACGAACTGTTCGAGTCGCTCACCCTCATCCAGACCGGCAAAGTGCAGGACTTCCCGGTGGTGCTCATGGGCAAAGAGTTCTGGGCACCTTTGCTGGCGCAGATCGATCACATGAACGACACCGGCATGATCTCGCCTGGTGATCTCGATCTACTCCTCGTCACCGACGACGTCGACGAGGCGATGGCGCACATCAAGGCGCATGCCGTCGAGAGATTCCGGTTGTATCACCGACTCCGTCCCATTCGTGCTCTCGGTGAGCAGAGTCGGGCCAAAGCGGCATGAGTCTCATCGCCCTCGACTAACTCTGGTCGCGGTATTCGCTCGGCAAGTCGATCAGACCGCGCCGTGACGCGATCTTCCACGATCCGTCCTCACGGACGAGCCGATCGACGTGCCGACCCATCATGGTGAGTTTGGGTGAGCCGTCGGTCTGACGATGCACCACAGTCCACATCACTTGCGACGTCGCGTGGTCGTCGTCGGTGAAGGTGATCTGCGGGCTGCTCACGATGTGGAACGAGTTTCCGACCCGACCGTCCATGGTTCGTGACATCAGTTCCTGGATGGCCGGACGGCCAATTGCGGTCCCGAGGGGGCCCAGATTCAGTTCACCGTTCTCGGCGAAGACCTGGGCATATGCCGCGAAGTCACCGGCATCGAGGGCCAGTCCGTAGTCGACGAACAGCTGTTGAATCTCGAGAGTCCCCTCGATGCGCTTCAATCTCGCGTCAATGTCCCGACTCACGGCCCGATCGTAGAGGACTCCGGCTATAACAAAAGCACGCTTCGTCACCGAAGCGTTCACGAAACGGACCACTGATGAACATCCTGGTGATCGGCGCAGGCGGCGTCGGGGCTTCCATGGCCTCGATCGCTGAAACCCGGTCCTTCTTCACGGAGTTCGTCCTCGCCGACCTGTACCCCGCCGCGGCGGAGAAGGTTGTCGCCGAATTGGACGATCCGTCGCGATTTCGTGCTGTCGAACTCGACGCGCGCGACAAGAAGGCCATTGTCGACATGATTGCGGCCACCAAGGCCGACGTCGTCGTCAACGCCTGCGATCCACGACTCAACGAAACCATTTTCGACGCCTGTTTCGAGGCCGGTACCAACTACCTCGACATGGCCATGAACCTGAGCAAGCCACACCCCACCGACCCCTACAACAAAGTGGGCATTCCACTCGGTGAGGCGCAGTTGGCCGCCCATGACGCCTGGCGCGACAAGGGCATTCTCGCGCTCGTCGGCATGGGGATCGAACCCGGCTTGTCCGATGTGTTCGCTCGTTACGCGGCCGACGTCCTGTTCGACACCATCGACGAGATCGGTGTGCGTGACGGTTCCAACCTCTCGATCGATGGCTACGAGTTCGCGCCGACGTTCTCCATCTGGACGACGATCGAAGAGTGTCTCAACCCGCCGATCATCTGGGAAAAGGACCGGGGTCTCTACACCACCGACTGCTTCAGCGAACCCGAAATCTTCCACTTCCCAGCCGGTATCGGCCCGGTCGAATGCGTCAATGTCGAACACGAAGAGGTGCTTCTCATTCCGCGTGAGGTCGACTGCAACCGCGTCACGTTCAAGTACGGACTCGGCGCCGAGTTCATCGACTTCTTGAAGACATTCGCCTATTTGGGTCTCGATTCGGTCGAGCCGGTGCGAGTCGGCGATGTGTCCGTCGCTCCACGTGACGTGTTGGCCGCCGTGCTTCCCAATCCAGCCAAACTCGGCCATCTCATGACCGGTAAGACCTGTGCCGGCATCTGGGTGAAGGGCACCTACGACGGCAACCCGCGCGAGGTGTACCTGTATCACGTGGCCGACAACGACACCACCATGCGCGAATGGGGATCGCAGGCCGTGCTGTGGCAAACCGCGATCTGTCCGGTCGTGGCACTCGAACTCATGTCGAACGGCACCTGGAAGGGCAGCGGTGTGCGAGGCCCCGAAGCATTCGACGCGGCGCCATATCTCAACTTGCTCGGCGAATACGGAGCGCATCACGGCATGGTCGAGATGGGGCCACGTCTGTGGCCCGGACCCAAGTCCACCGGTCAGCCGGGTTGGGACCGTCCGGTTCGTCGTCCGCTACGGCCCTGAATCAGCGCGAGCGTTCGAGCTCGTACAACAACACCCCGCCACCGCGTCGCACCCAGAGCCCGGCGCCGGCCTGGACGAAGTACGGATCGAGTCGCTTGCGATACCAGTCGCCTGAACGACGGTGAACGTCCATATCAGTGGCGTCGGGATCGACGATGGTGCGGAAGTCGAGTGTCGTCGGTACTTCCAGGTACATCACATTCCGACACGCTGCGGCCAGATTGGCGATGGCTGACGTGGCGGCGGCGTCATCGGGATATTGCAGAACTCCATGGCAGATCACGAGATCGAACTGTCGTGATGGCGTCCAGGTGGCGATGTCACGATGTTCGTGGCCATATTTCGCACACGCGTGTTCGCTGATGTCGGTCGACACCACCTTCACACGTGGATGGTTGGTGCGATACCAGTCGCGCCACAGGCCGAGTCCGGCACCCACGTCGAGCACCGAACGAGGTGCGACGTCCCACCACGCGCACATCTGGTGCACGGCCGAGGCGAGTTGGGCGATCTTGCGGCGATCGTGCACCCCACCCTTCCCATAAAACTTCCGGTAGTACTCGGCCCCAAACCGGTGTTTTGGTGAGGCTTCTTTACCGTATGGGTCGAAATCACCCACCAGAAAACCTCCGGCGTAGACGAATCGGGCCTTTGGCTGTCGACGGATCGACGACTCGACCACCTTGCACGATCTCGATCGATCCAGCCGCATGAAGACGACGAGCAGCGGACCGTGTGCGCTCCATGAGGGGTTTCCAGTCGGTGGTGACCGCTCGGGCTGCTTCGCTCGGGCAGATGGTTGCACCGTTCGCTCGAGATTCGAGAAGCGAGAGGATCGCCGACTCGAGATCATGATCGAGATCACTCGGACGACCACGTCGACAGCGATCGGAACAGTAGCGAACCTCGTTCCACGAGCGTTCCCATTTCTTGCGCCACTCGATACGCCGACCACACGACACGCAGATCTTGTCGTCGCGATCACCCATCGGTCGAAGGCTACGCAGTAGACGTCAGAGCGTCACGAGTCGTTCGAGAATTCGGCGGAATTCCACGGTGTGTCGATCGCTTCGCACGTGCACTTGACCCCGCTCGAGCGGAATCGACGTATCGGGGAGTCGTTCGAGGATCTTCAGATCTTCGTCGAAGACGCGCAGTTCGTAGGCGACGGCCGCCGACTTGCTGGCGTCGTCGGGGCAGTCGTTGCGCAGCATCACCATGTGCACCCGAGTGGTGTCGAGCGTCATGGGTTGGCACAGCAAAAGGATGTGGTTGACCATGCCGGTAGTCGGCAGGAACAACTGAAGATTCGCCGAGAACGGAACCTGGAACTGGTACTTCATCTCGCGAGGTTGTACGAGAGGATGTTCTCCGGCCGCAACGAGTGGATCTTCGTGGTTCTCGATGACGTGTGGGTAGTCGACGACGAACCCCCAGCCATCGGCCGTGCGTTCGGTGGTGTAGTCGTGCACCAGCCGGTCTTTGTCGGACCCGAAAGTGCCGGCGTGCACGTAAGGGAAGTGCGCGAAGTCGAGGAAGTTGTCCACGATCTGCGCGGCTCCGGCCTTCACGTCGACTGGGTCGATCCACACCTTCTCGAGCGAAGCATCGTCCCAACGCGGAATCGAAATGGGATCGGCCAGGGGATCTTCAGGTGCGACCCAGACGAGTCCGTAGCGCACCATGACATGAGGGGCGGTGAGTCGAGCTGGGGGAGGTGTGGCGTCATCGCCCATGGCTGGAACGTGAACACAACGTCCTTCGGCCGAGAACTGCCAACCGTGGTACGGACACTGGATCGTGTCGTCGACCACGCAACCATCCGACAACCGCGCGAAACGGTGCGGACACATGTCGCGAAACACTCGGATCTCATCCGACAGACGAACGGCGACGTAGCCCTCGCCGACGAGTTCGAACCTCGTGGGTTCATGCGTGAAGGATTCTGCTCGACCGATCGGGTGCCAGACCCGGCGCAATGGGGAGGAGATGTTGGAGATCGATGTCATCGTTCTTCACGCTCGTACGGAACACCGAGAGAGGCCGGTGCACCGAGACGGCGATGAGCGAAACGACTCGAGATCAACACCAGCACTACGATGGTCATGACGAACGGAAGGGCATCGAGGACGTCACCGCTGATGTTCACGTTGCGTGCTTTCAGAGCCGTACCGAGCGACTGCAGGGCACCGAACAGGTACGCACCCACCAGGGTGAGTCCGGGGCGCCAGAATCCGAAGATCACGAGAGCGATGGCGATCCATCCCGCTCCCTTGGTCATTCCGTCGACCCAGAGCGGAACGATGGCCAAGCTGTAGAACACTCCGCCGAGTCCGGCGAGTGATCCGCCGAGGACCGTGTGCAGATAGCGGTACTTCACGACGTTGATGCCCATGGCATCGGCCGTCTGGGGTGACTCGCCGACCGCTCGAAGTTGCAGGCCGATCTTGGTGCGGAACAAGTACCACGATGCAACGGCCACCATCACCCACGACACGTACGTGAGGATTGTCTGATTGAACACGATCGGCCCCAGCACCGGTGCATCAGCCAAGCCGAACACATCAAGTTTGCGGATCGGCCGGTTCACCGGATTGGCGGCGACTTCCCAAATATTGGCGAAATAACTGGACAAACCCACTCCACCTGCGGCGATCGTGATGGCTAGTCCGGCCACGGTCTGATTCGTTCGCAGGGTGATGCAAAGGAACGCATGCAAGAGCGAGGTGAGTGCACCAGCCGCCATACCCATGAGGATCGAGATCAGCACGGTGAACCAGGCCGATCCACCTACGTGCTGCGATGCCCAGGCGCCAGTGACGGCACCGATGAGCATGGTGCCTTCCACACCGAGATTCAGCACTCCACTGCGCTCGGTGATGACACCGCCGAGGGCGGCGAAGAACAACGGCGTTCCGTAGAACACCGCAGATGCGGCGATGACGACGAGAAGGTTGGTGTTCATGACGCCACCGCCTGTGTCCGACGGCGATTGGCTCGAATGCGGTAGCGCACCAGGATCTCACCGGCGACTGCCGTGAAAAGGATCAGACCCTGCAGCGTTCCCACCAGTCCGCTCGGGAAGTCGGGCCCCTGCAGTGCGTAACCAGCGTTGGTGAGACCACCCAACAGGAAAGCCACGAGCAAGGTGGAGAACGGGTTGAAGCGGGCGAGGGCCGCAACCACGATGCCGGTGTAGCCGAAGCCGCCAAGCTGCAAACCCTTGGCATCGAGGATGTGGCGGAAGTCGCCGACGTCGGAGGCACCGCCCAGTCCAGCGAGGGCGCCCGACAGTGCCATCACGAGAACGATGGTCGATCGTGTACGGATACCGGCGTACCGCGCGGCACGCGGCGAGTCGGCGATCACACCCACTTCGAAACCGAATCGCGTGCGCTTGTAGAGAACCCAGATCGCACCGGCGGCTATCACCGCAATGAGAAAGCCAAGCGGGATCTTCACACCGCCGACCACATAGTCGGTCCATTCGTTACGTTCGGTGATCGGCTTACCTGATGGAAATCCCATCGAGCGGGGATCACGCCAGTACGAACGCGAGTTGAAGATGAGGTAGTTGAGAAGGATGCCGGCGATGTAATTGAGCATCAGCGACGTGATGATCTCGTTCGTGTTGAAACGCGCTTTCAGCACACCCACGATGGATCCGTAGGCGGCCCCAAAGAGCATGCCCATCACGACCATTCCGACGACGGCCACGCCGACTGGCTGACCGGTCATGGCGATGCCCACCCACGCGGCACCGATCGCACCGACATAGAACTGGCCCTCACCACCGATGTTGATGACACCCATGCGGAACGCCACGGCTGCGCACAGTCCGGTGAAGGCGAAAGGTGTTGCGGTGATCAGCGTTCCTTGGATGGGCCTCTTGCCGAGGAAGCCGCGTTCGAGGATGCGGTCGTACACCTCGAGTGGGTTCTTCCCGGTGATCCAGAGCACGATCGCGCCAAGAACGAGGGCGGTGACGAGTGAGATCACCGGAATGGACCAGTTGAGCCAGCGTGGCTGTTCGAGACGGCGCTCGAGACGGACGGGCGACCTCATCGCACCGTCTCCTGCGCAACGCCGCCCATCGTGAGGCCGATGCGCTGACGATCGGCGCCTACGGCTGACAAGTCGTCGACGATTCGACCTTCGTAGATCACGAGGATGCGATCGGCGAGCGACATGATCTCGTCGAGATCTTCACTGATGAGCAGAATGCCCACACCGCCCTCGGCAGCCTCCACTAGCCGATCTCGTACTGTCTCGATAGCTCCCACGTCGAGGCCCCGGGTGGGCGAGGCCGCCACCAAGACCTTGGGCATGGCTGAGAACTCGCGAGCGAGAAGAACCTTCTGAACGTTGCCACCCGACAGCAACCTCACAGGCGTGGAGGTGTTCGGTGTCTTCACGTCGTAGCGATCGACGAGGCCAGTTGCTTGTTCGCGAATGGCCTTGCGTCGAAGCATGCGGAAAGGTGACATCTCGCGTGAGCGGTAGTTCTTCAGCGCCATGTTGTCTTCCACGGAGTGGCTCGACGCGAGCCCGGTGTGCAGTCGATCTTCGGGAATGTGGGCGACACCGCTGTCGATGGCCACGCGAGCGCGACCGGATTGCACCGTTCGTCCGGCGACGCTGATCGTTCCGGAACTGCAACCGCGCATTCCGGCGATCACTTCGGCGAGTTCGCGTTGTCCGTTGCCAGCCACACCGGCTACTCCGACGATCTCACCTCGTCCGACCGTGAGCGACACCGACTGCACCGCGACGCGGCCTCGATCGTCGTTGGCCGTGACGTCGGTGAGTTCGAGAACTGTGGTGGAGTTGTCGGCTCGATTCACCCGAGTGACTCGTGAGAACTCGACCGAACGCCCGACCATCAAGCTCGCCAGTTCGCGCGTACTCGTATTGGCTGTGTCGACGGTACCGACGGTACGTCCACCGCGTAGAACGGTGACCCGATCGGAAACCTTCATCACTTCGTCGAGTTTGTGCGAGATGAAGATGACCGTGCGGCCTTCGGCCACCATCGCTCGCAACGTGGCGAAAAGAACGTCGGCTTCGTTCGGCGTGAGTACCGCAGTCGGCTCGTCGAGAATGAGAATGCGCGCACCGCGGTAGAGGGTCTTGATGATCTCGACGCGTTGCTGCTCGCCGACGCTCAGCTGCCAAATGCGAGCCGAAGGGTCGACGGCGAGTCCGTAACGATCGCTGATCTCCTTCACCCGAGCAGCGACGGCCTGCTGGTTCATGAGAAAAGGAGCATCGTCTTCGCCGAGCACGACGTTCTCGGCGACCGTGAACGTTTCGACCAGGCGGAAGTGCTGGTGCACCATGCCGATCCCGGCGTGCAGGGCATCCTTCGGTGAGGCGAAGTTGACCACCTGGCCGTTCACCTCGACCTTTCCTTCATCAGGTCGGTAGAGGCCGGTCAAGATGTTGGACAGAGTCGACTTACCGGCTCCGTTCTCGCCGAGGAGGGCGTGGACTTCACCAGGGCGGACGTCGAGGTCGACGCCGTCGTTGGCCACCACTCCCGGAAACCTCTTCACGATCCCCGTCATGCGGACCGCACTCTGCATATCCCCACCTTCCCCTGCGTTGGTGACCCTAATGGAACGAGGACCCAGGCCACGAAAGGTCCGGATCGAGAACGACGTGCCGGGAAAAGCGTGGGGGTGGGTTCCGATCGGAACCC